>JBBPZA010000082.1:0-32923 GCA_038199375.1 Solirubrobacterales bacterium | reverse complement strand
GGCTCGAGCTGGGCCTCGGTGCCGAGCAGGAAGCGCATCCTCCCGGTGAGCCGGCGTTTGAGCAGAAACGCTCGCGCCCGCTCCGGCGTGTCACCGGCAGGGTCGACGCTGACCGCCAGGACGGGCGGCGCCGCGCTCCCGAGATCATCCAGCGCACCACGGATCTGGTCGGCGAGGATGGGGCAGGTATCCCTGCAGGTGGAGTACAGGAAGGTCACCGCGACGACCTTGCCGCGGTAGTCGGCAAGGCTCACCAAACGGCCGTCTTGATCGCGCAGGACGAAGTCCTTCGGAGGTACACCGCGCGGCCGCAGCGCGCCGCGAAAGCTGTCCCCAGCGCCGGCCGGCGAAGCGGAGTCGCCACGATCGGCAAGCGACACCCCCGCGACAGCCGCGGCGGCGCAGGCGACGAGGCCGATGAGGACGAGCCGGAGGCGAGGGTGCACGCGTCAAGGGTACGAACCGGGCGAGCACAGGGCCCAGCTCCTTCTGCGCCGGCTGAACCGCGCCAGGCGCGGTCGAGCCGGCGCAGAACGCCACAGGACCAGGACCGCCCTCCCTCGTTGCCCGCCGTTCGCTGGCGCGCCCGGGCGGCCCGAGCGCGAGCCCGCGCCTACGGCTCCACCAAACCTCGCCGGATCGCGTACCGCACGAGCTCGACCCGGTCGCGCATCCCCAGCTTGCGCAGCACGTTGGCGCGGTGGGACTCCACGGTCTTCTCGGCGAGGTGCAGGGTCTCGGCGATCTCGCGGTTGGTGTGCGCCTCGGCGATGAGCTTTACGACCTCGCGCTCGCGGGGAGTCAACGGCTCGCGCGGCCCCGTGGAGTCGTCGGCCATCCACTCGCGCACGAGCGAGCGCTCGGCCGCGTTGGTCAGGAACGGCTCGCCGCGCTGGACCGCCCGGACCGCGGCCACGAGATCCTGGTCGGCCTCGGCCTTGAGCACGTAACCCGACGCGCCCGCCTTGAGCGCCTCGAAGAGGTAGCGCTCGTCGGCATGCATGGAGAGCATCACCACGCTGACACCGGGTGCGTAGGCCTTTATCTCGCGCGTCGCCTGCAGCCCGGTCATCCTCGGCATCCCGACGTCGAGAATCGCGAGGTCGGGGCGGTGCTCTAGCGCGAGGTCGCGCGCCTCGATGCCGTCGCCCGCCTCGGCGATGACCTGGATGTCGCCCTGGCGTTCGAGCAGCAGCCGCAGGCCGCTGCGCACGATGCCGTGGTCGTCGGCAATCAGGATCCGCATGGGCTCACATCACCAGCTCGACCTGGGTGCCCGAGCGGGCGTCTGAACGGATCGCCAGGCGCCCGTCGATCTGCAGTGCGCGCTCGCGCATGCCGGAGAGACCGAGGCCGCCGTTGCGCGCCCGGGTCATGGGCGAGAAGCCGCGACCGTCGTCGCGCACCCGCAGGACCGTCCGCCCGGTGAACGAGAGCTCCACCCGGACGTGATGTGCCGCGGCGTGCTGGGCGACGTTGGAAAGGCTCTCCTGGGTCACGCGGTAGATGACCAGCTGCTGCTCGTCGGAGAGCTTGGGAATGACTCCGTAGCGGCGGAACTCCGCGTCGATGCCGGTGCGCTCCCCGAAGTCGCGGACCTGGGCGTGGAGGGCCGGGAGGAGGCCGTGGTCGTCGAGTGCGGTGGGCCGCAGCTCCCGGGCGAGATGGAGCAGCTCGTCCATCGCCTGGGCGGCCAGCCGCTTGGTCTCTCCCAGCTCGCGCTCGAGCTCGGGCGGCGCGTGGCGCATCGAGGCCTGAAGTCGCAGGACGATCGCCGTGAGCGCCTGATTGACCTCGTCGTGGAGGTCTCGGGCGAGACGGTGGCGCTCCTGCTCCTGGGCGCGCAGGACGCCGCTGGCCGCCGCCCGCCGCTCCGCCTCCAAGCGCTCGAGCATGCGGTTGAAGGCCGCGTTTAGCCGTACGACGTCCGAGGAGTCCAGGCGCCGGTCGGCCGCGCGCAGCCCGGGCGCGGAGAGGTCGACCTCCTCCATGGTCGCGATCAGCCGCTCGAGCGGGGCGAAGCGGCGCCGAAGCAGGAAGCTGTTGGCCAGCACGGTCAGCAGGATGCCGAGGGTGAGCACGAGCCCGCCTCCCTCGATCGTCCCTCCGTCCGGATTCACCGCGAACGCTGTCGCCCCGACCGCCACCACGGCGACGAGGAGGCTGTTGATCAGCAGGACCTGCGTCAGGAGGCTCGGCTTGCGCATGCTCAAGGGACCCGGCATTCGGAGGACGCGATCTGGGGTGCTGACCCCATATCGTCATCGCGGCCTTCCGGCGATACTGCTCGTGCGACCGACTCCACGAACGTTTCCCCCCGGTGGCGACCGGGGGCGCGCTTTGGATCGCAGCACATTGGGCCTAGCATTCGGAGCGTCACGACCGCGAGGTCGGGGCGCTCCGAGTCGTTAAGGACCCGGATCGGAGTCGCTATACTTCCTGAAGCAATGAACCCCGAGCGAAATTCAGGAGATTTGAGGTGAGCACCTCAGGAGCAGAGCTGATTCGGCGGATCAAGGAGCAGGTCTCGGAGATCGACCCGTCCGAGGCGCGCTCGCAGAACGGCAACGGCACCGTCCTCGTCGACGTCCGCGAGACCGAGGAGTTCGACGCCGGCCACATCCCGGGCGCAAAGCACGTCCCGCGCGGCTACCTGGAGTCCCGCATCGAGGCCGCGGTCCCCGACCGCGACACGCACGTGATCCTCTACTGCGCCTCGGGCAACCGCTCGGCGCTCGCCGCCAAGACCCTCCAGGAAGAGCTCGGCTACGACAACGTCGAGTCGCTCAAGGGCGGGATCACGCTGTGGAAGGACCGCGGCTACGACGTCGAGGTCCCCAAGTCGCTGACCAAGGAGCAGCGCGAGCGCTACTCGCGCCACCTGCTCGTGCCCGAGGTCGGGCTCGAGGGCCAGCGCAAGCTCCTCGAAGCCAAGGTCCTCCTGCTCGGCGCCGGCGGGCTGGGCTCGCCGGCCGCGCTCTACCTCGCCGCGGCGGGCGTGGGCACGCTGGGCATCGTCGACGACGACGACGTCGACCTCTCCAACCTGCAGCGCCAGGTCATCCACGACACCGCGCGGATCGGGACGCCGAAGGTCGACTCGGCCGAGCAGACGATCACCGCGCTCAACCCCGACGTCGAGGTCGTCAAGTACCCGGTGCGCCTGGACGCCTCGAACATCATGGAGATCCTCACCGATCGGGGCGGCTACGACGTCGTCGTCGACGGGCTTGACAACTTCCCGACCCGCTACCTGCTCAACGACGCCTCGGTGCGCCTCCAGGTCCCGGTCGTAAGTGCCGCGATCCTCGGCTTCGAGGGCCAGCTCTCGGTGTTCAAGCCCTACGACGGCCCGTGCTATCGCTGCCTGTTCCCCGAGCCGCCTCCGGCGGAGCTCGCGCCCTCGTGCGGCGCCAACGGCGTGCTCGGCGTGCTTCCGGGCACGATGGGCCTCCTCCAGGCGACCGAGGTCATCAAGTTGATCATCGGCGAAGGCGATTCGCTTGTCGGGCGCCTGCTGCTCTACGACGCGCTGGCCACGACCTTCCAGGAGGTCAAGGTCCGCCGCGACCCCGAGTGCCCGATCTGCGCCCGGGACCCCGAGAGCATCACCGACGAGGAGATGGGCGTCTTCCCGGACTACGAGGCGTTCTGCGCCGCGGCCGGCTAGCCTGCCCGGCTCACCCATGGCCCGAGTCCGCATTCCACCCGTCCTCCGCCCGTCCGTGGGCGGGGAGAAGGAGGTCGACGCGGGCGGCGCGTCCGTCGGCGAGATCCTGCGCTCGCTCGCCGAGCAGCATCCCGATGCCGAGCGCCAGCTCTTCGGCCCCGACGGGGGCCTGAACCGCTACGTCAACGTCTATCTCAACGACGAGGACGTGCGCGTGCTCGACGGCCTCGAGACCGCCGCCACCGAGACGGACACAGTGGTGATCCTTCCGGCGATGGCCGGCGGCGGCTCCTGAACCCAGACGGGGCTTCAGCTTGGTGTCCGGGTAGCCCTCGAGGCTTGCCCGTGCTCGAAGCGGGTTCCGATGGTGATGAGGAAGTGGGCTACGCCCATCACGATGAAGAGCGCCGTCGGCGCCGTCTCGCCCGAGAAGCCCAGGAGGAAGGGCGCGGCGATGAGCGCCACGGCGAGGATGTAGTCCAGGACCACGTGCGCCGGAATCGGCACGCTGGAGATGAGGCCCGTCGGCCCGGCCGTGCAAGCGGCCACGATGAGGATCACCACGCCCACGACGATGGACGCCGCCTTGGCGGCTCCGGAGTCGAACGAGAGAAGGAACGGCGCCACTATGAAGAGCGCGCCGGCCAGGTACTCGATGATCCCGTGCACCGGGCGGGGGATGGGTCCTTCGCGAAGCATCCGCAAGGAGCTACCCGGGGCGGCCGAACGGCAACCGCCCCGAGCCCGCTCCTAGGCCTTGATGAACGGCTTCACCGCGTCTAGGACCGCCTGCATCTCGAGCGCCTTGTCGAACGCCTCGGGGGCGGGATCCTCGCCGGCCGCGAGCCGGATGGCCGCCGCGTGGCGGCCTTCGATCTGGACGATGGTCCCGGCCGCCGCGAGGACGTCCCCGGACTTGATCATCGGCGCGGCGCCGTTGTAGGCCGACACGCCGGTGTCCTCCAGGGTGACTGCGAGCTTGAGGAAGCTATCTTCGTCCTTGACCGGGAAGGTGAAGGTCGGCTTCTCGGGCGGCTTGCCCCCGAGCTTCTTCACCGTGGCGGTCAGCGCATCGACGTGCTCGGACTCGTCCTTGCCGAACTGCGATGCGAGCTTCTTGACCTCGCTGCTCAGCTTGAGGCTCTCGCCCTTCTTGTAGAAGGCGGTTTCGAGCAGCTCGAGGGTCAAGGCGTAGTTGACGATGTCGACGTCGCCCATGCCCCCTTGTGCCATCGCCTGCTTGACGAACGGCGCGACGGCGCCGGCTCCGTAGACGGCTCCCGCCGCGAGCGTCGCGCGCAGGAGGAATGCGCCACGGGTGGTTCCGTGGATCTCCACGCCCTCGAGCTCGGGGATCGCCAGGGTCTCCTTGGTCATAACTGAAACGTTCCTTTCTTTAGAGCCAGGAGCTAGCTGGCGATGAAGGGCTTGACGGCCTTGAGCACCTCGTCCATCGATGCCGGCTTGGCGAACGCCCCGTCCGGGGTGACCGACTCGCCGATCAGCGTGTTCAGCGCGGCGGCGTGCCGGGCCTCGACGCTGTGGATGGAGAGCGCCGCCGCGAGGACCTCGGGGCTCTTGATCTTGCCGGCCTGCCCGAGGTAGGCGGCCGCGCCGAGATTCTCGACCTCGGCGGCCGTCTTGAGGATCTTGTCCGGGCCGCCGCTGATGACGTCCTCGAACTTCGTCGTGGGCTTGGGAGCCGGCGTTCCGCCCAGTTGGTTCACCGTGGCGGTCAGCGCGTCGACGTGCTCCTGCTCGTTCTCGCCGATCTTCATGGCGAGCTCGGCCACCTTCTTGTCCTTGACCTCGCCGCTCTCGATGACCTGCTTGTAGAAGTCCGCTTCCAGGTACTCGAGGGTCAGCGCGTAGTTGACGATTTCGAGGTCGCTCTTCACGTCCTTGCCCGAGGCCTTCGAGCCCGAGGGCTTCGAGACCTCGGGGGGCCCGGAGCTCTTGTCGTCGTCGTCGCTGCCGCAGGCGGCGAGGAACACGGCGAAGGCGCTCGCCGCGCCGGTGCCGCCGACCATCTTGAGAAAGCGCTTGCGCGACGAGGGGTCGCGGGCCAGCACCTCCATCGTGGACTGGGTGTCCGTCATCTTCCGTCGTCCTCTCGATTCGGTTGTGCTTGAGCTTACGCGAAGTCCCCGGTAGTGGATCAGAGCCGCCGCTACACTTCCTGAAGCGATGCCTGAGCCGTTGCTCGACAACCGGCCCTGCGGCGGGCGCTACGGGGACATCGTCCAGGCGATCGGCAACACGCCGCTCGTCGAGCTCAAGCGCCTGGCTCCGCACGAGGGCGTGCGCATCTGGGCCAAGCTCGAGTCCCACAATCCCACCGGCTCGGTCAAGGACCGCGTCGCCCGGGCGCTGATCGAGGACGCCGAGGAGAAGGGCCTGATCTCCCCGGGGCAGACGATCCTCGAGCCCACCTCGGGCAACACGGGCATCTCGCTGGCCATGATCTGCCGCCGCAAGGGCTATCCGCTCAAGGTCGTCATGCCCGAGAACGTGACCCCCGAGCGCACGCAGCTCCTGGAGATGTACGGCGCCGAGATCGTCACCAGCGAGGGCTCCAAGGGCTCGAACGGAGCCGTCGAGAAGGCCCTTTCGATGGCCGAGGCCGACGCCTCGTATTACATGCCCTACCAGTACGGAAACCCGGCGAACCCGCTCGCTCACTACAACGGGACCGCCGTCGAGATCCTCGAGGAGCTCGACGAGATCTCCGCCTTCGTGGCCGGCCTGGGCACGGGGGGGACGCTCATGGGCAACGGCCGTAGGTTGCGCGAGGAGCTCGGCGACCGGGTGCGGATCGTGGCCGCCGAGCCGATGCAGGGCGAGCCCGTCCAGGGCCTTCGCTCGCTCGACGACGGGTTCATCCCGCCGATCATCGATCTCGACCTCCTCGACCGCAAGATCTTCGTCACCAACACCGACGCCATCGTGTGGACCCGGCGCCTGCTCGAGGAGGAGGGCATCTTCGCCGGGGTCTCCTCCGGGGCGATCGCCTCCATCGCCGTACGGATCGCGAAGGAGACCGACGAGGGAAACGTCGTGTTCGTGGTCTGCGACGACGGGTGGAAGTACCTCTCGTCGGGCATCTACACCAAGCCGCTCGAGGAGATCGCGGATCTCGAATCCACCGTGTGGTGGTGACCGCGGCGCGGCCGTGATCCGGCGCGCCGGTGCGCCCGCATAGCGTGGCGATGCTCCAAGATCCCGTTTGCCGTCGGCGGCTGCTCGGGCTGGCCGGTCTCGGGCTGGCGGGCTCCTCGGCGGCGGTGCTCGCCGCCTGCGGCGGCGGCGACAGTGGTGTGGGAGGGGGCGGAGGGCTCGGCAAGACGACCGAGCTCGAGCCTGAGGGCACTGCCGCCTCCCGCGACGTGCTCGTTCTCAACAGCGCGCTGGACCTCGAGAACATGGCCGTGGCCGCCTACCGTGCCGCGCTGCCGCTGCTCACCGGGGCTGCCCTGAATGCGGGCAAGACGTTCCTCGAGCACGAGCGCGAGCACGCGGATGCGCTCACCGAGGCGATCCGGCAGCTCGGCGGCGCCCCCAACAAGCCCAGCCGCGGCTACGACTTCCCTCGCCTGGCTGGGCAGCGGGCGGCGCTGACCTTCGCGGCCGACGTGGAGGGCACCGCGATCGCGGCCTACATCGACGCGCTGCCGCGCCTCACGAGCCCCGACCTGCGGGGCACCGCCGCGGCGATCGTCACAGACGAGGCGGAGCACCTGGCCGTCCTCTCCGGCGCCCTGGGCCGGCCGCAGGCCCCGCGCGCGTTCGTGACGGGGAAAGCTTGAGCGACCGACTGTCGATCCGCGACGGCGACGTCGACACCGCGATCGTAACCCGCTACGAGCGCACGCGCCGAGAGGCGCTGCGCGCCGGGCTCGGCACCGGTGCCGGGGTGCTCGCGGCGGCCACGATCCCCGGGCTGCTGGGTGTCCGCAGCGCCTTTGCCCAAGCGGACGGCGACGCCGAGGTCCTTCTCGCGGCGATTCGCCTCGAGCAGACCGCGGTCGTCGCTTACGGCACGGCGGCGTCGAGCGGCCTGCTCGACCCGGCGTTCCTGGCCACGACGAAGCTCCTGCGCGGGCAGGAGCGCGAGCACGCAGATGCCCTGGTCGCCGCGCTGCGTCAGCTCGGCGGGACCCCGCCGCCCGCGCCGCGGGCACGGGATATTCCCGGTCTGCGAGGCTTGGGCGACCAGCGCGAGATAGCCTCCTTCGCGCTCGAGCTCGAGACGATGGCCGTTGCCGCCTATTACGAAGCACACCAGAAGCTCCGGGCCGCCCCGCTGCTGCGCACGGGCGCCCAGATCATGGCCAACGAGGGCCAGCACCTCGTGCTCGTCCGCGAGGCGTTGAACCGTCCCCCGGTTCCCAACGCATTCGAGACTGGAAAGCAATGAGCGCTCGACTTTGGAAGAGAAGCGTGGTTGCCGCGCTGGCCGCCGGCGCGGTGCTCGCGGCAGGCTGCGGGAGCGACGACGACGAACCCGGTGGAGCCGCCGGCTCGGGCGGGCAGGCGTCGACCAGCGCGGAGGTCAAGATCGCCTCGTTCAAGTACGCGCCCCCGACGGTGACGGTCAAGCGCGGCGGGGCGGTGACCTGGACCAACGAGGACCGCGCCGCGCACACGGCGTCGGTCGAGGGCGGCACCGGCCTTGACACCGACACGCTCAAGACCGGCATGAGCAAGCGCCTCGTCTTCGACAAGGCGGGAACGTTCTCCTACATCTGCGAGTTCCACCCGTACATGAAGGGCAAGGTCGTCGTACAGTAGGCCCATGTTCGGTCAAGTCGGAACACTCGAGATCGTCGTCGTGCTGGTGATCGCCCTCATCGTCCTCGGGCCGAAGCGGCTGCCCGAGATGGCCCGCTCCCTCGGTCGCGGGGTACGTGAGCTCAAGGAGTCCATGAACCTCGATCCCGCAGACGACGACGACGACGAGGAGGAGGACCCGATCACGGGCGAGCGCCGCTCTACGACGCCCACGCCGCCCTAGAAGTACCAGCCCTCTGGCCGCTACCCTCGCGGCGTGCGGATCGCCCGTGAGCTGCTCGACGACATCGTCGCCCACTCCCTCGAGGACGCTCCGAACGAGTGCTGCGGGATGGTCGCCTCGCGCGAGGGCGAGGCGGTCCGGACCTACCGGGCGCGAAACGCGGCCGCCAGCCCGCTGCGCTATGAGGTCGACCCACACGATCAGCTCCGCATCCAGGGACAGATCGAGTCCGAGGGGCTCGACCTCGGAGCGATCTACCATTCGCACACCCGCTCGGAGCCCTATCCGTCGCAGACCGACATCAACCTGGCGCTCACCCCGGACGGTCGCGACGAGCTGTGGCCCGGCACCGTCTACGTCATCGTGGGCGTTGCGGGCGGGGAACCAGACGTGCGCGCCTTCGAGATCGCCGCGGGCGGCCGGGTGACCGAAGTCGCGCTCGACGTGCCGGCGCCGTGAGCGATGTCGGCGAGCCGCTCACCTGCCCGCGCTGCGCATCGACGCACCCGGTAGAGGAGCGCTTCTGCCCCGAGTGCGGCATGCCGCTCGTCTACTCGGGGAACGATCGTTTGGCCAAGCCCATCACCGAGCGCCAGGAGCGCGCGCGCAAGATCAAGCCTCAGTACGCCGAGGGCGGCCTCGTCCGCGTCGCGGGCGGGCGCAACCAGGTCGAGGCGGAGTTCATCCAGGGCCTCCTGCTCGAGGAGGGCGTGCCGAGCACGCTGCGCCGGACGGCCGGCTTCGACGTGCCCGACTTCCTGGCCGCCGGGCCGCGCGACGTGCTCGTGCCCGAGTCGGGCGCCATCGCGGCGCGCGAGGTCCTGCTGGAGACCGATCTCGCAGCCGGTCCGGCGGCGGTGGGCCCGCCGCCGCTGAAGCTCCTCGCCGGCCTGCTCGGCGGGCTGGCGCTCATCGCCGTGATCGCCTGGGTCGTCTCCGAGCTCATCGCCTAGTGAGATCCGGAAACTCCGCTTCGCCGAGCCGGCGGTGCTCCCCTCCGGCGCGAGCAGGTCTCACCGCCTGAGCGACGCGCGCCAGGCGTCGGCGGTGCGGGCCAGCGGCCTTCCTCCGAAGGCTGCGGCGAGTGCGGCGTTCGGTCCCCGCGGGTGGAGGCGTTCGAGGAGGCCGGCGACCGCGCCGGGGCCCTCGTCACGCGCGAGGAAGTCGAGCACGCTTCCTCCGAGCAGGGTCGCGTCGCGAAGGCCGGGTGGGAAGGCGGGCTCACGGCCTTCGTGGAGGCGGCGCGCGATCGCCGGCCCGGCGTGCGCGGTCTGTCCCGAGAGCCATTGCGCGGCGCCCTCGACCAGCCACGCCCAGCGCGCGAAGCGGATCGTGGCGCCCGCCGTGAACGGAGGCGGCAGGCGGGGGTTCTGGGCGCCGAGCACGAGTCGGGCGTAGAGCGCGGCCGGCGTGAGCGCCAGCATCTCGCGCGAGCCGGGCACCGAGGAGGCGCGACGCTCGAGCAGTCGCGGGGTCAGGACGTGGAGCTCGCCTCCCGCGGACCAGCCGGCCAGGTAGCGGCGGGCGGCCGGTGCGGTCAGGCGCCGCAGGACCGGCAGGACCGGATGGGCGAGCGCGAGGAGCAGCTCGCTCTCGTGGACGACCACGGTGACCTCGTCGAGCTCGGCGCCCAGCACCACGGCGACGCGCTCGCGCGCGGCATCGAGCGTCGCGAGGATCCCACGGGCCTCGCCGGCCGCCGCGGACCCGTGGCGGACGACGAAGGGGGGCGAGCGAGTCTCGACCCAGGCCACCTTGGGAGCTTCGGTGCCGTGTGCGGTTGCTCCTGCCGCCGATGCGCGGCCCAGCGGCCCAGCGGGTCGGGCGGGTCGGGCGCTAGACGGCTACGGGCACGGAGTCGCTGGCGATGCCCGCGATCTCCTCGGCTGCCCGCTCGAACTCCTCGTCGGCGAGGACCGGAGTCCCCTCGAAGGGAAGGTCGCGCTGGAGCTCGAGCCAGGAGCGGCAGCCGCCGTATTCTTCGCGCACACGGACCGTCACCGGACGGGGGATGCGGTAGGTGCGCAGAAGGAGCACGTGGAGCGGATGGCGACGCTTCCAGGCAAGGCGCTTCTGGGCGTAGTCGGGCGTCCACACGTAGAAGGGCGACAGCGCGTCGACGCAGCGCTGATCGGTGATCGTGAAGTGCGCGGCGACCTGGGCCCAGGCGCGGATGCGGACGCGATCGGGCTGCGGGAGATGGCCGTTGTCGAACCGGAGCGATTCGACTGGCGGCTCGCCCTCGGCCCACACGCCTTCCTCGAGGGCGCGCCGCAGCTCGGGAACGTGGGATTCGCGGACGAGGTCGTCGCGCTGGTGGTCGAAGGTCGGGTAGAGGAAGAAGCGCTCGTGGTCGAGCCCGAAGTGCTTGCCGGTCTCCCGTATGCCGCCCTTACGCAGGGTCAGCAGCTGCTCGCCCTCGGCGAGCGCGCGCACGGTGACAGCCCATTCTTTGAACGCGATTGGCATATGGCGAAGCGAGGGGGTGATGCAAACTGCCCGCGCGCACCACGTCCGTGGTGGGTCCACAGCGGACGCGGCATTCTATGCACATACCGGGGAAATGCCAAAATCCCCTGCAGATCCAGGACGTATCTTCCGGGAATCGCTGCCCCGACTTCGCCGCGCCGCCGACGACCGCTTCCGCGGAATCATCGCGACCGTGTGCGAACCCCGAGCAGCGCGAGCTCGCCGTGCGCCTGCGCCCCTGACGCCCGGGAAACCACCCTCGGGCCGAGCAGGACCCGCTCGACCTGCGGCCCGTCGACCACCATGGTCACGACGACCTGCACGGCGGCGGCCACCTCGGCGGGGCTCCCGGCCACCGACCCGCCGTGCTCTTGCGCCCAGTCCTCCGGGCCTACGCCGCCAGGGCGTGGAGCGGCACGAGCTCGCGCTCCTCGGTCTCGGCCAGATGCTGATGGGAGGGGCAGTAGCCGTTGTGGGGCAGCGGCATCCGCTGGCAAGCGGTCCCCTTGCGCGTCGTCGCGCGGCATTGGAGCGGGTTGCCCTCGACGTCGTAGCCCTGGCGCGGCTGGGCGTCGAGCCACTCCTCGGCGCATGCGATGTAGCGCTGCACCACATCCCACACCCGCCGCTGGGAGGCGATTGGGAAGTAGAAGCGGATGTCGTTGAACAGCGTGCGCGCCGGCCGGGCAAAGTAGTGGCGATCGTGGGCGAGACGCTCGAGCGCGGTCTCGCAGGACCGCAGGACGGCGCTGTGGGGCCGCTGCGCGCCGTCGGTCATCCGGGCCTCGATGATCTCGGGCGCAAGCTCTCGGTAGATCTCCCGACTGAACTGGTACATGGTCCGTGCCCTCCTTCTCGATCCTTCGTTCTTCCATGCCGGTGACGGCGCCCCGGCGGCGCCAGTATGGAGTCGTCCTGTGAAATTCAAAACGATTTGGGTATTAATTCCGCGTTAAGCCGAATGACGGCGGGTCGGGAAGCGGCGCTCGCCTCGAGTCCCAACGGTGGGGGCGGCCGCGCTCCAACTCGCTCCCCGATCTCTCTGCGCCAGAGACGTCTACCGGGTCACTCCCAACGCTCGAAGCGCGGCGGGTTGTCCGTGTGGACCACCGCATGGTGCCCGTCGAGCGCGGGGTCCGTATGCGGCGCGTCGCGGCGGTGATGCGCGCCGCGGCTCTCCCCGCGCGCCAGTGCACATGCGCCGATCAGCCGTGCGAGCGGATGCTCGTCGGAGAGCAGTTGCTCGAGTCCCGCGGCGCTGCGCTCCAGTCCGGCGTGCTTCCAGAGGGCGGAACGGGTGCGGGTTCCGGGAACGGGCGAGCGCCCGATCTCGCGCTCCTCCACCGGGGTCGGGGAAACGGGGGGCGGTTCGTCGAGTGCCGCCCTCGCGGAGCGCCGACCGAACACGAAGCACTCGCTCAGCGAGTTGGAGGCGAGGCGGTTGGCGCCGTGCAGCCCGGTGCAGGCGCACTCGCCGACCGCGTAGAGCCCGGGGAGCGTGGAGGCGCCGTCGAGGCTGGTGGCGATACCTCCCATGACGTAGTGGGCGGCGGGCGCGACGGGGATCGCCTCGCGAGCCGGGTCGAAGCCGGCATGGCGGAGGGTTTCGAAGACGTTTGGGAAGTGCGTCGGATCGACCGCGCGCATGTCGAGCGCGACGGCGGGTCGCCCGCTCTCCCGCATGCGCTCTCCGATGGCCCGAGCGACCTCGTCGCGCGGCGCGAGCTCGTCGACGAAGCGCTCTCCGTCCTCGCCGAGCAGGCGCGCCCCCTCGCCTCGGATCGCCTCGGTGACCAGAAAGCCGTCGATCGAGCCGTCGACGACCGCGGTGGGGTGGAACTGCACGAGCTCGAGGTCCGCGAGGGCCGCGCCCGCCGCGTGCGCGAGGAGCATGCCGCCGCCGATCGTGCCCGCCGGGTTGGTCGTGCGGGCCCACAGAGCGGCGGCGCCCCCCGTGGCCAGGACGACGGCTCGCGCGTCGATGCGGAGGCCGTCCGGGGTGGCAACCCCCACGCAACGGCCGTCCGCCACCAGCAGCCGGGTGACCCGCCGGTCCTCGAGCACTTCGATGCGCTCCTCTCGAGCGACGAGAGCCGAGAGGTCACGGGTGATGCGACGGCCCGTCGCGCTGCCACCGGCGTGGACGACGCGTCGAACGGAGTGCCCGCCCTCCAGGCCGAGGGCGAGGGCGCCGCGGCGGTCGGCGTCGAAGTGGACGCCGAGGCTCTGGAGGTCGTGCACGCACGCCGGCGACTCCTTGCACAGGATGCGGGCGGCGGAGCGGCGGACCGCGCCGCGGCCGGCGCCCACGGTGTCCTCGAGGTGGCGGTCGGGCGAGTCCTCCGCCGCGAGCGCGGCGGCGAGGCCTCCCTGGGCCCAGAAGCTCGCCGACTCGGCGAGCGGCGTCGCCGAGACCAGTGCCACCCGTGCACCCTCGCGCGCCGCGCACAGTGCGGTGTAGAGGCCGGCGGCCCCGGCGCCGACGACGGTCAGGTCGGCCTCGGTTCGGTGACCGCTCCCCATCGGGTTACGGTATATGGATCACGGCGCCCCTCTACCTGAGCCATCCCTCGTCGCTCGAGCACGACACGGGCGGTCATCCGGAGAGCGCGGCGCGGATACCGGCCATAGAGCGCGAGCTCTCCGACCGCGGGTGGCTGGGCTACGAGCAGCTGCTCTCCGAGCCGGTGTCGCGGGGGAGTCTGACGTCGGTCCACCCCGAGCGCTACGTGAAGGCGATTCAGGAGTTCTGCGAGCGCGGCGGCGGGATGATCGACGCCGACACGTTGGCGAGCTCGGGATCCTGGGACGCCGCGCTGCACGCGGCCGGGGGGGCGAGCGGCCTGGTCGATCGGTTGATGGAAGGCGCCGCGCCGACCGGAATCTCGGTCGCGCGCCCGCCGGGCCACCATGCCGAGGCCGCCCGCCCGATGGGGTTCTGCCTGTTCAACAACGTCGCCGTGGCCGCCCGGCACGCACTGGACGAGCACGGGGCGGAGCGCGTGCTGATCATGGACTGGGACGTCCACCACGGCAACGGCACCAACGCCATCTTCCAAGACAGCGACGCTGTGCTCTTCGCCTCCATCCATCAGCGGCCGCTGTATCCCGGCACCGGGGCGGCGGACGACGTCGGTCGGGGGGACGGCGAGGGCTACACGGTCAACCTCCCCGTCCCGGCGGGCTCGGGCGACGCCGCGTTCTGCTCGCTGGTCGAGCACGTCGTGGTGGCGCTCGCGCGGGCGTTCGAACCGCGGCTCATCCTGGTGTCCGCCGGATTCGACGCCCATCGCGACGATCCGCTGGCCGGCTGTGAGGTGACCGAGGGCGGCTTCGCGGCGATGGCCCGCTCGCTTCGCGCAGTGGCCGACGACATCGGCGCGCCGGTGGGCGCCGTGCTCGAGGGCGGCTACGAGCTCGGGGCGCTCGCCCGCTCGGTCGCCGCGACGATGGAGGAGCTTGCCGACCCGACTCCCGGTCCCGCCGTCGAGATCGACGTCCACCCGCTCGCCGCCGAGGCGGCGACGCGCCTCACGCGCTACTGGCCGCAGCTGTCGGGCGCCCTCGGTTAGAGGCTGTGCCCGGCGTCAGAGGTCGGCCCGGCGTCGCTGCTACCCCCCGCCGGTCTTGGTCTTGGACGGGGACGTGGGCGTCGTCTGACGAGGCGCGGTCAGCGGTGCAGGGGCCGTCGGCGTCACCGGGACGGTGGGGGTCGCGAGGGGGGGAGCGGCGCCTTCGGTCGTGACCGTGATCGTCCTGGTCAGCTCGCCGCTCGTGACGATTCGCTCGTCGTCGCCGCTGAGGGCGAGGAAGACGGAGGCCAGGCCGGCGCCCGCGATGGCGGCGACCAGGCAGGCCGCGAGGATCGGGATCCGCCAGTTGCCCGCCGGGAGAACCCGGGTCGTTGCGCTCCGTCCGCAGTGCAGGCACCAGTCCTGGCTCGCGTCGAGCGCGCTCGCGCACTGAGGGCAGTGCAGTGTGCGCTGAGGCGCCTGCTGTGCAGTCGTCATCGCCGCTGGAGCGGGTCGCCCGAGCCCAGCGAAGACGGGCCGGTGGGATCGTCCTGTGAGCGGGGGTCACCACCCTGCGGGGGCGCCGCCTCGGTGGGGGGCGCGGGCGGCCCCTCGCGCGGTTTGGGGGCGGGAGCCGACCACAGCCCTCCGCTCGACGGCTGGTCCGCGGGCGGCCGGGCGGCGGGCGACGGGCCGGCGGGCGGCTGGCCGGCCGGCCGGGCGCCCCGAGTGGCCGCGGCTTCTGCGGCGAGCCGCGCGGCTTGGGACATCGGCGGCGCGGCGGCCGATGACGTCGCGGCGGGTGCCGAAGAGGATGACCTTCGAGCGGGCGTGCGCGTCGCCGGCGCCGCGGGCGCAACCGGTGGCGGGGGGCCGGCGGCGGCCGGCACGGAGTGGCCCTGCGCCCCGAGCGAGGCGCCGCACTCCGAGCAGAACCGGGAGGTACTCGAGAAGAAGGCCCCGCAGCGCTCGCACATCCCGCCGATCCCCGGCTCGCGAAGCTCGAGAAACGGACGTCGGTCCTCGAGCCCCGACTCCAGCGCTCCGATTTCCTTGTCGAGGCCCGCGAGCCGCTGGATCTTCGCGGCGACCAGGTCGTCGCGCGGCCGCTGGAAGCGTCGCGCGTCGAATACGAACCCGCCCAGGTCGCGCAGGAGAAGCTCCCGGAGCTTGCGCAGGTAGCGCAGCCGCCGCCGGAGCTTCGGGCGGCTGGCGAAGCCCGGCGAGTCGAGGGCGTCGCCCTGCAGCACGGCGGGCTCGAGCGAGACTTCGGGAACGGCGGGCAGCTGGGAGGTGCCGGCGGTCGGGGCGCCGTGGCCGGCGGGCCCGTCGGGACCCGGACCGTCGGGCTCGGACGCGCGGCGCCTGCGAAGTCGTCCCTTGCGCTGCTGGGTCCCCTCGTCGGGGGGGCTCGGGCCGCCGGTCGCGGCCCCGGCGCCGCCCGGAGGAGCTTGGCCCGGGAGTCCCGCGCCGCCGGGCGACCCGACCCCGGGGCCGGTGCCGAACGGCGGCGCCTGGCCCGGGAGGCCGCCGCCGGGAGGTGCCTGGCCCGGGAGGGCGCCGCCGGGAGGTGCCTGGCCCGGGAGGCCGGCGTCGCCTGGATGCATCACGCCGGTCTCGCCCGATTCCGGGTCGGGCACGTCCGGGCTCGAGGTGCGGGTGTCCTTCGGCTGCGAGGAAGCGCCGCTGCTGGGGAAGATGCGATCGAGAAGCCCGCTCATGCGCAAACGGCGCCTCCGCGCGGCAGCTGGCAAGCGGCGCGCCGGGCCCGCGAGTATAGCTCCGCCGCTCACCGTCTACTCCGATGAACGCAGGCACTTCGCGAGGGTTGCGCTTCTGCGCAGATCCTTCACAAACGCGCGTAGTTCCGCAACTCGGCCCTCCGCAGACTCGCCGGCATGGAAAGCCGCCGACGAAGGAGGAGCAGATGGGATACCGACTGATGGGGCGGCTGCACGCCGCCGTGGTGGACGTGTGGAACCGCGAGCGTGGGCAGGGGACGGTCGAGTACGTCGCGCTGATCCTGCTCGTCGCCGTCGTGCTCGCGGGTGTCGTGGCCGCGACGAAGAGCTCGCAGATCGGGGCCAACGGGATCGGCCAGACGATCGTCACCAAGCTCAAGGAGGCGCTCGGCTCCGTGGGAAAGGCGCCCGGGAAGTAGCCGCGGGGAGGCGGGAGGGCGTTCGAGCCGGGCGCCCTCCGCCCCCGCCAGTCGGTCTGACACCATGGGGCCGGTGAGCTCCGGGGATCCGCGCACACGTCCCATCGGGGTCTTCGACTCCGGCGTCGGGGGGCTGACGGTGCTGCACGAGCTGCTGGTCTCCCTCCCGCACGAGGACTTCCTCTACCTCGGCGACACCGCCCGGTTCCCCTATGGCGAGCGCAGCCTCGAGGAGCTCCGGCGCTTCAGCGTCGAGATCGCCGACCGCCTGCTCGAGGCGGGCGCCAAGCTCCTGGTGGTGGCGTGCAACTCGGCCACTGCGGCCGGGCTCTCGGCCCTTCAGGCGCATGTCGCCGAGCGGACCCTGCCCATCGACGTGGTCGGAGTCGTCTCGCCCGAGTCGGTGCTCGCGGTAGCGGCTACCCATAACGGCCGGATCGGGCTGCTGGCCACGCCGGCGACCGTGGCGAGCGGCGCCTACGATCGCGCCATCGTGGCTGCCGATCCGCTCGTGCGCCTTGTCAGCGTCCCTTGTCCGGACCTTGCGCCGATCATCCAGGGCGGCTTTCCCTTCGACCAGCGCGTGGTCGACACCGTTCGCGGTTACTGCGAGCCCCTTCGCCAGGCCCGCGTCGACACCGTGGTCCTGGGGTGCACCCACTACCCGCTCGTCGCCCCTATGCTCCAGCGCTCTCTCGGTCGCGGGGTGAAGCTCGTCCGCTCCGGCGCCGCGGTCGCCCGGCGGGTACAGCACGCCCTCGCCAGCCGGGATCTCGAGACTCCCCACACCGAAGAGGGGGATTACCGCTTCCTGTGCACGGGCGAGGCGGAGACCTTCCGCGCCCTGGGCACCCGCTTCTTGCAGATGCCGCTCGGGACGGTGGCGCACGTCGACCTCGAGGCGAAGGTCGCGGCATGACCGACAGCCGCCACGACGGGCGGGCCGGCGACGCGCTGCGTCCGACGACGATCGAACCCGGCTTCGTGCGCACGGCGACGGGCTCGGCCCTCATCTCGGTGGGGGAGACCCGCGTGATCTGTACGGCGAGCGCCCAGAACAGCGTGCCGCGATGGCTTGCCGGCAAGGGCCGCGGCTGGGTGACGGCGGAGTACGGGATGCTTCCCGCCTCGACCGGCGACCGCAAGCAGCGCGACGTCTCCCGCGGCCGCCCCGACGGGCGCACCGTCGAGATCCAGCGCCTCATCGGCCGGGCGCTGCGCGGCGCGATCGACTTCGAGGCGCTCGGCGAGCGGACGATCTACCTCGACTGCGACGTCCTGCAGGCCGACGGAGGCACGCGCTGCGCGGCGATCACCGGCGCGTGGGTGGCGCTCGAGCTCGCAGCCCGCCGGCTGCTCGCCGAGGGCGCGATCGACCGTACGCCGGTCACCGGCTCCGTCGCCGCCGTCTCGTGCGGCATGGTCGACGGGCGGGCGGTCCTCGACCTCGACTACGTCGAGGACTCGGCGGCCGAGGTCGACGCCAACGTCGTGATGACCGGCGAGGGCGGTCTGGTCGAGGTCCAGGCGACGGCGGAGCGAACGCCGCTCTCCCGAGCCCATCTCGACGACCTGCTCGCCTTGGCGGCGACGGGAATCGAGGAGCTGCGCGCGCTCCAGGGGGAGGCCGTGGAGGCCGCAGCGTGAGCGGGAGAGGGTGAGGCTCGTGCTGGCCAGCGCGAACCCGCACAAGCTGCGCGAGTTCGCCCGGTTGATCTCGCCGGACAGGGTCGACCCGCTCCCGGCCGGCGTCGAGCTCCCGCCCGAGACGGGCGCCACGTTTGCCGAGAATGCCCGGCTCAAGGCGCACGCCGCAGCGGCGGCGACCGGCCGGGCCGCCTTCGCGGATGACTCCGGCATAGAGGCGCAGGCGCTCGGAGGAGCTCCGGGCGTGCGCTCGGCGCGCTACGCGGGCGAGGCGGCGACCGACGAGGAGAACCTCGAGAAGCTGCGTGCGCAGGCGCCGCCGGCCAGCGCGCTGGCCTACGTCTGCGCGATCGCCTACGTAGATCCCGCGACGGGGGCGCAGACGCTCGTCGAAGGCCGCTGCACGGGCACCCTCGCCACCGAGCCAAGGGGCGAGGGGGGCTTCGGCTATGACCCGATCTTCCTCCCGGACGACCGCGATGACGACCGGACGATGGCCCAGCTCTCCGACGCCGAGAAGGACGCGATCAGTCACCGCGGGCGCGCTGCTCGCGCGCTTCTCGCATGTCTGAGCAGCTGAGCGACCCCGCGCCGCGGGCCAAGGCGCGGCGGAAGGCCGGGACGGGGCGGCGCGGGGCCTCCCCGGCGCTGGGCGCCAAGCCGCGCGCCGCCGCGCTCTCCATCGTCTCCAACAGCCTGTTGATCGTCCTCAAGCTCGTCGCCGGGGCGGTCACCGGCTCGGTGGCGATCATCACCGAGGCGGTCCACTCCTCCATCGACCTCGTCGCCTCGGTCGTCGCCTTCGTCTCGGTGCGCAAGGCCGACGAGCCCGCCGACGCCGAGCACCGCTACGGCCACGACAAGATGGAGAACCTCGCTGCGGCGGCCGAGGGCATGCTCATCCTCGTCGGGTCGGGAATCATCGTCTTCGAGGCAACCCGGCGGCTGGTCACGGGGTCGGAGGTCCACTCACTGGGATTCGGCATCCCGGTCATCGCGTTCAGCGCGGTGGCGAACCTGGTCGTCTCGAGCTATCTCGCTCGTCGCGCCCGGGAGACCGAGTCGGCGGCGCTGGAGGGCGACGCCGCCCATCTGCGCACGGACGCGATGACCTCGGCCGGCGTGCTCGCCGGGCTCGTCCTGGTCGAGCTGACGGGCGAGGCGTGGATCGACCCGCTCGTCGCCCTCGTCGTCGCGGCGGCCATCGTGATGGCCGGGCTGCGCATCCTGCGCCGGTCCTCGCGCGTGCTCGTCGACGAGGCGCTTCCAGAATCAGAGGAGGCCGCCATCCGCGAGGAGGTCGTCGCCTTTGGCACCCGCGGCGTGGCCGGCTTCCACAAGCTGCGCACCCGCCGCGCCGGGGCCCGCCGCTACGTGGACCTCCACGTCCAGTTTCGCTCGGGGACGAGCCTCGAGGCAGCTCACCGGACCGCCCACCAGCTCCAGGACGCGATCGCCGGCCGGCTGCGCAACGCCGACGTGCTCATCCACCTCGAGCCCGAGGACCGCGTCCAGCCGGGGACCGAGGTCCCTGCCGATTGAGGCGGCGATCAGGGCAGCAGGTTGATCGCGGCCGAGAGTGCGACCGCGAAGACGAGCACGGCGTAGCCGTAGTACGCGGAGACGAGCAGCAGCAGCGCGGCGATCAGGAAGACGACGACCGTCGCGAGCCAGGCGATCCGGGGCAGCGGCACGGTGCCCTATTCTCGCTCACGGGCATGACGGCTGACCTCACCCCCGATCAGGCGCTCGCGCGCCTGGGCGAGTTGTCCTCCTCCGTGCGCGATGCCGTGGTCCTCGACGCCGCCGGCAATCTCCTCGCCGGCAGCGAGGATCTCGGGCAGGACGCCGCGGCGCTCCTGCGCGCCACGCAGGCGGCGGCGATCGAGGTCGCCGACGAGCGCGGAGCGGTGTACGCCGTGCGCTCCGACGAGCACGCGATCGTCGCGCTCGCGGCGCGGCCGGCGCTGCCCGCGCTGATGTTCTATGACCTGCGGGCGGTGCTCGCCGGGCTCGAGGACGCCTCGGGACCGTGAAGCCCAGGCGCCCGATCGACGCGCTGACCGCAGCGGCCGAGGACGTCGCCGGCTCTCTGCGAAGGCGGCGCGAGAGCCGGGCGCTGCGTATCCGCCTCTACGACGAGGCGGGCCGCATGCGGACGCTCGATCCCGACGACGAGGAGGCCCGACCGCTCGTCGAAGCGGCAGACGCCCTGCTCAGCGCCCGGAGCCGGGGGGAGGGAAGGCCATGACCTCCACCAGGTTCCCCGCCGGATCGCGGACGAGGGAGCGCGGGGAGCCCCAATGCTCGGTGCGCGATTCCACGTCATGGCCCGCGTCGCGAAGGCGGCCGACGGTCTCCTCGTAGCGCTCGGCGACGATCGCGACGTGGCCCTGGGGCAGCGTCGCCGGCTCCTCCACGCGCATGAGGTGCACCTGGGTCGGGCCGCGCTGGACCCACGCCGCGCGTTGCGCGAGCGAGGGGGGCGGTTGCACCGCGGCAAAGCCGAGCAGGCCGTAGAAGGCGACGCAGGCGTCGATCTCATCCGGGCGAACCTCGAAGGTGACGTGCTGGATCATTGGTGAAATGTCGCAAAACGCGGGATTCCGCGCACCGAAGTCCGCTTTCCAGGCGAGTTTTGTTCCCGTTTCGGGGATACCTTTCGTCCGCGGGCCTTGGTAGCTTCGCGTGTTTCCCGAGGACAGAGGAGGAGCCAGTGACGAAGTCCGAATTCGTCGATGCCGTGAACGACCGCGTGGAGGGCATGTCCCGCAAGCACGCGGGTGAAGCCGTGGACGCCATGCTGGAGACCATCACCGAGACGCTCCAACGTGGCAGCGACGTCACCTTCTCGGGCTTCGGCAAGTTCCATGTCGCCGAGCGCGGCGCGCGGGAGGGCGTCAACCCCCGCACGGGCGAGCGCATGCAGATCCCCGCCTCCAAGGTGCCGCGCTTCACCGCCGGGTCGGGCTTGAAGAGCGCCGTCAAGAAGTAATCAGCGTGACCCCGCCCGCCGGGGGCGCCCTTCCGGTGCCCTTCGGCGAGCGGCTCGCCCAGCGGGTCGCCGAGCGCCGATCCAACCTGGTCCTCGGCCTGGACCCCGATCCCGCCCGGCTGTGGCCGGCGGCTCTCCGGGAGGCCGCCACCGGGGCGGGCAGCGCCGCATCGCACCGCGCGGGGGCAGCCGTCGCGGCCCACTGCCGCCTGCTCGTCGAGGCGGCCGGCCCCGAGTGCGTCGCCGTCAAGCTCCAGCTGGCCTGCTTCGAGCGCCTCGGCGCGCCGGGTTGGTCGGCGCTCGAGGGCACGGCGGCGCTCGCCCGCGAAGCCGGGCTGCTGGTGATAGCCGACGCCAAGCGGGGCGACGTCCCCGTCAGCGCGGCGGCCTACGCGCAGGGGTTTCTCGGGTCAACCCCGACGCCGTTCGGCGAGGTCGACGGCCTGGGCGTCGATGCGATCACCGTGAGCCCGCTGCTCGGCGCGGACGCCCTGGCCCCGTTCGTGGCCGCCGCCCGGGCCGCGGGCTCCGGGCTCTTCGTACTCGTCCGGACCTCCAACCCCGGGGCCGCCGACGTCCAGGACGCGCCGCTGCGCGGCGGGCGACCGCTGTGGGAGGCGCTCGCCGAGATGGTCGAGGGGCTCGGACGAGCGCAGGGCGACGGAGTGGCCGACGTCGGCGCGGTGATGGGGGCGACCGAGCCCCACCACCTTCATCGCGCCCGCGAGCTGATGCCCCGCGCCCCCCTGCTCCTTCCTGGGGTCGGGGCTCAGGGCGGCCGGGTCGAGGACCTGGCTCCTGCCTTTGTCCCGGGGCCCGCCGGCGGCCTGGTCACCGCCTCGCGGAGCATCGATCGCGCCTACGAGAAGGCGGACTCAGAGCCGGCCGTCGCGGCCCTGGCGCAGGCGCGAGCGCTTCGCGAGGCCGCGTGGTCGACGGCTGCCGGGTGAGCGGGAGCGCGCCTTCTACAGGTGCGCGCGCGCCAGGTGGCGCACCATCGCAAGGCGTGCTCCGCGCCCGGACGCCGTGCAGCCCGCAAGTATCCTTGCCACGCCATGGAGCTCGGCACCATCTTGCGCTACATCGCGCCGTTCATCCTCGTCGCGATGCTGGTGACCACGGTCGTCGTCATCGCGACGTCGGTGGGCGGCGACAAGGAAGCCAAGAGCAGCGAGTCGCAGGCCGCCACCCCGGAGAAGCGCCGCAAGCAGGAGCGGCGCCGCGCTCGAGCCCGACAGACGACCTATACGGTCGAGCCCGGCGACAGCCTCGACATCATCGAGAACAAGACCAAGGTCTCACGGGAGGATCTCGTGCGCTTCAACCCCACGTTGGACCCCCAGGCGCTCCAGCCGGGTGAGAAGCTCAAGCTGCGATGACCGCGCCCGCCGTGCGCCGCGCCGGGTGCGCGGCTGCCGCCCGGCTGCCCGTGATCCTCCTCGCCGTGGCGTCCGCCACCCTCGCACTCGCCTTCGCCGCTCCCTCGCCGGCCGGGGCGGCCGCACCGGCGCCCGAGGTCTCCGCGCCGTCCGCGATCGTCGTGGAGGCCTCGACGGGGGACGTCGCCTACCGCCGCAGCGCGGGTCAGCGCCGCCCCATCGCGAGCACCACGAAGCTCATGACCGCCCTGCTCGCGCTTCGGCGTGCCCGCCTGGATGAGACGTTCGTCGCGCCTCCCTACAGCCCGGCCCCCGCGGAATCGCGCATCAACCTCCGTGCAGGCGAGGTCCTCACCGTGCGCGACCTCCTACGAGCGCTGCTGCTCGCCTCGGCCAACGACGCCGCGGTCACCCTCGCCCAGGGCGTGGCGGGAACGACCGAGGACTTCGTCGGGGAGATGAACCGCGAGGCGCGCCGGCTAGGGCTGCGCGACACGAGCTACTCCAATCCCATCGGTCTCGACGATCCCGCCAACTACTCGACGGCACGAGACCTGGCCGCGCTCGCGCTCGTCCTGCGCCGGAGTGCGTTCGCGCGCCAGACGACCGACTCCGAGCGCGCGACCCTGCGCTCGGGCGCCCGCGTGCGGGAGATCGTCAATCGCAATGAGCTGCTGCGCGAAAAGGGCTGGGTCGACGGCGTCAAGACCGGCTTCACCTCGAGCGCCGGCTATGTCCTGGTCGGATCGGCCACCCGCGGACGGGTGACGGTGGTCAGCGTGGTCCTGGGAGAGCCCAGCGAGGCGGCGCGCAACCGCGATTCGCTGTCGCTGTTGCGCTACGGGCTCTCGACGTACCGGTCGGTGGCGCCGGTCCGGCGCGGCCAGGTGCTCGCCCGGCCCGCCGTGCGCCTGCAGAGGAGCCTCACCGTTCCGGTCGCGGCGGCGCGCTCGTCGTCGCACATCGTGCGCCGGGGGCGGAGGGTGACCGTGCGCGAGCGACTCCCCAGCGTGCTCGAAGGTCCGCTGCCCGCGGGGCGAAGGGTCGGGACGGCGCTCGTGCGCTCGGGCCGGCGGGTCATCGACCGCGTGCCGCTCGTCACGGCCGCGGCCGTTCCCGCGCCGTCGAGCAGCGAGCGGGTCAAGCAGGCCGTCCTGGCGCCATGGCTCGCCGTCGCCGTCGCCGTCGCCATCCTCCTCCTTATCCTGGCAGGCGGTAGCCTCCTTCTCGTGCAGGCGAGGCGTCGGCGCAGGCGCCGGCGGGCCGGCCCGCAAGGGGGGAAGGCGCGGGCGAGGCCCAGGACCCCGGCATGATCATCACCGTCACCCTCAACGCCGCCATCGATCGCACGCTCGACGTGCCCAACATCCGCCTCGGGCGCCGTCATCGCAGCGTCGAGCAGACGACCTTTCCCGGTGGCAAGGGCGTCAACGTCGCCCGCGCGCTCAAGCGCCTCGACCAACCGGTCATCGCGACGGGCTTCGTCGGCGGCCAGACGGGGACGCGAATCGTGGAGGGGCTCACCTCGGAGTCGGTCCCGAACGACTTCGTTCGCATAGCGGAGGAGTCGCGGACGAACACGGCGATCGTCGAGCCGACGACCGGAGAGCAGACCGAGGTCAACGAGCCGGGCCCGCACGTCGGCGAGCTCGAGCTCGAGCTCTTCACCGAGAAGCTGATGTACCTGGCCCAGGGCGCACAGGTCGTGGTCTTCGCCGGCTCGCTCCCCCGGGGAGCGGCGCCCGAGGTCTACGGTCGCCTGGTTCGCGAGCTGGGCAAGAAGGGGCTGACGACGATCGTCGACACCGACGGCGAGCCGCTGCGCCAGGCCGTGCGTGCCGAGCCGTCGGTCGTCGCGCCCAACGTCCTCGAGGCCGAGGAGCTCGTGGGGCACGAGTTCAACGACGACGAGGACCGGGTCATCGCCGTGCGCGAGATGGTCCAGCTCGGCGCCGAGGAGGCGATCATGACCGTGGGGGACGGCTGCTTCGCCCAGGTCCTCGTCGACGGGGTGCCGCGCCTCTACCGCATTCGGGTCGAGCCGCGCCCCGCGCGATCGACGATCGGCTCGGGGGACGCCTTCCTCGCGGGCTACGTGGCCTGCCGCTACACGGGCAGCGCCGCGGAGGAGTGCCTTCGCTTCGCGGTCGCCTGCGGCGCGGAGTCGACCGAGCACCTCGGCGCGGGCGTCCTGGATCCCGCCAAGGTCGACCGGGTCAGGGCCGAGGTCGAGGTGGAGCCGCTCGAGCGGCCGGCCGAGGTGACATAAGCCGGCGGCAGCCGGTCGAGGTTCACGAGCTAGAGTGGGGGGCCCTTTCGTCCGCCCCGACACCTAGGATCCGCAAATGGAAGTAGAGATCGGCCGCGGGAAGAAGGCGCGACGCGCGTACGGCTTCGACGACATCGCGATCGTGCCCTCCCGACGCACGCGCGACCCCGACGACGTCGACATCTCGTGGACGCTCGGGCCCTACCGCTTCGAGCTCCCGCTCCTCGCGTCGGCGATGGACGGGGTCGTCTCCCCGGACACGGCCGCGGCGCTGGGGGCGCTCGGCGGGCTCGCGGTGCTCAACCTCGAGGGGATCTGGACCCGGTACGAGGACGCCGACGAGGAGCTCGAGCGCATCGCCTCGCTCCCGAAGGAGATCGCGACGCGCGAGATGCAGCGCATCTACAGCGAGCCGGTCAAGCCGCACCTCATCGAGCAGCGCATTCGCGAGATCAAGGCGCACGGGGTCGTCGTCGCCGCGTCGCTGACCCCGCAGCGGGTGCGCACGCACTACGAGCTCGCCCTGGAGGCCGGGCTCGACATCCTCGTCGTCCAGGGAACCGTGGTCTCCGCCGAGCACGTCTCGACCGACGAGTCGCGTCCTCCGCTCAACCTCAAGGAGTTCGCCGGCGAAGTCGGCGTGCCGGTCATCGTCGGCGGATGCGCCAGCTACCACACCGGACTGCACCTGATGCGCACGGGCGCGGCAGGCGTGTTGGTGGGCGTCGGGCCGGGGGCGGCATGCACCACGCGCGGAGTGCTCGGCATCGGCGTGCCGCAGGCGACCGCGATCGCCGATGTCGCCGCCGCTCGATCGCAGCACATGCTCGAGACCGGCGAGTACGTCAAGGTCATCGCCGACGGCGGTATGCGCAACGGCGGCGACGTCTCCAAGGCGATCGCCTGCGGGGCGGATGCGGTGATGATCGGCTCGCCCCTGGCCAACGCCTACGAGGCCCCGGGTCGCGGCTACCACTGGGGGATGGCGACCTTCCACGCCTCACTCCCGCGCGGCGCGCGTGTCGGAACCACCCAGAACGGGACGCTGGAGGAGATCCTCGTCGGCCCGGCCCGCGAGAACGACGGCGTCTTCAACCTCATGGGCGCGCTGCGCACGTCGATGGCCACCTGCGGTTACAAGGACCTCGCCGAGTTCAACCGGGCCGAGCTGCTGGTCGCCCCGGCGCTCCAGACCGAGGGCAAGCAGCTCCAGCGCGACCAGGCGGTGGGGATGGGCTCGAACGGCAAGGCAGTCGAGCTTGTCAGCGACTGAAGCGACCGTCGAGCGGGCGCCCGCGCCCGAAGGGGCCGCGGTTCCGGTCCAGGAGCGTCCGACGGCTACCGACGAGGTGGTCGTCCTTGATTACGGTGGCCAGTACTCCCAGCTCATCGCGCGTCGGGTGCGCGAGTGCGGGGTCTTCTCCGAGCTGCTGCCCCACCATGTGGGGGTCGAGGAGGTCGCCCGCCGGAAGCCACGAGGGCTGATCCTCTCCGGCGGGCCGGCGTCGGTCTACGCGCAGGGCGCCCCGCGACTGGACCGCGGGCTGCTCGAGCTCGGGATCCCGGTGCTGGGCATCTGCTACGGGATGCAGCTGCTCGCCCACGAGCTCGGAGGCCGGGTCGAGGGCGCCGAGGTCGGCGAGTTCGGTCGCTCGTCGTTGACGGTCCCCGACCCCGGGCGGTTGCTGGCCGGCACGCCTCATGAGCAGACGTGCTGGATGTCGCATCGCGACACGGTCTATGCGCCGCCCACGGGCGCCCGGGCACTCGCCGCGTCCACCGGTTCTCCGGTCGCCGCCTTCGAGGACGTCGCCAGCGGGCGCTACGGCATCCAGTTCCACCCCGAGGTCGTCCACACCCCCTACGGCCAGCACGTTCTCACCACGTTCCTCGAGGAGGTCTGCGGCTGCGAGCCCAGCTGGAGCCCCGAGTCGATCGTTGCCCAGCAGGTCGCGCGCATCCGCGCCCAGGTCGGCGACGCCGCCGTCATCTGCGGCCTGAGCGGTGGGGTGGACTCCTCGGTGGCCGCCCTGCTCGTCCACCAGGCCGTCGGCGAGCAGCTCACCTGCGTGTTCGTCGACCACGGCCTCATGCGAAAGAACGAGGGCGAGCAGGTCATCGAGGCCTTCCGCGACCGCTTCGGGATCGCGCTGGTGGCCGTCGACGCCTCCGATCGCTTCCTGCGCGCCCTGGCAGGCAAGACCGACCCCGAGCTCAAGCGCAAGACCATCGGCGCCGAGTTCATCCGCGTCTTCGAGGAGGAGGCGGCCCGGCTCGCCGACGCTCGCTTCCTCGTCCAGGGAACCCTCTACTCCGACGTCATCGAGTCGGGCGGGGGAACCGGCGCGGCGACGATCAAGTCCCACCACAACGTCGGCGGCCTGCCCGAGGATCTTCGATTCGAGCTCGTCGAGCCGCTGCGCGCGCTGTTCAAGGACGAGGTGCGGGCCGTCGGCGTCGAGCTCGGCCTCCCCGAGCGCCTGGTGTGGCGCCAGCCCTTCCCGGGGCCCGGGCTGGCGATCCGGATCGTCGGGGGCGAGGCGACCAAGGAGCGCCTGGAGATCCTGCGCGAGGCCGACGCGATCCTCCAGGACGAGATCCGCAAGGCCGGCCTCTATCGCGAGCTCTGGCAGTCCTTCTGCGTCCTGCCCGACGTCAGGACCGTCGGCGTCCAGGGCGACGAGCGCACCTACGGCCATGTTGTGGTCATCCGCGCGGTCACCTCCGACGACGCGATGACCGCCGACTGGGCCCGCCTGCCCTACGACCTCCTCGAGCAGATCGCCTCACGCATGATCAACGAGATCCGCGAGGTCAACCGGGTCGTGCTGGACATCACCAGCAAGCCTCCTGGAACAATCGAATGGGAGTGACGCCGGGCTGCGCCAACGAATCGCTTCCGTCATGACCTGAAGTAGGACGCTACGCGTCGAGCCAAGGGTGGAGCGGCCGGAAGGGCGGGCGCTACGCCGCGGGCGACGCGAGCGCCGCCGCGAGCGCGTCTGCGCTAACGTCGATGCGCTCGGGGATCGTGATGGTGATCTTCCCGTCGCGGTCGAGCAGCCAGCGGGCGTTGACGATCGTGACGCCGATCACCTCGCCGTCGGCGTTGTAGCGGATGGCGTGTCCTTCGGGCGCGGCCAGCGAGTCGGCTGCCGCTTGCCGCTCACCGACGTGCAGATAGAGGACGTCACCCCGTTCGTCGTACGTGGCGTGATCGAAGGTGATGTTGCCGATCGTGATCGTCATGTCCTCCACCATCCCGGCGGATCGTCGCGGCGGCCGAAGGCGGTCACCACCCGAGCCGGACTCTCGTCGAAGTCTACGACCACGAACAGCCAACGACTTGGACCGAGGAGCTCGCGCCAGAAGCGCTCCCTGCCCGGCCGAGGGTCGTCCTCCAGGTGATCCGGGTGCGCAATCGTGGCCATGAGGGCGGCCTGGTGCGGTGCCATCTCAGCGTGCTCGTTGAGGACGTGTCGCCAGGCATCGTCGTCGAGGACAACGCGCCTGCCATCGGGATCGTCCTCGTGCAAGAGCACTCGTTGATCAGGCATCCAATCGACCACCACAATGAACGCCCGGCCGGACGGCGGCGCGGCGCGAGCGAAGTCATGCCGCATCGCCGGTGCGCTGATCCCGACGATGGTCGAAGACGCGGTGCGCGAGTACCTACGTCGGGTGACAGTCAGGCCAGCGGGTCGCGGGACCGGAGGCCTAGGTCGGACCAGCGCGCGAAGTCGCGATCGCGGCTGGAAAGCTCGAGGCCGTGCTCGATGGCGATGGCGGCGCAGTGGGCCTCGGTGGCGAGCCGCATCGAGGGCTACGGCCCGAGTAGCGCGTCGAAGTGATCCACGCCCACGGCAGTCCTACCCGCGCAGTTCCGGCCAGCTGGCTCTGTAGCTGACGGCTGTGATGTAGCCACGACCGCGCGGCCTCATGGTCGCGCGCGGCGGTCATCGTGGCGTCAACCAGCAGATTGACATCGACGAGGATCACGCCCGACCGCGCAGAGCGCGCGCGTCATCCTCCTCATCGAGCAGATTCTTCAGCCCTTTCGCTCAGCGTCAGCAGGGCGCCCTCCGATGTCGCCCAAGTGGCGCTGGAGCTCAGCGACGGTATCGGTTGTGTCCGCGGCGAAGTCGTTGCGGCCGTAGGTGGATATTCCGTGGGGAGTCGCTTGCGAGCCGCCTGCGAGAGAATGCTGATGAGGGCTACGGCGATTGCGAACAGCGGGCGAGCGCGCCTACGTGCAACAGCACCGTGGAGCCGAGCGCGACACCCGCCGGGTGGCCCGGAGTTCGCTCCGCCAACGCCCTCATCACCCTCGCCATGCTCACCCTCGCCGGCCTATGCCCACCCAAGCAAGATGACGCAATGACTCACACAACCCGCCACGAAAGCGTCAGGAGACCCCGAATCGAATCGCGTGGTCGTGCGCCCCAGTAGAGCTGGGCTATCGTCAGCGAGGTAGCCCACCAGAAGAGAGCGTCTGCCATCGGCGAGGCTTCCGTCGGTCAACTAGTGCGGCTGAAGCAGGTTGTTTCAAGTAGGGAGGACGAGGATCGAAAGGCCGGGTGCAAATGTCTGGGCGGGGGCGCTGCTCGAGGCGCTGTTGCCTCGTGCCGGTGGGAGGCCGATTCGCCTTCTGGCGTGTGATGACGGAGCGGTCGAATCGGCAGGAGCCAGCCTTGGGCTCTCGCGGGAGGCCGCGGTTCCTGCCTTCGTCTTTGCGGTGAACGCTCGTTGGAACCTGATCGGCAACGGCCTCGGGGGAGCACGCCGCGCTCTAACGGACTTCGAGAGAGGCGCGGGAGTGGGAGGGCACCTCCGCGATACACCGCCCTTTCTGCCGGTCTGCCTCCTGCTCGTTCTCGCAGCTTCTCGCATGGACTCCGACGCCGAGCTGTCAACGACCAACTACTACCAGCGTTTGATGGGGGACCTGCTTGAGCGGCCCGCGGAGAGCCTACGAAACCCCGAAGTCAGCCCTCAGCTGTTTGCGTCTCTAGCTCGATGGCTCGCCGAAGATCTTCGTGGTGAGCGCGGAACTCTTCAACTTCCGGCTGATCCAAAGCCGGCCTACGTGGGAGTGCCGATCTCGCAGTGCGTATTTCGACGACGCGACAGGACGGTTCTTTATGACTTTTTTGATGCTCGGTACGTGGAGAGCCACGAGTCAATCGATGCCCTGGGTTTGCTGCGCGCCTGGCCTGGGCGTAACCAGCTGACCAAGAGTGCCAATCGCGCGATCTTTGATCACCCCCTCGAGTCCCAGGTGCGTGCGGCGATCGGAGCTGCACATCACTTATGGGACCGAACCACCCTCACCGCCGACGGTCACCATAGATGGAGAGGGCTCCTGCGGCTGCGGGAGCGTCCCCCCGTCAGCCTGTCGGTCATGGCTCCAGTGACTTCCGAGATCGAGATTGAGGGCCGCAAACTCAGGCCCCAGGGAGAGGTCCGTCTCGATCCTAAGCGGGTCCTGCCGCAGCTTCGGGAAGGCACGCTCGTGTACGGAGGCCACGACCGGGTGGCGATTCCCGCGGCGGGTTCGACGCTGGTCTTCGAGGTAGATCCCGAGGTAGGCTTGGTTCGTACGGCGGCGGCGAGCGCTGAGCACGTACATCTGCTCACCTGCGACAGAGACCTCGCGGACTCGCTCAAGGACTACGACGCCGAGGCCGAGGAGGATCTCCCGCACGGCTGGCATTTGCTGTCGCGGGTGCCCCGGTCACATCTACCGGAGGTTCTGAAGCGACCAGAACGGCTAGAGCGGCCGCCGGTTTCCATCGAGGGCGGCTTGCGGGTCGGACGAGCCACCTACCTCGTTGACGCAGCACCGTCGCTTCAGGCCGGACAGCTCGATGAAGATCTCGTGATCGAGGCGGAGACAACCTGCGGCTGCGAAGGCGTGAACCGCCACATACTCGGCGTGCTCAAGCAGGGCGCGTCGCTGCCGCTTAGCGGTCTGCCAACGGGTACGCACCGGCTGAAGTCGACCGACGGTACCTTTAACGCCCAGATCCGCTTACAGGACGACGGCGATCGAGGGGGATGGGGCACTATCGGCTGGTTGAACGAGGTCGAGCATCGCAAGCTGAGAGCTTGCGCGATAGATCAGACTCAGCGAGCCGATGCGATCACTGGCGCGCAGCTGTCGGTGCCCCTTGCCACGTGGCCAGTCTTGCGGCCCGTGCGGGAACCGGTGACGCTGATTGAAGCCAGCGGGGCGTCACGCAAGGTACGGCCGTCTCTGAGAGATGCGTGGCTGGCCTCCCTCGATCTGCCCCCGGATGGGCGCTGGGATCTTGATCCGGGGCGCGCTATCTGGGTCATTGGGAAACGAGATGCCTTATGTCTTGCCTTGGCTTCGCCAAAGCAGCTGGATGAGCAGGCCGGCCGTGCGTTGAGGCGGCTTCCAGAGCATCCGATCGTGCGAGCGCCCGGCGTGGATCGCGCCAAGGCGGCGATGTTGCTGCAGAGCCTGCGAAGCCGCGCCGCAAACATGGCTCTCGAGTCGTGATGGCGGCGAATCGGCTGTTGGCTTGGGCATCCGAGGTCGGAGCCGGCTCCTGGGAGAACTGGCGGGCAGCAGCCAGGCACCTCGAACTCGAGCCTTCTCGCATGGCGAGGAACCTCAGCGCGCTTGGGCATGTCGAGTTCGATTGGGTCAGCAACCGATTTGCAGTGGCGCCCCCTACTTTGAGCTATCTACGGGGGGCAGGCGGGGCTTTTCTCATATCCGGAGCCCGTCCGAATGCCTTCCTGGCAAGCCTGGCACCGCACATCGATGAGGCAGGAGCAGCGTTACATCCGCCGGTGCCCCAAGCAGAGGGCCCCGACACCCTGCTCATCCAAGCCGATCTCGAGGAAGCAGCCCATCTTGCCGATGAAGCTGGTTGCGCCTTGGTCCAAGATGCGGCGTTCCACGTGGCGAAACGACTGCCCCGCCTGGCTTTCCACGAGATCGCCGAACGCGCCGACCCGGACGAACGGTTTCCGCGTCGTCGGCTCGACCCTACCTGGGGCTTTCAACGACCCCCGAGCAAGGGCGATCGCCCACGCGGTGCGAGGAACGCGGTGTGGTGGGTGGAAGAGCGTCGACGGGAGACCGCGTACGTCGTGGACGCGGAGAAGGTCTGGTGGCGCGTTCCGATTCGAGAATACGCGCCGTTCCTTGCTCACCCCGGCATTACGAGCTTCGAGTACGACTCAGTCGCCCGAGATCTAAGGATCCTTGCCTCCATGCCTTTACCTCCACTTCAGGCCCGTGCGGCCACGCTCGCCACCGGGCTGCTCCCACTGCCGGATGATGTTTTTGGTCAAGGAGCAGCTGGGCGTCGGGCGCTGACCTATCGGAACGTGGGTACTGAACTCAAAGAGCTGATCCTGCGATCGCTCGACGCGACAGCGGTGTCATTCCGGGGCCAGCTCTGAACCCTCTTGATCTCCACTCGCGCCTGACAGGGGTCTACCGCCGATTCTATGATTCCGCGTACCCGTTAGCTGACCCCGCGCTTTCAAGAGAACGGCGCGCCCGTCTCGATACGACTCCGATCGCGGCTGAACTCTTCCTGGAGCCAGTACCCGGTTACCGATCGAGCGGGAAGACCTTCGAGCAGGCGTGCGCGCACCTTGGTCTCGGCGAGGACGTAGCGGAATTTGGGGGCTCCTGACGTTTCCGTGGGTCATGTGAGTCGTCCTGGTAGTGGTGGGCAGAGACCGGCGAGGGTGAGCATGGCCAGCGCGATGAGGGCCTCGGCCGAGTGAAATCCGAAGGCGCGCCGGGTGATCAGGCGGATCT
>JBBPZA010000081.1:0-9200 GCA_038199375.1 Solirubrobacterales bacterium | reverse complement strand
GCGCGATCTTCTCGGTCCCGAAGGTCTCGACCATCACCGAGACCGGATGGGCGACGCCGATCGCGTAGGCGACCTGTACCTCGCAGCGGTCGGCCAGCCCGGCCGCCACCACGTTCTTGGCCACATAGCGTGCGGCGTAGGCGGCAGAGCGGTCGACCTTCGACGGGTCCTTGCCGCTGAAGGCGCCGCCGCCGTGGCGGGCCATGCCCCCGTAGGTGTCGACGATGATCTTGCGCCCGGTCAGGCCGCAGTCGCCCACGGGCCCGCCGATCACGAAGCGCCCGGTCGGGTTGACCAGGAAGTTCTTGCGCGTGTTGAGCTTTCGCTCGTCGTAGAGCTCGGCGGGGAGCACCGGATGGACGACGTGCTCCCACAGGTCGGGACGGATGAGCGTGTCGACGTCGGCTCCGTCGCGGTGCTGGGTGGAGATGAGGATCTTCTCGATCTCGATCGGCATGCCGTTCTCATAGCGCACGGTGACCTGGGTCTTGCCGTCCGGGCGCAGGTAGGGCATGACCTCAGCCCGCCGGATCTCCGCCAGGCGGTGGGCGAGCTTGTGGGCCAGCGCGATCGGCATCGGCATGAGCTCGGGCGTTTCGCGCGTCGCGTAGCCGAACATCATCCCCTGGTCGCCCGCCCCCGCCACGTCGAGCAGATCCTCGTCGGCGGGATCGGTGCGCGCCTCGAGCGCTGAGTTGACGCCCTGGGCGATGTCGGGCGACTGCTTGTCGATCGCGTTGATCACCGCGCAGGAGTCCGCCGAGAAGCCCAGATCGGCGTCCGTGTAGCCGATGCGGCGGATCGTCTCGCGCGCGATGTCCTGGATGTCGACGTAGGTCTCGGTGGAGATCTCGCCTGACACGACGACCAGGCCCGTGTTGACGAGCGTCTCGCACGCCACGCGACCGTAGGGATCCTCGCGCATGACGGCATCGAGGACGCCGTCGGAGATCTGGTCGGCGATCTTGTCTGGGTGGCCCTCCGTGACGGACTCGGAGGTGAACAGGTACTCGTTGTCGGACAGCTGGGTCATCTGATCTCGAAGACGATCTCCGCACTCGTAGTGTTCCCCTCGGTCGACGTGGAGGCGCCGACCGCCCCGAGCTTGCGTAGGTCCTTGCGGTACCGCGCGAAGCTTCGGTCGTCGGCGAGCCCGGCTTGCTCGCCCAGCCCGAGGAGCTGATTGAAGTCGAGGAAGACTAGCGACGTGATCCTTGAATCGCGGTCCGGCACGACGGTCTTGAAGCCCTCGGTCCCGGCGAGCGGGTCCGTCGCCTCGCGCGCGGCCTCGACTCCCCGGGCGCTGGTAGAGGCGATGAGCTTGCCGTCGGCGACGGAGTAGACCAGGCTGAAGCCGGGCTGGACGTCGAGCTGGTAGGCGTCGGCGCCCGCCAGGCGAAGGGGGCGAAACGCCGCGAGGGCGCCCGTCGACTCCTGCCCCGCGCCGGGTGCCTGAAGCAGGCGCGCCAGTGGGAGCTGGAGGTTGGCGAGCGCCTCGCGCGTGCGCTGCTCGTCGCGCGTGCGGGCGACGATCGTGACGACCGGGACGGGCAGGGCGGCGGCGATCGAGATGGCCGCCTCGTCGCGCAGGAGCGGGAGGACCTGGGCGTTGAGGTCGACGCCGGTACGGCGCTCGAGGGCTGCCTTGAGGCGGGCGAAGGCCGCCCCGAAGCCGGCGGGTCCGCCGCCCGGAAGCCCGAGCAGCCGCGACGCGAGCCGATCTAAGCCGGTTGTCTCGAGCATCGCGATGGCGTCGGCCGGAACGTCGGAGAGCAGGCTTGCCCGGAACGGGGCCGGCTGCGGCGGGGCGCCCGGGCCCAGGAGGCTCTTCGTCGTCACGCGGGCCCCGTCGCCGTCGGGCGCGACCGCCCCCGCGACGCCGGCTAGGCCCGGGCGATCCAGCAGCTGGCCGGCCACCCCGAGGAGGCCGCCGGCGGGCGCGAGTACGCGCCGGACCCCGTCGGTCGAGAGCCAGGCGTCGGCGACCCTCCCGGTGGGAAGCCCCGCAGACGCCTTGCGATAGGCCGGGCTGGCCGCCAGCGAGGCGCCGCCACCGGCCTGGAGATCGATCGCCTTGCGGACGGACGAGGCCGGACCGAGCGCGAGGAAGCGCTTCGTGAAGGCGGCCCGCGTCGTTCGGTAGGTGCGTATCACGGTGCCCTTGTAGGGCGTCTGGCCGACCGGCTTCCCGGTCCGGCGCTCGAGGTAGCGCAGCGCTCGAGCGCGGTCGCCGACCTCTATGAGGACCAGTGAGTCGGCCCGCTCGCCGCGCGTGTCCAGGAGCGCGAAGGCCGCCTCGTCGCCGATCCACCCCTCGAGCTCTGAGGCGGCCTGGGGGCCGCCCGCCCCCCCGAGGCGGGCGATCAGACCATCGCGCAGGCCCGGCCAGCTCGGGAAGCCCTTGGCCAGCTCGAGCGCCCGCTCGACGGACGGACGGTCGCGGTCGGTTGACAAGTGGAGGTAGGCGAGGGCGTCGCCCGGCACGAGCGTGGCCGCCCGCGCCGCGGGCGCGGGGCCGCGGCCGCCCTCGTCGTCGGCGTCCTCGTGCCCGAGCACCGTCGAGAGTGCGAGCACCCCGACGCCGAGCGTTCCCACGGTGAGCAGGGCGACGAGCAGCCGGCGGCGGCGGCGCACCTCGCGCCCCGACGGCGGGCGAGGACGCCGTTTGCCGCCGGCCGGCGGCTGGTCGGCACCCTCCGGCCGGTCGGCGCCCCCCGCCCCGTCGTCGGCGCCGGGCGGCTGCTCGTCGGAGCCGCCGCTCATCCCCGCGCTCCCGCTTCGCGCCTGCGGCCGTCGTCGCGCCGGCGCTCCTGACGCTCGGCGAAGTCGATCACCAGCGGCACACCCTCCAGCCGGTAGCGGTCGCGCAGGCGGTTCTCGAGGAAGTAGGCGTAGTCGCGCGTCAGCCGTGCACGGGTGTTGACCTGGACCGCGAACCGCGGCGGCGAGGTCTCGATCTGGCTTATGTAGAGAAGCTTCAGCCGCCTCCCCTGGCGCGCCGGCGGCTGGCGGGCGGCCACGAGCTCGGCGAGGAAGCGGTTGAGCTCGGCGGTGGGGATCCGACCCGCGGCCCGGTCGGCGAGCGAGAGCGCGTCGCGCGCCAGGCGAAGCACCCCGCGGCCCGTCCGCGCGCTGACGGTGAGCACCCGCGGGCGCAGGCGCAGCTTGCGCAGGGCCCGCGCGCGCTCGTGCTCGAGGTCGAGTTCGTCGGCGAGGTCCCACTTGTTGAGCGCGAGCACCGTCGCGCAGCCGCTCTGCATCGCCAGCTCGGCGACCCGGAGATCCTGCGCGGTGACCCCCTCCTGCGCGTCGCATACGACCAGGGCGACGTCGGCCCGTTCCGCCGCTCGCCGCGAGCGAAGCGCGGTGTAGTACTCGAGGGACTCCCCGACCTTGCCCTGCCGACGAAGGCCCGCGGTATCGACCACGATCAACGGCCGGCCCTCGACCTCCAAGCGCAGGTCGATCGCGTCGCGGGTCATTCCCGCCTGCTCGGAGACGATAACCCGCTCCTCACCGGCCAGCCGGTTGACCAGCGAGGACTTTCCGACGTTCGGCCGCCCGACGACCGCGAGGCGCACGGCCGGGTCCGGCTCGGGCTCGTCGTCTCCGAGCAGCTCGACCACCCGGTCGAGGAGGTCCCCGGTGCCAAGGCCCTGAGTCGCCGACACGGCGATCGGCTCGCCGAGGCCGAGCCGATGGAATTCGGCCGCTAGCGGCGCGGCGGCGGGATCGTCGCACTTGTTGGCGGCGACGACGACGGGGCGATCGGAGCGGCGCAGCAGGTCGGCGAGCTCCTCGTCGCCCGGTCGGACGCCGGCGCGCGCATCGACGACCAGCAGTGCCGCCTGCGCGTCGGCGAGCGCCGCGCGGGCCTGCTCCTGGATCGACCGGGCCATCTCGTCGCGATCGTCGAGGTCGACCCCGCCGGTGTCGATCAGCGTGAAGCGCTTGCCGTTCCAGTCGGTCTGGAGCTCCTTGCGGTCTCGAGTGATACCAGCCCGCTCGTGGACGACCGCCTCGCGTGAGCCGGTCAGCCGGTTGACCAGCGAGCTCTTGCCGACGTTGGGATAGCCGAGGACGGCGACTTTCATGGCTCCTCTCGAAGGTCTACGACGTCTACCAGGTCGGCCAGCGCGATGATCTCAGGATCGCCCGTCCACAACGGGGCGCGATGCCGTCGCGCGGTGGCGACGCAGAAGGAATCGGCGTAGGAGATCGCGTTTCGCGCCTTGAGCTGGGCAGCTGAGAGCACGAGCGGCCAGTCGGGCTCGTAGAGCGTCACGCGGTCGCGCAGCGCCGAGATCGCGGCACGGACGCGGCCCTCCTCGGAGACGGGGAGCTTGCCGGCGAGGCTGTAGTAGGCCTCCCCGAGGTTAATCGACGACACGATCGCCTGACCGCTCTCGATCTTGCGCTCCACCCGAGGCCCGGCAGGTTCCTCCTTGAGCACGGCGACAAGCGCCCACGCATCGAGGACGGCGGTCAGGGCAACAGCCTTCGGAGCTTGCGCGCCTCGAGCTCACGATCCTCCCGGCGAGTCGCCTCCAGCGCGTCCGTCCCGCCTCCGGGAACGTCGGCCAGGAGACCGAGCAACCGAATCTGGCGGGCGTTGGGCCGGATATGGACCTCACCGTCCACTTCCTCGACGACTACCTCGTCGCCTGGGTGGATGCCGAGCCGAAGGCGAACGTCCTTCGGGATCACCACCTGCCCCTTCGGTCCCACCTTATAGGTCATACCATCGAGTATAACCGCGCGCCGGGCGGTTATGCTCAACCGCTCGCTCGCGCCAGCGCCGCGATCCGCTCGACGACCTCGTCGATCGAGAGACCGGTGGTGTCCAGCATCGTCGCGTCGCTCGCGGCGGCGAGCGGACTGTCGGTCCGAGTTCGGTCGCGCTCGTCGCGCATGGCCTGCTCGGCGAGGACGGTCCGGTGATCGGCGCCGAGCTCTGAGGCCCGGCGCCGCGCGCGCTCCTCGGGGCCGGCCTCGAGGAACACCTTGACCTCGGCATCGGGCTTCACGACGGTGCCGATGTCGCGACCCTCGGCGACCCAATCGCCCTGGGCCAGCAGCTCACGCTGCTTGGCCACCATCGCCCGCCTGACCGCGGGGTCTGCCGCCGCGAGGGAGGCCAGCTCCCCGACCTCGCGCGCCCGGATCGCGTCGGTGACGTCGCGCCCGTCGAGCACGACGCGCTCGCCGAGCACGATGGAGAGCCCCTCGGCGACGCCCGCCGGCTGCGCGCCGCGCTCGCGGGCCGCCAGCGCGACGCACCGGTACATGGCGCCCGAATCGAGGTACGTGAAGTCCAAGCGGGCCGCCACGGCGCGCGCGACGGTGGACTTGCCGGCGCCCGCCGGGCCGTCTATTGCGATGACCACCCGTCCTCCTGCCCTACGCCAGCGCGCCGATGTGCTGGTGGAACTGCGGGTAGGAGACGGCGGCTGCGTCCATCCCGACGACCCGCACGCCCTCGCGCGAGGCGAGGCCGGCCACGGCTCCGAGCATCGCGAGGCGGTGGTCGCCCCGCGCGTCGAGCACGCCTCCGTCCAGACCGCCCGTCCCGGTGACCGCGAAGCCGTCCTCGGTGGCCTCGATTTGCGCCCCAAGGCCGCGCAGGCCCTCGACCACCGCCCCGATGCGGTCGGACTCCTTGACCTTGAGCTCCCGCGCTCCGGTCACGATGGTCTCGCCCTCCGCGAAGCAGCCCAGCAGGGCCACGAGCGGGAGCTCGTCTATGGCGAGTGGCACCTCCTCGGGGCCAACGGTCGTGCCGACGAGCGGCCCAGCGGCCACGTCGAGGTCTGACACCGGCTCCAGCGGCGGGATCTCGTCGCCGACGGGCGGCTCCTCGAGGTCGCCGCCGATCACCGCCCCCATCCGCTCGGCGATGCGCAGGAAGCCCGTCCGCGTCCAGTTGACGCCCACGTCTCGCAGGACCAGGCGCGAGCCGGGGACGAGAATCCCGGCGGCGATGAGGAAGGCGGCCGACGAGAGGTCGCCGGGGACGTCGATCGCCTCCAGGCCGAGCTCGTGGGTGCCGGCGACGTGCACGGCGGAGCCCTCCCGCCAGACCCGCGCGCCGGCGCGGACCAGGAGGCGCTCGGTGTGGTCGCGGCTGCGGGCGGGCTCGACCACGCCGGTCTCGCCTTCGGCCAGCAGGCCGGCGAGGAGCACGCACGACTTGACCTGGGCGGAGGCTTGGGGCTGGACGTAGTCGACGGCCCTCAGGCGGCTCCCATGCACGGTGAACGGAGGAAAGCGACCCTCCGCTCCCTCGAGCCGGGCGCCCATCATCTCGAGCGGCTCGGCGATCCGGTCGACGGGCCGGCGGCGGATCGAGGCGTCGCCGTCGAGCGTCCACGAGCCTCCCGCCTGGGAAGCGAGCCAGCCGGGCAGGAGGCGCATGAGCGTGCCGGAGTTTCCGACGTCGATCGGCCCCTCGACCGTCTGTGGGCCGCGCAGGCCGATCCCGCGCACGAGCAGCTCGTCCGGACGGCTCTCGACGCGCGTTCCGAGGTCGCGCAGGGCTCCGAGCGTGCTGTTGGTGTCGCCGGCGTCGAGGTAGTTGCGGACGACCACGGGCCCGCGGTGCATGGCGGCGATGAGCGCGGCCCGGTGGGAGAGCGACTTGTCCGGCGGCGGGGTGACGCTTCCTCTGAGCGGACCGGCCGGGTGGAAGCGTGCGGTTTGACTCATGGGCGCGCGACCGGGAAGCCGAGGCCCGCGACGAGCTCCTGCGCGCGCGCGGCCGGTTCCTCTCCGGCGATCCAGAGAGCGACGACGCCCTCGCGCATGTCGGGGGCCGGGTAGAGGGCCATGTCGGTGATGTTGACACCGGAGCGGCCCAGCTCGAGCGCGATCCGGGCCACGACGCCCGGCTGGTTGGGGACCGAGACGCGCAGCTCGTGGGTGGCGCCCCCCGCGAGCTGGCCTTCCAGCAGGCGCCGTCGGTGCTCCGCCGCCTCGTCGTTCCAGGCGGTGACCGCGGCGCCGTCGGCCGCTTCGAGCGCCGCACGGACCTCCCCCAGGCGGGCGACGGCGTCGTCGATCTGCCCTACGAGCGCCTCTCGGTTCGAGAGGTAGATGTCGGTCCAGATCGCGCTGTTGGCGCCGGCGACCCGGGTCGCGTCGCGAAAGCTCGGCCCGGTTGCGGGCAGGCGCTCGTCCTCTTCCGAGAGGGCCCGGGCGGCCTGGCCGACGAGCACGTTGGCGAGCACATGGGGCAGGTGGGAGACCGAGGCCATCAAGCGGTCGTGGGTCTCGGCGTCGATCGCCGTCGGCTGGGCTCCGAGCTTGGCCAGGCAGCGGTGCAGGCGCTCGAAGAGCAGCCCCGAGGTCGTCGCGGTCGGGGTCAGGTACCAGGTCGCGCCGTCGAAGAGGTCTGGACGGGCCGCGGCGACCCCGGCGGTCTCCGCGCCCGCGAGGGGGTGGCCGCCGACGAAGCGAGGGTCCTGGTGGGCGGCGACGACGGCCTGCTTGGTCGAGCCCACGTCGGTGATCACGCATTCCGGGCCGGCCGCCGCTAGGACGGCGCCGACCGCGTCTGCGAGCGCGCCGACCGGCGGAGCGACGAAGGCCATCTCGGCGCCGTCGAGCGAGGCGTGCAGCGACGTGCACGCCACGTCGACCGCGCCGCGGTCGAGAGCCTGCTCGAGCACTCCGGGCGCGGGATCCCAGCCCAGCACCCGGGCCTCGAGCCGCTCGCGCGCGGCGAGCCCGATCGAGCCGCCGATCAAGCCGACGCCGACGACGGCGACGTTCACCGGGCCCAGCTCGCGCCCGTCAACCGGCGCTGCGCCGATCGCTTCACGGCGGTCGGATCCGCGGCCGTCAACCGGCGCAGCGCCGGTCGCGGACCGCCGCGGCAAGCTGCTCGAGGACGTCCTGGGTCTCCTCCCACGCCATGCACGCGTCGGTGATCGACTGCCCGTAGGTCAAGGGCGCTCCCACGGCGAGCGCTTGGCGCCCCTCGACGAGGAAGGACTCGAGCATCATGCCGACGATCGCCCCGTTGCCGTCGGCAAGCTGCCCGGCCACGTCGGCGGCGGCCACGGGCTGGCGTGCGGGGTCCTTTCCGCTGTTGTCGTGGGAGGCGTCGATGATCAGGCGCTCGGGCAGACCGGCGCCCCGCAGCATCTCAAGCGCGGCCTGGACGGTCGCGGCGTCGTAGTTGGGCGCCCCGGATCCGCCCCGCAGGATCACGTGGCACGCCTGGTTGCCGCGGGTGTGGAGGATGGCCGGCGTGCCGTCGACGTCTATGCCCGCGAACGCGTGCCGTGCCGCGGCGGCGCGGACGGCGTCCACCGCCACGCCGATGTTGCCGTCCGTGCGGTTCTTGAACCCGACGGGCATCGAGAGGCCCGAGGCGAGCTGGCGGTGGATCTGGCTCTCCGTCGTGCGCGCGCCGATCGCTCCCCAGGCGACCGCATCGGAGATGTACTGCGGGGTGATCGGGTCGAGGAACTCGCAGCCCACCGCAAGTCCCAGGTCGATCACCTCGAGGAGCAGCTTGCGCGCCAGGTGCAGGCCGGTGTTCACGTCGTAGGACCCGTCCAGATGCGGGTCGTTGATCATGCCCTTCCAGCCGGTGGTGGTGCGCGGCTTCTCGAAGTAGACGCGCATCGCGATGCAGAGGTCGTCCCGCAGCGTGGTGGCCACCGCGCTCAGGCGCCGGGCGTAGTCGAGCGCGGCGTCGGGGTCGTGAACGCTGCAGGGCCCGACGACGACGAGCAGCCGATCGTCGGTGCGGTCGAGGATGCTCGCGATGTCGGCCCTTGCCTCCCGGACGGTCTCCGCCCGACCCTGGCCCAGGGGCAGCTCGTCGAAGACCAGCGCCGGAGCCTGAAGGGGGACGGCCTGTGCGATGCGCAGGTCGCGGATCTGCTCGACCTGGGTGGTGGGGCTCACGGGCATCGCTTCCGCCCCTGACGTTCGGTGCTGGTCACGGTCCTCATGCTGCCTGTCCTTTCGCGCGCTCGTCGGGTCTACGTCGGTACGGCCTGCGGGCGATCAGTGCCCGTTGAGACGGCGCTCGGCCCAGAGGGCCCGTTGCGGACGGCTGCCTCAGCCGACCGAGCGCCTAGCTAAATCGCCAGGCGGCGTAGACGTACTCGAAGGCGAAGGCGCGGACCGACGTGTCGCGTTGTGCGACCGTGCTGTAAGAGTCGGTCGTGTGGGTGCCCGTTCGCATG
>JBBPZA010000080.1:0-4712 GCA_038199375.1 Solirubrobacterales bacterium | reverse complement strand
TCGCTGGTGAGCGCCACCGTCCGCGATCCGGTCGGGCTCGACCTGAACCGCCTCGGCTGGGCGCGCTCCATCCTGCGCCCACCGGCGCTGCGGCCGGATCCGCGGCTCTCCCACACCGCGGGCCGCGGCCTCACGGCCCTCTTCGCCCCGCTCGAGAGGCGCGGCCTGCGCGGCACGGCCTACACGGCCGTCTTCCAGAAGCGGTAAGCCGCTCAAGCGCCGACCGGTGAGACGTCGGAGCGGCGTCCGCACTTCACCCCGCGCTCGCGCCTGCAATGTCTCGGCGGAGAGCGCTTGGGCAGCCGAACGCGCGCAAGCGGCGGCGTTCAGGCCAACCGCTCGACGAATTGCCGCGGCGTCAGTACAGGCGGCGTCGGCTCGGTGAGCTGCGTGAGGTGGCTGTCACCGGAGACGATCACCTCGGCGGCTGCGGCACGCGCCAGGGCGAAAAGGTAGTCGTCCCCGGCGTCCGAGCTGACGGGAGACGGATCCGGGGGATCGTCGACCAGAAGGGCGTCGCCTGCGAGCGCCGCGAGGAAAGCCTCGGCGCGCCCCTCGGCGGCCTGCCGTACGAACTTCGGTCGACGGAGGACGTCGGTGAGCTCTGCGATCAGTTGCGGCGAGACCACGAGCTCGAAGGCGCCCTCGCGCCAGGCTCGCACGATCCGATCCGGTGCACCGCCGCGCTGGGATATGAACGCCGAGACCAGGACATTGGGATCGAGAACGGCCCGGGTCAACGCTGCTGGCGGCGCTCACGGCGGGCGGCGTGGACCTCGGTGTTGGCGAGCTCGAGCGCCTCGTCCTCGCTCAGCGTGCTCAATCGCTGGGCCTCGTCGAGCGCCGCGATTCCCAGGTGCGCGCGTAGTGCGTCCTCGATGACCTCGGAGTCACGCTTGTCGAGGCGGGCAGCCCGTATCTTCGCGGCACGAGCAACCTCGGGATCTAGATAGACGGTGAGCTTGCGCTTGGTCGTCGCCACGAACTCAAGATAGCGCATGACGCTATAACGCTAAAAGGCACTGGCGGCCTCTCATGCCGAGGTTCAGACTCCCAGCCTTTTTCGTAGTACGCAGACCTTGTGCAGGTCCACGCGTAAGCACCGCTTTCACGAGCAGCGATCGAGCGCCTCGCCGACGTCGCGAGCGCTCTCCTCGAAGCGCTGGCCGATGTAGTCGGCGAGATCTGCGACGGACAGCGGTCGGAGGACGAGTGGACGAGCCTGCCCGTAGAGCGGCCGCTCTCGTTTGGCGAACAGCTCGCGCATCAGCCCGGGATGCGAGCCCGCATAGATGTAGCTGGCCGCGTCGCCGTGGTGCTGGATGCGGCTGCGCACGAGCGCGTCGAGGCGGTCGCCGGCCTGCAAGAACTCTTGGAACTCGTCGAAGATCACTAGCGCGCGCCTGCCGGTGCGCTGGTAGAGGCTCAGCGGAAGGTCCAGCAGCGCCATGAGCCGGCGGACCGCGTCCGGGTCCAGCTGCGGTGCGAACTCCACGCCAATCCCGCCGGGACATGATCCGGGATCACTAGGGCTACCTCATGGTACCGCAGAGTGCGCTTCAATGGCACCATCGAGTGCGTGCTCGCCGCACCTCAGGCGCCCGAGCCGGCGCTGAGCGACTTCAGACGCCTTATCGCTCGCGCCACCACGCGACCGTCTCGGCCGCGCGGTCGGCGAGCGAGCCCGCGGGGGTCCACCCCACCTCGTCACGCAGCCGCCGCGCGTCAGCCGTCAGTTCGGCGGGCTCGTCTGGATTCGCGGACCGAGCGCCGAGCCGCACGAGATCCGGGCGGTCGGCCGCACGGGCGAGCGCCTCGACGAGGTCTCGCACGCGCACGGGCTCGCCCGAGGCCATGTTCACCGGGCCCTCGACGTCGGAGGCGATCAACGCGGCGAAGGCGTCGCCGAGGTCGGCGGTGTGCAGGAAGTCGCGGACCTGCTCGCCGTGCGAGGTCTCCGCCGGCTCGCCGCGCACGAGCGCCTGGGCAACCGAGCCCGCCAGCCGGGATGGACTCTCCCCCGGGCCGTAGAGGAAGAAGATTCGCCCCCAGGCCAGGCTCAACCCGGCCTCGGCGGCAAAGCGCTCGGCGACCAGGTGCAGTGCGCGCTTGCTGGTGCCGTAGAGGGTCGCGGGCTCGAGCGGCGTCTCGCCCTCCACGCAGTGCGTCCGCTGCGACCAGGCGTACTCCGCCGAGGTTCCGGCGATCACTACCCGCCGCGGCGCCGCCGCGCCCTGCGCGAAGGCACGGAGCAGCGCCAGGCTGGCCTCCACCCAGCGCAGGTTCTCCGTCGATCGCCAGTACTTCCCGGGCTCGGCGTACCAGGCGAGGTGCAGGAGGTGGGTGGGAGCGACGGCCTCGACGAGCGCCTGAGCGGCCGCAGGCGCGAGTAGGTCGGCCTGGTGCCAGGCGACCTCGCCGCTCGGGCCGCCAGCGGGGGGGTCGGTCGACACGTCGCCGCTCGGATCACCGGCGGAGGCGGCGTTCGACACGCCGCCGCTCGAGCCACCCGCGGCGGCCTCGGTCGCCACATCGCCGCCGGGGCCGCCCGCGGCGGCCTCGGTCGCCACATCGCCGCCGGGGCCGCCCGCGGCGGCCTCGGTCGACGTCGATCGCGGCAGGTCCGCGTGGTACCAGGGGACCTCCCTGCTCGGGCCACGCCCCGAGGCGGCGCTCGACGCCGACTCCGGGAGGTCGGCGTGATACCAGGCGACTTCGCCTTCCCGGCCGACCGCGCCGACCTCGCTGCCCCCGCCGGGGCGCTCACCCCGCTCCCCGCGCGAGGAGACCGCGTGGACCTCGAAGCCCCGCTCGCGCAGCGGCGCCAGCACCTGGCGGCCGATGAACCCGGTCGCTCCGGTGACCAGGACGCGCGGCTCGGTCATCCCGGTGCGCGCTGGAAGTCGGGGTAGGCCGCGTCGCGTTGCGAGATCGTCCGGCCCTCGACCGGCGGCTCGGGCCACTCGATCCCGAAGGCGGGGTCGTCCCAGCGGACCCCGCACGCCGCCCCGTCGACATAGGCGTGGAACATCAGGTAGAGCACCTCCGAGCCGTCGACGAGCGTCTGGAAGCCGTGCGCGAGCCCGATCGGCACGTAGAGCATGCGTCCGTTGTCAGCGGTCAGCTCGGCGCCAAACCAGCGCCCAAGGGTCGGGGCTGCGTCGCGCAGGTCGACGACCACGTCGTAGATCGCCCCGCGCGTGCAGCGCACCAGCTTGGCCTCGCCGAAGGGATGGGCCTGGAAGTGCATCCCCCGCAGCGTCCCGGCGCGCTCGTTGAAGGAGGTGTTGGCCTGGGAGACGTGCGGGTCGAGGCCATGGGCGGCGAGCTCCGTGGCGCAGAAGGTCCGCGCGAAGGAGCCGCGCTCGTCGCGGCCCTGCTCGAGCTCGAGGAGAAACGCACCGAGGATGGGGGTCTCCGTGAAGATCATCGCGGGGTGTGCCGACTTTTCCGCCTATGACACGGATAAGTCGGCACACCCGCCGGCAAAGACCCGCCGTGGCGGCTTCGGCGGTCTCGGCGACCTTTTCCGCCGGATCGCGGACGCTCGACGATCACTCGACGAACTGGAGGCTCGGCGCGCGTACGAGGAACCTTCCGCCCCATTCGCGCACGAAGGAGAGCTGCTCGACGATCTCGTCCTTGAGGTTCCAGGGGAGGATGAGGACGATGTCGGGGCGGGTCTCGCGGATCGCCTCGGGCGCGCGGATGGGGATGTGGGTGCCCGGGAGGAAGTGGCCCTGCTTGTGGGGGTTGAGGTCGGCCGTGTAGTCGATCAGGTCGGTCGCGATGCCGCAGTAGTTGAGCAGCGTGTTGCCCTTGGCCGGAGCGCCGTAGGCGACGATCGTCCGCCCCGCGCGCCGCTCGGAGATGAGCAGGTCGAGCAGCTCCCACTTGGCCGTCTTGACCTTCTCCGCGTAGGCGCGGTAGGTCTCGATCCGCTCGTAGCCGGCCTCGCGCTCCCGGGCGGCCAGCTCCTGAGCGCGCTCGCTCACCGGCCGCGACACATCCTCCGCGTGGCGCCCGTAGATCCGCAGCGAGCCCCCGTGGGTCGGGAGCTCCTCGACATCGAACAACGTCAGCCCGTGCTCCTCGAAGACCCGCGAGGCGGTCAGGAACGAGAAGTAGGAGAAGTGCTCGTGGTAGATCGTGTCGAACTCGTTGTCCTCGACTAGGTGCATCAGGTGGGGAAACTCCATCGTGATCGTCCCCTCGGGCGCGAGGAGGATCTTCATCCCCGCCACGAAGTCGTTGAGGTCGGGGACGTGGGCGAGCACGTTGTTGCCGATCAGCAGGTCGGCGCGCAGCATCGCCGCCAGCTCCCGCGCGGTCGCGCGCCCGAAGAACTTCACCATCGTCCGGATCCCGTTCTCGACGGCGACCTTCGCGACGTTGGCGGCCGGCTCCACCCCGAGCACCGGGATGCCGTGCGCCACGAAGTACTGGAGCAGGTAGCCGTCGTTGCTCGCGAGCTCGATTACGTGACTCTGAGCGCCCAGCGCGAGCTGGTCGACCATCTGATCCGCGTACCGCCGCGAATGCTCGAGCCAGGTCGAGGAGTACGACGAGAAGTAGGCGTAGTCCGAGAAGATCGCGTCGGGGCTCTCGTACTCCTCGAGCTGGACGAGGAAGCAGCGCTCGCAGGTGAGCGCGCGCAGGGGATAGAACGGCTCCATCTGCCCGAGCTGCTCGGCCGCGAGGAAGGCGTTGGC
>JBBPZA010000079.1:0-24815 GCA_038199375.1 Solirubrobacterales bacterium | reverse complement strand
GCTGGATGTTGGCCACCTGGACGAGCGCGGGCTCCGGTGCCGCCGCCAGCCAGACCGAGCGAGGGCGCAGCGTCCGCTCTATGCGCCGCGCCACGATCGCGTGCTCCTCGCGGTCCTTCGTCGACTGCCGAAGCTGCTCTCCGAGGTGGGCATCTACGGACGGGTCGGCGGAGCGGCGGGTCGAGCCGGCGAGCGCCACCGTGCTCGCCCGCAGGCCTTCGCGACGGACGAGCAGCTCCGGGCTCGCCGCGATGAAGGACGCCTCGCCGCGGCCGACGCAGACGAGGTAGCACGCGGGGAACGCCTCGCGCAGGACGCCGAAGACCGCGGCGGGGTCATAGGCAACAGGGGCATCGACCTGCACTTCGCGCGCGAGCACGACCTTCTCCAGCTCTCCCGCCGCGATGCGCTCGACCGCCCGGGCGACGGCCGATTCGTAGTGCTCAGGCGGCATCACGCTCGAGATGCGGTACCGACCGGCGGGCGCGGGGTCGAGCAGAGGGAGGTCCGTGAGGCGCAACTCGGCCAGGCGACGGTCCAGCCGGGCGAGGAGGTCGTCGAGTGTGTCGTCGGGCGCGGCCAGTGCGGCGAGGGTGAGTGCCACGTCCTCGCCGCAGCGCGCGAGGGCCACCTCCGGCACCCGCAGCGCAGCCGCCGGAAAGGCCGCCCAGTGCGACGATTGCCCGCCGTCGGGCGCGAAGGAAAAGCCGCCCGTGGCCACCGGACCCGCCCCGCGGGGCCCCTCGGCGGGGTCGGCCACTGCCGTCGAGAGAAGCTCGCGCCAGGCCGCCGCGACAATCCCGAAGCGATCCTTCCCCGCCGCGCGCCGACGCCCGTGAGCCCGCCGCCTCTCCCCCGCCCTCGCGCCACCGCTCAGCGTGCGCAGGTCGCCCAGCGTCGCCAGGGCGAAACGGTCGCGATCGGGCTGCTCGAAGCAGGACCACGCCTCGTCGGGCCGCCGTGACGCGAAGGCGGCGGCCGACGGGTCGACGGCCGGGTCGAGTGCCACGGTGAGGGCGGCCAGCACTTCTTCGCCGTTCTGACGCGCGCGCCGCAGCGCCTCCTCGAGGTGCTGTGAGAGCCGCTGCCGATCGGTGGGAGCGAGGGCGAAGGGATCGCGCCCGCGGGTGAGCGTGCTCATCGATCGGGATACGGCGCAGAGCCGCCCTGCGGATGCTCCTGCGCCGCCCGGGTCAGGTCTCGGCCCGGCCGCGCGAGATGGCGATCTCACCCGTCCTGACCATCTCGATGAGGCCGAACGGGCGGACCATGCGCTCGAAGGCCTCGATCTTCTCGTCGTTGCCGGTGACCTCGATGGTGATCGAGCGCTTGGTCAGGTCGACCACCTTGCCCCGGAAGATCTCCGAGATCTGCATGACCTCGCCGCGCGCCGCCCCGTCGGAGGCGATCTTGAACAGCGCGAGCTCGCGCGCGACGGTCTCCTCGGGCTCGAGGTCGCGGATCTTCAGGACGTTGACGAGCTTGTGCAGCTGCTTGGTGACCTGGTCGATCGGGTGCATCGCGCCGTCGAGGGTCAGGGTGACCCTCGAGACGCGCTCGTCCTCCGTCGGCCCGACCGCGAGCGTGTCGATGTTGAAGCCCCGGCGCGCGAAGAGCCCGGCGACCCGTGTCAGGACCCCCGGCTTGTTCTCGACGAGGATCGAGAGGATGTGCTTGCGGCCGCTGCGGGTGCTGCCCGCGGCCTGAAGCTCTTCGAGCGAGAGAAGCTCTTGGGTTCCCGGCTCACCCACCCGATCACCCCACCATGTCCCGTGCCGCCTGGCCGGCCGGGATCATCGGGTAGGTGTTCTCCTCGCGGGTGACGCGGACGTCGACGATCACCGGCCCCTCCGTCGCGATCGCCTCGCGCATGCCCTCGACGAGCGTCGCCTTGTCGTCGATGCGGATCCCGGTGGCCCCGTAGGCTTCGGCGAGCTTGACGAAATCCGGCGAGGAGCCCATGTCGACCGCGCTGTAGCGCCGCTCCCAGAAGAGCTCCTGCCACTGGCGGACCATGCCCAGGTAGCCGTTGTTCATGATGAAAACCTTGATGGGAATGTCGTGCTCGACGCAGGTCGCCATCTCCTGCATGTTCATCTGCACCGAGCCGTCGCCGGCGATCACGCACACCGTCTGGTCGGGGCAGCCGACCTTCGCGCCCATCGCCGCCGGCAGGCCGAAGCCCATCGTGCCCAGGCCTCCGGAGTTGATCCAGCGTCGCGGAGCGGGGAAGTGGAAGTACTGCGCCGCCCACATCTGGTGCTGGCCGACGTCGGAGGTGAGGATGCACTCGCCGCCGGTCGCCTCGTAGAGCGCCTGGATCATGTACTGCGGCCGGATCTCGGAATCCGGGGAGTCCCCCTTGTCCAGCGGATACTGCTTCTGCCATCCGCGGATGCGCGACCACCACTCCTCCAGGCGCGCGGGGTCGGTCGACAGGGCCCGGTACTCGGTCGTCAGCCGCGCGAGGATGTTCTTGGCGTCGCCGACGATCGGGATGTGGGCCGGGACGTTCTTTGAGATCTCCGCCGGGTCGATGTCGATGTGGATGAACTTGGCCCGCGGGGCGAACTCCGAGAGCTTGCCGGTGATCCGGTCGTCGAAGCGCGCGCCGATGGCGCAGATGAGGTCGGCCTCGTCCATCGCGTAGTTGGCCGCGCGGGTGCCGTGCATCCCGAGCATCCCGAGCCACTGCTCGTGGGTCCCCGGAAAGGCGCCCAGGCCCATCACCGTGCAGGTCACGGGGAACCGGTCGGCAGTCGCCAGATCCGTGAGCTCCCGTGCGGCCTCGGCGTTGACCACGCCGCCCCCGGCGTAGAGCACCGGCCGGCGGGCGTTGGCCAGCGCCTTGGCGGCAAGGCGGATCTGCTTCTGGTTTCCGTCCGTGGTGGGCTGGTAGCCCGGGAGGTGGACGGTGTCGACGGGCCGGTAGGCGATGTCCGCCCTGGAGAGATCCTGTGGGATGTCGACGAGGACCGGGCCCGGGCGGCCGGTGCGAGCGAGGTGGAAGGCCTCGTGGATCACCTGCGGGAGCTCGGTGGGATCCTTGATCATGAAGCTGTGCTTGACGATCGGCATGGTGATGCCGAAGGTGTCGGCCTCCTGGAAGCCGTCGGTCCCGATCAGGTCGGTGCGCACCTGCCCGGTGATGAAGACCGTCGGAACGGAGTCGAGCATGGCGTCGCAGATCGGGGTGACCAGGTTGGTGGCCCCGGGGCCGCTCGTCCCGAAGGCGACGCCCACCTTGCCCGTGGCCTTGGCATAGCCCTCGGCGGCGTGGCCCCCGCCCGCCTCGTGGCGGACGAGGATGTGCTGGATGCCCGAGTCATACAGGGCGTCGTAGGTGGGGAGGTTCGCGCCGCCCGGAAGCCCGAATACGTGCTGTGCGCCCTCGGCCTTCAGGCATTCCATCAGAGCGTCGGCTGCGCGCATGCGGCGTTCCTCCGGGCGGCGGGACAGATGCGGCCACGGGGCTCCCGGGGCCGGGGAATCGAGTCTAGCAGCGGGATTTTAGGGGTTCGCACCTAGCCGCTGGAGGCGCGAATGCGCTGCTCAGCGGCCTCGGAGAGGAGGGCGTCCTCGGGGAACTCGAGCTCCTCTCCGCAGCGAGTGCAGAGGGCGTCGTGGAGCTTGACGACCTTGCCGCAGCGCGGGCATGGGCGGCGAAGCTCCTCCCGATCCCACCGGTAGAGCAGCGCGGCCACGAGGCCGAGGACCGGGACGCACAGACCGACGAGGAACCAGATGAAGAACGAGCTGCCCTTGATCCTGCCGGCTATGCCCGCGGCAAGACCGAACGACAGCGCGAGGACGACGAAGGCACCGCCGTACACGGGTGTCCCGGCGGCTCAGAGGTGTCTAAGCGCCCACACGAGCGCCGCGACGACGAACACCGCGATCATGACGTAGAAGACCATCATGACGATGCCGACGAGGAAGCCCGCGAGGAGCTTGAGCACGAGCAGGCCGACCATGATGAGCACCACGACGGCGAGCGCGCGCTTGATGAGCGAGGGGGATGAGGCTTCTTGTTGCATGGTCTCCCAAGAGTAGCCGAGCGGCGCGGGGGGCGACTCGACGGCGGCCCGATGATCCGGGACGAGCACGAAGCGGGAGAGGAGGGGAAGGGTCATGGGAGCGGTGTCCAGCACGCCGAGGCGCATTTCCTTGGCCGGCTGTCGGAACTTCCCGCCTGCGGGCTGGACAATCGGTCCTGAGCAGTCGGGTCCGCAGACCCGCGGCAAGCGTCCCCGTTAGCGCAGCCGAGCGGCCTGGACCGCGGCGCTGAGCGCCGGGCGCATGGCGGGGTCGAGCTTCCTTCCCAGGCGCCAGGGCGCGCCGCTGAAGGCGAGGTTGGCCACCGTCGCGAACCCCTCCTCGTCGGTGCGCAGGGCGAGGAGGAGATGGGCGATGCGGTCCGCCGCCGGAAGGTCAGGGTCGGGGACCCTCACGCACCAGCACATGACCGTCCGGCCGCCGGGGCGGATCAGCAACGCGCCCGCCTCCCCCACCAGCCACGTCCCCAGGCGTCCGGGCTCGAGGACCAGGCCGGTGCGTACGACGAGGTCGCGCGCGTCATGGCCGACGAGGTCGCCCAGGAGGCCGAGCGCTCGTCGCTGCGCCGCTTCCTCCCCCCGGCCTCGCCGCGTCACGACGTTCGCGCCCCGGCGCGCGTAGAGGGCAGGGATGAGCCACGCCTTTGCCACCAGGATGGCCGAGACAGCCGCCGCGAGCGGCTCGATCGCCACCAGGACGCCGGCCGTCGTCAGGAACGGCACGACATGGGCGACGGTCGTCAGCGTCCACAGGCGCTTGCGCTTGCGCAGCGAGCGCTCATCGACGCGCCGCCGCCAGTGCACGGCGGCGACCTCCGGGAGAACCGCCTCGGTGCTCTGCGCGGCCGTAATAGGCTCTAGCCGCCGGCGATCGGCCGGCGCATGATGACCAGCTCGGCGCCGCGCGGGAGCTCGCGCACCATCTCGGCCTGGCCCGGCCCAGCCGAGACCACGGCGAAGTAGCCCTTGTCGAGTTCGGTGCGGAAGGCTGCCGCCGCCGCGTCGACGGCCTTCTGGTCTGAGGCGGTCCACTCCGCCAGCGTCGTGTGCCCCGTGTGATCCATGCGGACGAGTCGTGCCATCCGAGCTCCTTCCTTCTTGTGGGGTCCCCATGCTACGCCCGCCGGCACACGGGCTCGCCGTAGCTCGATCCGGGTGCCGCCGCGCTGCGTGGGCGGCGCGTCGGGGCGGGCGGGCAGCAGCCCGCCGCCGAGCGACTTGAACTCGCCGGCCGAATGCCCGACGAGCCGGCGACTTCGCCTACTGGGCCGGTCTGGCGAAGCCGCACGCGAGCCGCCTCTGGGAACAAGTGGGGAAGGATCTCGCCGAAGTTGCCCAAGCGCCGGCCGAGGTGGCGTGTTGGCTACGACCCGATCTGCTCGTGGATCAGGCGGCTGACCTCGCCGCCGTCCGCCCGGCCCTTGGTCTCGCGCATCACGTGGCCGACGATCTTGCCGATGGCCTGGCCGCGGCCCTCGCGGATGCTCTGCACCGCGTCGGGGTTGGCCTCTATGGCGGCGGCGACGATCCCGGAGAGCGCATCGCCGTCGTCCATCGCCCCGAGGCCCTCGGCCTCGACGATCTGCCTGGGGTCCCCGCCATGCTCGACGAGCCGGTCGAGGACCTGCCGGGCCGCGCCCGCCGAGACCTGCCGTTCGGTGGCCATCGCGATCAGCGCGCCCAGGGCCGCCGGCGAGACCTTCGAGGCCGCCGGGTCGGCGTCGCCGAGGCGAGCGGCCAGCTCGCTCCCGACCCAGTGAGCGGCGTTCTGGGGCTCGAGGCCGGGCTCTTCCTCGAGAACGCGCTCGAGGAACCTGCCCAGCTCGGGGCGGAAGGCGTGCAGCCGCGCGACGTCTTCGCTCAGGCCGAGCGCCTCGTAGCGCTCCACCCGTTGGGCAGGCAGCTCTGGGAGGGCTGCGCGCGCGCGGGCGATCATCGCCTCGGTGGGCACGACCGGAACGAGGTCGGGCTCGGGGAAGTAGCGATAGTCGTGGGCCTCCTCCTTGGAGCGAAGCGGGGTGAGCGCGCCGCTTCCGGGATCGAAGTGCAGCGTCTCCTGGACGACTTCGCCGCCGGCGTCGAGGATCTCCGCCTGGCGGAGGATCTCGGCGTGCAGGCCCCGCTCGAGGAAGCGGAAGGAGTTCATGTTCTTGAGCTCGGTCTTGGTCCCGAGCGTCGCGTTGCCGACCGGGCGCAAAGACACGTTGGCGTCGGCGCGCAGCGAGCCCTCCTCCATGTTGACGTCCGATACGCCGAGCTGGCGCAGGGTCTCGCGCAGGAGGGTCAGCCACTCGCGCGCCTGCTCTGGGGAGTGGATGTCTGGCTCGGTGACGATCTCGACCAGCGGGGTACCTCCGCGGTTGAAGTCGACGACGCTCGCGTCAGAGCCGTGGATGCGACCCGAGGCGCCGACGTGGACGAGCTTGGCGGCGTCCTCCTCGAGGTGCACGCGGTGGATCCGGACGTTCCCCAGATGGCCGCCGAGGCAGAGTGGGATGTCGTACTGGCTGATCTGGTAGCCCTTGGGAAGGTCGGGATAGAAGTAGTTCTTGCGGTGAAAGATCGAGCGCTCGGCGAGCTCGCAGTCCAGCGCGAGGCCGATCTGCAGGCCGGAGAGCACCGCTTGCTCGTTGACCACCGGGAGCGTCCCGGGAAGCCCGAGGCACACCGGGCATGTCCGCGTGTTGGGCGACTCCCCGAAGGACAGCTCGCAGCCGCAGAACATCTTCGTGCGGGTCGAGAGCTGGACGTGGATCTCCAGCCCGATGACCGGCTCCCAGCTCACGGCACCCGCCCTGCGCTTCCGTCGAAGCCGATCGCCCCCTCGAGCGCATGGGCCGCCGCGAGGATGCGGTTCTCGCTGAACGCCGGCCCGGCGATCTGGAAGCCGGTGGGCAGCCCGTCGCTCAGCCCGTTGGGGATGGAGATGGCCGGTATCCCCGCGAGCGGCATCGGAACCGTGAAGTAGTCGTTGAAGTACATCGCGAGCGGATCGTCGATCTTGGCCCCGAGTGGGAAGGCGACCGTCGGGCTCGTCGGGGTGACGACGAAGTCGAAACGCTCGAACGCGGCGTGGAAGTCCTCGGCGATCTTGGTGCGGACCCTCTGCGCGCGGCCGTAGTGGGCGTCGTAGTAGCCGCTGGAGAGCGCGTAAGTGCCGAGCATGATGCGCCGCTTGACCTCCGCGCCGAACCCCTGGGCGCGCGTACGCTCGTACATCTCCCGCAGCCCCTCGCCGCCGTCGACCCGAAGGCCATAGCGCACGCCGTCGAAGCGCGCGAGGTTGGCCGACGCCTCGGCGGGCGCGATCAAATAGTACGCGCTCAGCCCGTGCGCCGTGTGCGGGAGGTGGATCTCCTCCACCTCGGCGCCCATCCGCCGGGCGAGAGCGAGCGTCGCGCGGAAGGCGCCGGCCACGCCCGGCTCGATCCCCTCTGTCTCCTCGGAGAGCTCGGAGGGAACTCCGAGTCGGATACCCGCCAGGTCTTCGCGCTGCGGGGTCTCGATCGGCTCCGGGAAGGCGACGGAGGTCGAGTCCAGCGGGTCCTGGCCGACCATGTGGCCCAGGAGGAGCGCCGCGTCGGCGACCGTCCGCGTGAGCGGACCCGCCTGATCGAGCGACGAGGCGAAGGCGATCATGCCGTAGCGGCTGACCGCCCCGTAGGTCGGCTTGAGGCCTACGATCCCGCACAGCGCCGCCGGCTGGCGGATCGATCCGCCGGTGTCGGTTCCGATCGCCCAGGGCGCCAGCCCGGCCGCAACCGCCGCGGCGCTGCCGCCACTCGAGCCGCCGGGAACGCGGTCGCGATCCCACGGGTTGCGCACGGGGCCGTAGCCGGAGTTCTCGTTGGAGGACCCCATCGCGAACTCGTCCTGGTTGGTCTTCCCCAGCAGCGGCGCACCGGCCCGCGCGAGGTTCGCGACCGCCGTCGCGGTGTAGGGCGGGCAGTAGCTCTCGAGGATCCGCGAGCCCGCCTGGCTGGGGACGCCCTCGGTGCAGAAGAGATCCTTGACGGCCAGCGGGACGCCGGCCAGCGGCGCACCGGCCGAGGCCTCGTCTGCGGGCGGGGCCTCGGCCACCCAGGTGAACGCGTTGAGCTCGTCGCGCGCGGCCCGATCCCGGTAGGCCTCGAACACCTCGCGCGTGCTCAGCTCACGCGAGCGGACCCGTTCCGCCGTCTCCGTGGCGGTGAGCGCGAGGATCTCGCTCATGCGCTGGGGCTCGGAACCTCGAACCCCTCGGCGGCGACCGCCGGCGCCTGCGCTAGCGCGACGTCGGGCGGGAGCGACGGCCGCGGCTCGTCGAGGCGCAGGACGTTGGAGACGTCGAGGACGTGCGACGTCGGCTCCACGTCGTCGAGCTCGAGCTCGGAGATCTTCTCGATGTGATCGAGGATCCCCGAGAGCTCGCGTGCCATGCGATCCACCTCCTCGCCGGAGAGCTCGAGGCGCGCGAGGGCCGCGACGTGGAGGACCTGCTCGCGATCGATCACCGGGAGACGGGCGGGGCGCCGGGCGGATGCCCGGGCGGAGGCCCCCCCGGCGGCTGACCTGGCGGCGCGCCCGGCGGCGGGCCAGGAGGCGCGCCCGGAGGCGGCCCCGGCGGCACTCCCGGCGGCGGGCCCGGCGGCACTCCCGGCGGCGGGCCAGGAGGAGCGCCGGGAGGCTGGCCAGGCGGGGCGCCCTGGGGCGGCGGGGCGGGCGCCCCTGGCGGCTCGCCGGGCGGGGGCATGCCGGTCGGCGGCGGAGAGGGAGCGCCGGGTCCGGGCGGCGGCGCGGGGCGCATCGGGGGCTGGACGCGTCCGGCGGAGCCGAACGAGGTGCCCTCGTCGCGCATCGACATGAAGCCGCCGAAGGCGATCGTCAGGGCGCTGAGGAGGCCGAGCCAGGCCCAGATCTTGATGTCGACGACCCGGTCGGCGACGGACGCGTCGAAGCTGGGCTCGTTGACGAGCCGGTAGAGGATGAGCAGGCTCGCGAGCGACCCGAGCGCGGTCACGAGGACGCTCACGCTCAGCGGGAGGGCGACCGTGCGCTGCATCGTCGTCAGCACCGCAAGCGCGATCGCCGGAATGATGACCAGGAAGAACAGGAAGAGGTCGATGAAGGTGAAGGATTGCCAGGCGCTCAACCCGCCGGGGCCGTCCTCGGCGCCGTACCAGTCGAGGAACATCACGAGGAAGAGCACCGCAGCTCCGGCTGCGGCGACCATCTCGCCGAAGCGCAGTCGGTTGACGTCCATCCGATCCTCCCGTCCGTGTCGGTTTCTACGAGCGGACTCTAGTTCAGGCCGTCGCGGCGACGGCGGCCCGCTGAAGTGCGGCCGCGCGAAGGGTATTGCGAAGGAGCATCGCGATGGTCATCGGCCCGACGCCGCCGGGGACCGGCGTGATGAGGCTCGCGCGGCTTGCGGCCGCCTCGAAGTCCACGTCGCCGGCGAGGCCGTCTCCGAGCCGGTTCATCCCGACGTCTATCACCGCCGAGCCGGGCTTGACCCACTCTCTCCGAACAAGCCGAGCAACCCCCACGGCAGCGACGAGCACGTCCGCGCGGGCGCACACCGCGGCGAGGTCGCGCGTGCGCGAGTGGCAGACGGTCACCGTGGCGTTGCGCTCCAGCAGCAGGTGGGCGAGCGGCTTGCCGACCAGGTTCGAGCGCCCCACGACCACCGCCTCGGCCCCCTCGAGGGCCACGCCTCCGGCGTCGAGCAGCTCGATTACGCCGGTGGGCGTGCACGGCCGCAGCCCCTCGCGACCCTGCGCCAGGCGGCCCGCGCTGATCGGGGTTAGGCCGTCGACGTCCTTGGCGGGATCGATGAGCGCGGTGAGCTCGTTGCCGTCCAGCGGTGCGGCGACCGGAAGCTGGAGGAGGACCCCGTTCACCGCATCGTCACCGTTTAGCCGCTCGATGAGCCCGGCGACCTCCTCGCGGCCGGCGTCCGCCGCCAGCCGGTGGTCGAAGCCCTCGATGCCCACCTCGGCGCACGCGCGCTGCTTGGCGCCGACGTAGATCGCCGACCCGGGATCGTTGCCCACGATTATGGTCGCTAGCCCCGGCCGCGGCTCTCCGCGCGCGAGCAGCTCGCCGACCTCGCGCGCGATCTGCACCCGCACCTCCGCGGCGATCGCCTTTCCGTCGATGATCGTGGTCATAGGAGCGACGATATCGCCGTGCTTGGATCTGCCTTCGCTGCGCCTCGCCAGGCAGAGCCGCCGATTGACGACCACACGACGACACCGGGCGGGCTCTCAGGTCAGGCCGGGGCACAGACAGACGGAGAGATCATCCGATGAACAGGCTAGACATCGGCCTCGGAAGTAGACTCGACGCCTCCCGGACGGATGAGGGCCTCTGAACCGCGAATCTGGCGGAAGCGAACGAGGCGCTTCCCGGTCTTATCCCCTTTCCCACAAAGGACGCTACATGCCGCGACGTCGTGTTCACGGTCAACGCTTTCGAGTCGTAACCCGCATCGCATGGGCCAGTCTCCTTGTGACGCTTGTGATGCTCGGCAGCACCACGCAGGCGTTCGCGGACACCGCGTCCATAAGCGTTACCACGACAACCGGCCAAAGCGACCCGGTCGCCGGGGTGCCCCGCATCTTCACGCTCAGCGGGACGGCAGCAGTCGACGAGTACGTGTACGTCAGGTATCGAGCCCCCGGTGGGGCGCCCTGCGCACCCACGGCATATACCGACTCCGGGACTGTACCCTTCTTTTCAGACGAGGACGGGTTTAGGGTGAATGGGACGTTCGCGTTCCGGGAAGCCGGGACGTGGCCGAGCGCGGGAACAGTCATGTTCTGCATTTGGCTCGCTCGATCGAGCACGACTATCACTACTCCGATCACACAGGTGATCACCTTCCGAGCGGCAACCGGCGCGATCAGTGCGATCGTCAGCCCCACCACGCCACAGCCCGGCGACCAGGCAACGGTGACGGTCAGCGGGGCCAGCGAGTCACCAGCGAGTGTCTATGCGAAGATTCGAGCGGTTGGCGGATCACCATGCGCGCCCACCTACTCGGCGGACTTCGGCGATGAGCTCATAGACGGCCAGGATGTTGACGGCGCGTTCTCGCTCCAAGCGACCACGAGCGAGTTGGCGGCCGGAAGCTACCTGGTCTGTCTCTGGCTGGCAGGATCATCAACCGATGCAACTCCGATCGTGGGGCCTCAGCCCCTCACGTTCGAGGTCGGATCACAGGCAGCGCCCGGATCACAGGCAGCGCCGTCGGGCTGTGCTTACGCTCGGAGCAAGGTATCCACGTACAAGAAGCTAGTAAAGAAGCTGCGCAAGAAGCTCAGGAAGGCGAAGAGCCGCAAGGGGCGTAAGCAGCTCAACCGGCGACTCGGCCGCGGACAGCGCTCCCTGCGTACATGGACGCGAAAGTCTCGCTCTGCCTGCTGACTCAGCTCTGTTCCCATAGTGTGACGCCTCGTATCGAGGGCCCGGTCCGGCTCGGGAGGACTTGTCATCCGTGATCAAGGGCCCATGAACCCTAACTGCTCCGAATGCTCGCGCAGCAGGTGAAGAGGGCGCGCGTACGTAGGGAGCTTAAGCGATTTCAGGGTCGCAGGCAGGTGATCTATCTATGTCTGGTCGGCGAGCCGCTGGGCGATGCGGGCAAGCTCGCGCAGGTCCTCGAGGTGATCGAGAGCCGCGAAAACCTGATGATCATCGATGTCGAGGTACGCGTGGACGAGCAGGTTGCGCTGCTTCGCTGCCTCGGCCAGGCGGCCCGCCAGCTCGGCCGGGAGGTGCCCGGCGCTCGCGAGCACCACGAACACACCGGCGTAGTCATGGGCGGTCGGCACCGCGAGCTCGTTGCCCAGCTGCGCTCCTATGTCGATGGAGATCTGGATCGCCAGCTGAAGCCGGCGCTCGGTCGCCGCTCGCAGCGTGTCGTCGGCCAGGTACACGGCCTCGCCGCCGGCCCGGACCTCATCGAGGCGTCGGAGGAGACCGTATAGTCGATCGAGCCGCTCGCCGATCCGTTCAGCGTCGACCAAAGCGATCCTCCGCAATCCGCCGGCGCCGGGCTTGGTTCTGCGCGAAGCGCAGCGGCGCGGTGTCGAGGTACTCCAATACGGCGGCGACCTCCTTGCGTACCCGCGTCCGCGCGTCGCGGTCCACCAGGCGTACTCCGTCGCGGATCGCGCGGTGGCGCAGCAGCGGCGGCGCGGCATCGAGCATGACGACCTGGACCTCGTCGGTCCCCAGGGCCCGTGCCGCCCGCCCGATCAGGTCGAGCCGCAGGTTCCATCGCTCGCGGCCCGACAGACGGTCCTCGACCCACACGCCGACGTCCACGTCGGACAGCGGGCCGGCGTCGCCGCGCGCCTGCGATCCGATGAGCAGCGCGGCGACCACGCCGTCCACATCGAGCGCGCCGGCCAAGCGCTCGCGCGCCGCCGCGTCGACGCGCGGCACCACGGCTCCTTCGTCGATCTTCGTCATCGTGGCAATGGTCGCGCATTGGCGCGACGGAGCGGCGCCCTACCGCCTCTCGAGCGGGGCGTAGGCGGCGACGAGCTTTCGTTCGGACCGGTCAGCCGCGAAGCGCACCACGACGATGCCGCCCGGCTCGACGCCGGTGACGACCCCCTCGCCGAAGGCGGCGTGGACAACGTCGTCTCCCAGCGCGAGCGACGGGCCCGACTCGGGCGCCGCATCGCCCCACGAGGTGGCCCGGCCGCGCGCGCCGCTGGCCCCGGCGCCGTTGCGCGCGCCGCTGGCCGCCCGCCAGCCCGCGCCTACTGCGGCGCGGGGCTCCTCACGGTCGGTGAGGCGGGCCGGAAGCTCGTCGACGAACCGGCTGCGAACACCGTAGGTGCGCGCACCGAAAAGGGTGCGCGAGCGGGCCCAGGTGACATAGAGGGCCCGCTGGGCGCGGGTGATCCCCACGTAGCAGAGCCGCCGCTCCTCCTCGAGGCCGCCTTCGTCCAGAGCCCGGGAGTGCGGGAAGACGCCCTCCTCGCAGCCGAGCATGAAGACCACCGGAAACTCGAGGCCCTTGGCGTTGTGGAGGGTCATCAAGGTGACCAACCCCTCGTCGCCGCGCAGGTTGTCGGTGTCGGAGAGCAGCGCGATCTGCTGGAGGAAGCCGTCGAGGCTCGGTTCCTCGGCGGTGCGGTCGTACTCGCGCCCGACGTTGACCAGCTCCTGGAGGTTCTCGATCCGACCCTGGGCCTCGATGGTCCGCTCAGCCTCCAAGGCGTCGAAGTAGCCCGTCTCGCGCAGGACCTCCTCGAGCAGCGCCCCTATCGCGACCCCGCCCTCCGCCCGCTCGCGCAGAACGGTCATGGTCGCCATGAAGCGCCCGATCGCCTTGATCGCCGCCGTGCCCAGGCGCGGCACGGCCTCGGGGTCGACGGCCGCGTCCCAGACCGGCTCGTCCATGGTGTTCGAGTGCGCCAGCACCCGGGAGAGCGAGGTCTGGCCGATCCCGCGCTTGGGCGAGTTGGCGACGCGCGCGAAGGCGCCGGCGTCCTGCGGGTTTGACAGCAGGATGAGATAGGAGATCGCGTCCTTGACCTCCGCCCGCTCGTAGAACTTCGTGCCGCCGATGACCTGGTAGCCGATCTGCGCACGGACCAGCGTGTCCTCGAGCACGCGCGACTGCGCGTTGGTCCGGTAGAAGACGGCCATCTCCTCTCGGCTGACCCCCTCGTCGACGAGCCTGTCGATCTCCCCGGCGACGTAGCGCGCCTCGGAGTGCTCGTCGTCGAGCTCGCGCACCACGATCGGATCGCCCTTCCCCAGCTCGGTCCACAGGCGCTTGCTCTTGCGCCCCCGGTTGTTGGCGATCACCGCGTTGGCCGCGTCGAGGATCGTCTGCGTCGAGCGGTAGTTCTGCTCGAGCTTGACGACATTGGCCTGGGGAAAGTCGTCCTGGAAGTTGAGTATGTTCGCGATGTCCGCTCCGCGGAAGCCGAAAACTGCCTGGTCATCATCGCCTACAACCGCGAGGTTGCGGTGCTCTCCGGCGAGGAGCTGGAGCCAACGGTACTGGGCGTGGTTGGTGTCCTGGTACTCGTCGACGAGGACATGGCGGAACACCGTGGAGTAGCGGTCGCGGACCTCGGGGAAGAGCTCGAGGACGTTGACCGCGCGGACGAGGAGGTCGTCGAAGTCCATCGCGTTCATCCGGTGGATCTCGCGCTCGTAGACCTCGTAGACGTCGGCGGCGGTCTGCTCGAAGAATGAGCCGACGATCTGGCGGTAGTCCTCGGCCGAGCGCAGCTTGTTCTTGGCGTCGGAGATCTGGCCGTGGATCGCTGCGGGCGTGAACCGCTTGGGATCGAGGCCCAGCTCGTCGATCGAGCGCTTGACCAGGCGGCGGGCGTCGGCCTGGTCGTAGATCGTGAACTGCTTGGTGTACCCGAGCCGGGGGGCCTCGGCGCGCAGCATCCGGGCGCAGGCGGAGTGGAAGGTCATGACCCACATGGCGCGCGTGCGCCGGCCCACGAGCAGTTCTACGCGCTCGCGCATCTCCTGCGCCGCCTTGTTGGTGAACGTGATCGCGAGGATCTCGCCGGGGTGCGCCCGGCGCGTGTGGACGAGCCAGGCGATCCGGTGGGTCAGGACGCGCGTCTTGCCCGAGCCGGCACCAGCAAGGATGAGCAGCGGCCCTGCGGGATGGACGACCGCCTCCCGCTGCTCGGGGTTGAGGTGGTCGAGGAGATCGTCGGGGTAGGGAGCCTCGTCCGACATGGACGCTGAACGCTAGCGCCGGCGTCGGCCGGCGCCGGCGTCCACTCCCCATCCGGTCAGCTGCGGCGGTAGGCGCGCGCGAACCGGAGGCGAACTGGCGTGCTCCTATGGCTCCCTTCGGGATGAGGAGGACGATGGTCTCCGTTCGCATACCCGCTCGCGCGTCGGGGTGACCCCAGGCACTCCCCGAGAATTTGCGAATGCCTCAGGCTGCCCCGCCGATCGGTCAGCTGGACCAAGGCCGGCGTACGCAGCTCCGCGACGCTGCGCTGAGCGCTAGCGCTATCCGCCCGCGGGGTTGGGCCCACGCGCGGACGGCCGCAGGGGGCGGACGTCGGCGGGGGGAGGCTCGGCGTCCTCGCCGGCGAGGCTGGTGACCGCCTTCTCGAGCGCGCCGATACGGCCGGCCAGGCCCTTGATGGCGTCGGCGACCGGGTCGGGGAGATGGACCCAGTCGGCGTCGGGCCCCTCGGGGCGACGGCCCTCGACGCGCACGGGATGGCCGGGGTTGCCCACCACGGTCGAGTTGGCCGGGACGTCGTGGATGACGACGGAGTTCGCCCCGACCTTCGCGCCGTGGCCGATGCGGATCGGCCCGAGCAGCTTTGCCCCCGAGCCGATCGTGACGTTGTCCTCGATCGTCGGGTGGCGCTTGCCGGTGGCAAATCCCGTCCCGCCGAGGGTCACCCCCTGATAGAGGGTCACGTTGTCGCCGATGTCGGCGGTCTCCCCCACGACGACGCCCATTCCGTGGTCGATGAAGAAGCCGTCGCCTATGCACGCGGCGGGGTGGATCTCGATCCCCGTGAGCGTTCGCGAGGCGTAGGCGATCACGCGCGGCACCCCCGGGACACCCAGCTCGTCGAGCCCGTGGGCGATCCGGTGAGAGAGCAGGGCGTGAACGCCGGGCCAGGTGGCCAGGATCTCGGTGGCGCCGACCCCGCGGGTGGCGGGATCGCGCTCGCGGGCCGCGTCGACGTCGCGCTTTATCTCGACGGCGACCCGCGCGAGCGTCCCCAGCCCGAACATGCTCGGAAGCCTAGTACTCCCTCCCACCTCTGCGAGCGGCCGGCGGATCGAGGACCCGCGGCCTACGGCGCGAAGAACGGCGTCGAGACGTAGCGCTCACCCGAGTCGGGGATCACCACGACGATCCGCCGGCCGCGTGCTTCTGGACGCCGCGCGACCTCGAGCGCGGCCCACAGCGCGGCGCCGCCGGAGATACCGGCCAGGAGGCCCTCGCGCCGGGCGGCGAGGCGGGCGGTCTCGATCGCGTCCTCGTCATCCACGGCGACCACCTCGTCGAGCACCTCGCGGTTGAGGACCGTAGGGACGAACCCGGCGCCGATGCCCTGGATCCTGTGGGGCCCGGGCGCGCGACCCGAGAGGACGGCCGATGAACGCGGCTCGACGGCGACCACGCGCGCCGAAGGATTGCGGCTCTTGAGGACCTCCCCCACCCCGGTGATGGTGCCCCCGGTCCCGACGCCCGCGACGAGGACGTCGACGCGGCCGTCGAGCGCGTCGAGGATCTCGGGGGCGGTCGTCCGGCGGTGAACCTCGGGGTTGGCGGGGTTGGAGAACTGGTCGGGGATGAAGACGTCGTCGCCGGTGCCCAGCCGGCGGGCCGCCTCGACCGCCTCGTCCATGCCGCCCAGCGACTCGATCTCCTCCACACGTGCGCCGTACATGCGCAGCAGGGCGGCGCGCTCGCGGCTCATGCCTTGAGGAAGGGTCAGGACGAGGTCATAGCGCTTGGCCGCGCACACGAAGGCCAGCGCGATGCCGGTGTTTCCCGAGGTCGCCTCGACGATCGTCGTGCGCCCGGGCTCGATCCGCCCCTCACGCTCGGCCGCCTCGATCATGGCGACGCCGATGCGATCCTTGACGCTTCCGCCCGGGTTGGCGGCCTCGAGCTTGCCGTAGAGCTCGACGTCCGAGCCCTCGGGCTCCATGCCGGCGAGGCGGACCATGGGCGTGGCGCCGACGAGCTGCGCGATGCTGATCGGGATTTCGCCCATTGGCCGCCCGCAACCCTACCCTCGCCCGGTCGGCGGCCGGCCCGCGGGAACCGCGCACGGCCCGGGAGGTGCAGGTATAAAGTCCGCCGCGATGCGAGCCTTGGCGCTTTCCCTGGCCACTGCGTTGGCGCTCCTGGCTGCCGGCTGCGCATCGAAGAGCGACGAGGATCAGGTCAAGGAGGTGATGGGCGACTACATCGCCGCCGCCGCCGACGGCAACGGCGAGGAGGCGTGCAAGAAGGTGACACCCGAGTCCAAGCGCGCGTTCACCACCCAGACGAAGATCAGCTGCGAGAAGGGGATCGAGCAGATCTCCAAGACCTTGACCGACGAGCAGCGCGAGAAGGCCAAGGGCCTCGAGTTCGAGGCGTGGATCGACGGTGACAGAGCGACCGCCGCCTACGACAAGCCCGCCGGACCAGGAAAGAACATCGCGACGCTGCAGAAGCGCGACGGAGATTGGCTGATCGCCTCGATCTGATCCGGTAGCGGCTTAGAGCCGTCCGAGTCGCCGCGCAGCTGCCCGTAAACCCCTTCGTCCGCGCTGCTCTTCTCCTCGCGTCGCGAGGACCTCCGCGACCGTGTCTACACGGCGCTCGGCGACCTCGGCGCGGCACCGCTCGAGAACTACGACACTGGCATCCTGCACTGGATCCACGAGCGCTTCTCGCTCGACAAGGGAAGGCTGCTGCTCGTCGCCCTGGCCCTCGTCCTCTACGCCGGCCTGCTCATCGGTGAGTTTGTCGGGCTCTTGGCTCCAGAAGCGCTGGGCCGAGTACGTCGCCTTCGTGGCCACCTCGGCGCTTCTTCCCTCCGAGGTCTACGAGCAGTCGTCTGGCTCTCCCGCGTCAGCTCTCAGATGTAATACATAGCCGCGCCCGCGTCGCGGGCCTCGCGCTCCTGGACATCGGCGATCGTGGTGGCCGCGAGGATGTCGCGGGCCGCGCCGGCCGCGTCGGCGAAGATGCCGGTCGAGTCGCGGCCCAGGGGGCCGTCGAGGAGCTCGACGATCTCGAGGACGGTGATCTCCGACGGCGGGCGGTCGAAGGAGTAGCCGCCTTTGACGCCGCGCTGGGAGCGCAGGACCCCGGCGCGGCGCAGCACCGCGAAGAGCTGCTCGAGGAACTGGACCGGGATGTCTCGCCGGCGGGCGAGCTCGCCGATCGGGACGGGCTTGTCGGCGCCGGTACGGGCGAGCTCGGTCAGTGCGCGGAGCGCATAGGGCGACTTGGAGGTGATGGAGATCATCGCGCGCTGCCTAGGATGAGGAGAGCCTATGGAAGTCCTGCGCCGCTTCGCTCCGCCGCTCGCCCTGATGGCGGTCATCTTTGCCCTCTCGGCCCAGCCCGACCTCAACTCGGGGCTGGGCTGGATCGACTTCGTGGGGCGCAAGGCGGTCCACATGGCCGAATTCGGCCTTCTTTGGCTGCTGTGGCATCGCGCACTGCGCTGGCGGCTGCCGTGGGTCGCGGCGGCCGTCGCGGTGGGCTACGCGGTGGGCGACGAGATCCACCAGCACTATGTCTCGGGGCGGGTTGGATCGCCGCGCGACGTGGCCATCGATGCCGCCGGCGTTGCAATGGCGTGGGTGGCGACGGCGCTGGTTCGGCGGCACCGGCGCAGACGCCGGGTGCGCCTGGCGATGTAGACCTAGGCCACTAGAGCCAGCCGCGCTCGGTCGCCAGGAGGACGGCCTGCGCGCGGTCGACCGCTCCGAGCTTCCCGTAGATGTTGTGCAAGTGTGTCCGGACCGTGCTCGTCGAGAGCTCGAGCTCACGGGCGATCTGCTTGTAGACCTTGCCCTCGGAGAGGTGCTTGAGGACGTCGACCTCGCGGGTCGAGAGCGGGCACGGCTCGATCTGGCGGGCCCGGCCGGCGGGCGGGTAGGGCAGGTCGTACATGACGCTGCGCAGCTCGGCGGCGCCGAGGCCGACGCGCCGCGCCGCCTTGAGGAGCTCGTTGGCCGAGACGGCCGAGCCCTGGGAGTAATGGGCCAGCATGTCAGCCATGCGGATGAAGGCGGCCTCGCCGTCGGCGTCGTCTGAGTGATGGCGCTCGACCGCCGAGGCCAGCGCCTTGGGGAGGCCCCACCGCCGCGCGAGCACGCCCCCGACCAGCGCGTGGTCGACGCCCAGCTCGCGGCGCTCGCGGTGGACGCGCTCCTCCGGGGTGCGGGCGCCGTTGTGGATCTGGGCGGGGTAGCCGGGATAGGCGTGAAGCAGGACGAGCTTTCCGACGTCGTGGAGAAGCGCGGTCACCATCAGGCGGTCGCGGGTGTCGTAGCCGACCTCGACCGCCAGCCGCTCGGCGGCGCGCTGCGTCGCGACGGCGTGCAGTCGGAAGCGCTCCGGGGCGCCCTCCCACACGGTAGAGCGCTCGAAGAAGTCGAAGGTGCGCGCACGGCTGACGATGGTCTGCACGGCCTCGGGAGTGAGGATCTCCACGGCCTTGACAATGTCCTCGACCTTGCCGCGCGTCCGGCCCTCGACCTTGTTGGCGAGCCGAAGCACCGCGATGGCGAGCGCCACGTCTGACTCGACGGCCGAGACGACCTCGGCGCCCGACAGGCGCTCCTGGGCGAGCAGCCGCAGCACGCGATTGCGCGACTCGGCCAGCGCCGGGAAAGCCTCGAGCGCCTCGAAGGCCGAGGTCAGCCGCCGGCCGTGGCCTTCATTGTGGTGGCGGCCCAGAGAGGCGGCTACGGGGGTGGGACGGGAGGGCATGGGCACGACGTTGATTGCCATCGGAAGTCAGACGATCCTTGTCGGGGGAGTGCGAAGTTCGTGCTGAGGCGTCCGCTAGGCGGGGCAGCCGGTCCCTCCCCTTATCGGCAAGGCTAAACGAATGGTTTAGACGGATTCGGGGCGGCGGGCAAGGCTGGCGTCGATGCGCGCAAGTGCTTCGTCGCGGCCGAGAAGCGAGACGCTCTCGAAGATCCCCGGGGAGATCGTCGTGCCGGCGATCGCCACCCGCACGGGCTGAAAAACCGCCTTGGGCTTTACCCCGAGGCGCTCGACCACGCCGCGAAGCGCCGCTTCGACTCCGGAGACGTCGAAGGCCTCGGCGCCCTCGAGCGCCTCCCGGGCGGCCGCGAGGCGCTGACGCCCGCCGTCCGCCCCGATGACCCGCTCGAAGGCGTCGGGGTCATCGGCCGGCCCGTCGAAGAAGAACCCGACCAGGGGCCAGAACTCGTCGAGGGTCTGGATCTTGTCGCGCGCGATCGCCACGGCCGGCGCCAGGCCCTCGCGCCCCGTGTGCTCCTCCAGGCGGCGAGTGAGATCCTCCTCGGAGAGCTCGCGCAGGTAGCGGCCGTTCATCCAGCGCAGCTTCTGGTCGTCGAAGACAGCCGGGTTGCGCGAGACGCGGTCCAGTGCGAAGCGCTCCTTTAGCTCGTCGGTGTCGAAGAAGGTGGTTGCGTCGTCATAGCCCCACCCGAGCAGCGCGAGGTAGTTGCGCACCGCCTCGGGCAGGTAGCCCGCGTCGCGCAGCTCCTGCACCGACGCCGCGCCGTGGCGCTTTGAGAGCTTCTTGCCGTCGGGCCCGTGCAGGAGCGGCAGATGGGCGTAGAGCGGCTGCGGTGCCCCGAGGGCCTCGAGCACGAGGAGCTGCTTGGGGGTGTTGGACAGGTGGTCCTCGCCGCGGACGACGTGGGTGATCCCCGCGTCGAGGTCGTCGACCGCGACCGCGAAGTTGTAGAGGACCGACCCGTCCGCCCGAGCGATGACGGGGTCGTCAAGGTGGACATGGCGAAAGAGCGAGTCCCCCCGGATCGCGTCGTGCACGACGGTCTCCCCCTCGTCGGGCACGCGCAGGCGCACGGCGCCCTCGCTTTCGGGCTCCGCGCGAAACCCGCGGTCGGCGCCGTGGGTCGCCTTGAACGCCTTGACGTCGTCGGCCGTGGCGGTCGAGCGGTAGGCGTGATCGGCTTCGAGCAGCTGGTCGAGGGCCTCCCTATGGCGCGTGGCCCGGTCGCTCTGGAAGACCGGCTCGCCGTCCCAGTCGATCTCCAGCCAGCGCAGGGCGTCGAAGATCTGCTCGACGTTCTCGGGGGTCGAGCGCCGGCGGTCGGTGTCCTCGACGCGCAGCACGAGCTCGCCTCCGCTCCCGCGCGCGAGAAGCCAGTTGAACAGCGCGGTCCGGGCCCCGCCGACGTGCAGGGCGCCGGTCGGCGAGGGGGCAAAGCGAAGCTTCACGTGTTGTAGTATCGCACTATGTTGACAGTGCCAGAAGCGGCTCGGAGGGTCGCTCGCAACCCCGAGACGATCCGGCGGTGGATCCGGGAGGGAAAGCTGCCCGCGGAGCGTATCGGGACGCAGTGGATCATCGAGGAGGATGATCTCGACGTTGTCATGAACGGCGGGATGCAGATGCCTCGGCCGGAGGGACGGAAGAGGACGTTCTACGGAGAGCCGATGCCCGACGTCGTCGCCGCGATCCGCCGCTCGCGCATGGGGCATTGACGGTTGCTCGTCGTCGACGCCAGCGTGGTCGTCGATGCCGCGCTCGGCGCCGAGGGCTTCTCGGCGCTCGCCGACGAGGCTCTTGTGGCTCCGCGGCTGCTCTGGTCCGAGGTTCCCTCGGCACTTCGCGAATTGGCGTGGCGGCGAGTCGTCCCGCGCGATCGCGCGGCGGAAGCGCTCGAGCACTTCCTTGACGGGCCCGTGGCTCCACGGACGCCCGGACGACTCCCGCGAGAGGCGTGGCGGGTCGCCGAGGAGCTCGGCTGGGCGAAGACCTACGATGCCGAGTACGTCGCCCTCGCGCGATTGCTCGGGTGCCGCCTGATGACCGTAGACATGCGCCTGCGGCGCGGCGCGGCGCGCGCCGTGGACGTGATAGCCCCGGCCGAGCTATAGGCCGTGCTTCTCGGCGCTCACGTCTCCCCCGCGGGAGGGCCGGCCAACGCGGTGCGAAACGGCGCGGAGCGGGGCTGCCAGGCGATCCAGTTCTTCAACCAGAACCCGCGCGCGTGGCGAGCGCGCGAGTACACCGACGACGAGGTCTCCGCCTACCGCGAGGCCTTCGACGCCTCCCGAGTGCAGGCGACGGTCATCCACGCCGTCTACCTCATCAACTGCGCCAGCGAGGATCGGGAGATCCGCGAGAAATCCCTCCAGGCGCTGAAGATCGCGCTGCGAAGCGGGGCCGCGCTGGGCGTCGACGGGGTGGTGCTCCACGCCGGCTCCGCGCTCAAGGCAGCCGACGAGACCGCCGTGGGCAAGGCGATCGACCGCGCCGCGGGGGTCATCGGCGAGGCGCTCGCCGACTCGGAGCACTGCCCGCTTCACCTCGAGAACACCGCTGGGTCCGGGGCAACCCTCGGGCGCTCGTTCAGCGAGCTCGCGGCGCTCATCGAGAAGGCGGGCGACGACGACCGGCTGGGCATCTGCCTGGACTCCTGCCACCTCTACGCGAGCGGCTTCGACGTGCGCACGCCGGAGTCACTGGCGCAGGTCATCGACGAGTGCGTCGAGGTCGTCGGCCTCGACCGCCTGGGCTCGCTGCACGTCAACGACTCCAAGACCGCCCTGGGATCCAACGTCGACCGCCACGCGCCCCTCGGCGACGGCGAGCTGGGCGCCGGCGGCTGTGCCGCGTTCCTCTCCGAGCCGCGCTTCGAGGGGCTACCCGTGATCTTCGAGGGCCCGGGCATCGGCGGCAAGGCGGCGACCAAGGAGGACATCGACCTCATGAAGCGCCTACGCAAGCGAGGCCTGAAGGCGCGGGCGGGCTGAAGCGCTCAGGCGGCGCTCAGCTCCGCCGGACCTAGCAGCTGTGCGAGCTCCGCGCGCAGGCTCGCGCTGGGGTGCACGCGGTAGCCCTGGCCGAGGCGCAGGCGGCGGGATCCCGCCGCCGTGCGCATCTCGAGAACGACCTCTGACTCGCCGGGGAAGTTCTCGAAGAGGTGCTTGAGCTCTGAGATGACGCTCGCCGGCAGGCGGGTCGCGTCGAGGCGCACGCGCAGCGCGCTCGGGACGACGACGCGGGCCGCCTGTGCCTTGGCCGCCTGGACCTCTTCCGGGGTGGGATCGAAGCGCATGAGCTCCTGGACTACGATGGTGCTCCTCGCCGCGGCGTCCTTGTGGTCGACCCGGCCACGGACGAGGACGACGCTGTCGACGGCGGCGGCGTCGCCCGCCGCCTCCAGGGCTCCCCCGAAGAGCACCAGCTCGACCGACGTATCGAGGTCGTCGATGGTGGCGAACATCATCGGGTCGCCGTTCTTGGTGCGGATGCGCTTGGCCTCGACGATGATCCCGCCGACCGTGACCAGATCTCGGTCGCGCCGGCCCGCGAGGTCGGCGAGCGAGCCGTCGCAGCGCGCTCGCAGCGCCTCACGGACCTCCTTGAGCGGATGGGCGGAGATGAACAGGCCGATCGACTCCTTCTCGACGGCGAGCAGCGCCGCTTGGTCGAACTCCCCGGACGGGATCGGTGGGTGGCTCGGGGCGTAGATCGCCGCGGCGCCGCCGCCGAGCGCGCCTAGCCCGAGCCCACCTCCCCCGCCCGAGCCGTTGCCTCCTGCGCCGTCGCCGCCCATGTCGAAGATCGAGCCCTGGCCCATCAGCGCGTCCTGCTGAACGCGCTGGCCCGCGCCCTGGGCCTGCTCGAGCACCGCGAGCATCCCCTTGCGCGACGCGCCGGTCGAGCCGAAGGCGCCGCACTTGATCAGCGCCTCGATCGCCTTCTTGTTGACGCAGCGGCCGTCGACGCGTTCGCAGAAGTCCCACAGCGACACGAACGATCCGCCCTCCTCGCGCGCGCACTTGATCGCCTGAACCGCCTGATAGCCGACACCCTTCACGGCATCGAGCCCGAACCGGATGTTGCCCTCGACGACGACGAACTGGTGGTCTGAGAGGTTGACGTCGGGCGGAAGGATCTCGATCCCCATCGCCTCGGCCTGGCCGACGAAGAACGGGACCTTGTCCTTGGTGTCCATCACCGAAGAGATCAGCGCGGCCATGTACTCCGCGGGATAATTCGCCTTCAGCCAGGCCGTGCGGTAGGAGATCATCGCGTAGCAGGCTGCGTGGCTGTTGTGGGAGACGATGCCGTTGGCGAGGAAGTTCAGCGGCCCTCCGGCATCCATCTCGACGTCATAGGTCATGCACTCGCCAGCCGGTTCTATGGAGACGATTGGATCTCCGTTCTCGACGTGCGCCGTTTCCAGGTGTCGATCTACCCTGAACCTGAAGTCCTCCGGTGCGACGACGACGTAGGGCAGCTCGCCGTACTTCTCCTCGAAGAAGGCCGGCGATCGATCCATCCCGTCCATCTCCCAGTAGAGCCCGTCGAAGTAGAAGTCGCAGACGCGCCCGTTCGCCAGAACCTTGTGCATCTCGAACTCGACGCCACGATCCAGCAGCCACTCGCACATCTCGCGCTCAGGCCAGCTCGCGCACCAAGATCCGTCCGACGCGATCGAGCAGTGTCCGTAGCCGGGGCCGGTGTCGTAGGCGGCGCGGACTCGAGTCAGCGATCGCTCCATCAGCCCTCGCCGCCATTCCAGATCGTTCGCCCACAGCCACTTCACTCGCTCGTGCATCGCCGCCACACCGTGCCGCGTCAGATTCGGATGGATCTCGTGCATGCGGCGCATGTGCGCCGCCTTCTCCTCGTGAGGACGAGACGCCTGATAAGCGCGCATCCGGTCGGCCGCCGCCCGGTCCCAAGCCTTGCGCTCCGGGGAGTGTGCGAGCCGCGTCATCGTCTTCCGGCGAGCCTCCCGCTGCTTGTCGCTGATCATCGGCATCGTGATCAACTCGTCGCCGGGCTTCATGCGTCCGATCTCCAGGTACCCGGCAGTGGTGAGCAGCCGATGGTCGGCGGTGGCCTTGATCTGACGGCCGCTCTGGCATCGCAGCCGGTATACCGGCTTGCGACCGCTGCGGACGATCTGCTGCACGCGATGCGGTCGGACCTCGCCGTCAGACCACATGGACATGATCTCGGCGGGCTGATGACGATACGCCTCCGAGAGGCGAAGGCGAGTGCCGTCAGGTAGGACCACCCGAGTGTC
>JBBPZA010000078.1:0-8053 GCA_038199375.1 Solirubrobacterales bacterium | reverse complement strand
GGCCATGAACAGCACGAGCGCCGGGAACATGCGCGACCGCAGCCCGGCGAGCAGCTCGTAGACGAGCGCCGCCAGCAGCACCGCGCTCGAGAGCAGCCCGAAGAGAACGCCGAGGACGTCGGCGCGCAGCGTGATCCCCACGCCGCGCGGCCAGGCTCCGACGAGGACCTCTCGCTCGCCGCCCTCAAGCACGAGCGCGAGCAGGACGGCGAGCGCCGCCGTCCCGGCGGCCAGCGCGCCCGCCGCCGACCAGGCGACGATGCGGCGGCGCCCGTCGAGCGGCCCCGCGACGGCGGCGGCCAGCCAGGTGATCGTGAGCGGCAGCGCGACGCTCATACCGACAGCTCCTCGCGCTCGAGCTCCTCCTCGTGGCGGGCCTCGAGGTTGGAGAGCTCGTCGAGGTCGACGGTGTGCAGCGACGCGTAGGCGCGGTAGACGAGGCTCAGCAGCAGCGCGGTGACCGCGAAGCCGATGACGATCGCGGTGACCGTCATCGCCTGGACGAGCGGGTCGCTCACCTCCTCGCCGGCGGGCGGGCTGATCGGGCTGGCGCCGCGGCTCAGGCCGCTGGCCATCACGGCCAGGTTGGCGCCGTTGGCGACCAGCACGATCCCGACGACGACGCGGAAGAGGTCGGGCTTGAGCAGCAGGTAGGCGCCGCTCCCGAAGAGGACGCCGACCGTCGCTGCGAAGAGCAGCGTCACGTCTCGCCCTCCTCGGACTCGCGAGCGATCGCGTGGACGATCCCCACCGCCGCACCGAGGACGAGCACGAAGACGGTGAGGTCGAAGGCGATCGCGCTCGTCAGCTCGAGCGTACCGAGCTTGGTCACCTCGCTCCCGGCCCGCGGGAGGTGGGTGAAGAGCGGCTCGCCCCGCAGCAGCGGCCAGGCCGCCAGGGCGAGCGCCCCGACGAGCCCGGCGAAGCCGGCCGCCGGGATCAGCCGCACCGGCAGCAGGCGCTCGACCTCCTCGCGCCCGAAGGCGAGGTACTGCAGCAGGATTCCGAGCGCGGCGATCACGCCCGCGGCGAAGCCGTCGCCGACCGAGGCGTAGCCCTTGACGAGCACCGCGAGCGCCACCAGGAGGATCGGCGCGAGCAGGAGCCGCGCCACCATCTGGGTCAGCGCCGTGCTCACCAAAGCCTCCCGCGGCGAAGCAGCGAGACGACGCCGGCCAGGCCGACGGCGACGACGCTCACCTCGACGAGCGTGTCGAGCGCCCTGAAGTCCGCCAGGATCGCCGTCACGGCGTCCTTGGCGTGCGCGTCGGACGCGAGCCTCACGTGCTCCTCGCCCACCGCCCGGCCGCGCGCGGGGACCGACAGCGTGCTCCAGACCAGGACGAAGACCACGGCGCCGGACAGGACCCCGACCAGCGGATCGCGCCAGCGCCGGCTTCCCCGGGTCGACAGCGCGGCCTCGCGGCGCAGCACCTCGGAGGGCAGCAGCGAGAAGACGCCCAGGAAGAGCAGGGCGAACAGGGTCTCGACGAGCACGGCCACGAGCGCGACGTCGGGCCCGCCGAAGAAGGCGTAGGCCACGGCGAGCGCGAAGCCGAGAGCCGAGAGGGCGAGAAACAGCGTCACGTGGTTGCGGGGGATGGTCGTCGCCAGCGCGATGAGCATCGAGAAGGCGAGCACGAGCGCGAGCGCCACGTCGTCGCCGGTCAGCGATCCGACGCGATAGCCGCCCGAGCGCGGCCCGGCGACAAGGGCGAGCGCGACGAGCCCTCCCGCAGGCACCAGCACGGCGGCGACGCGGCTGCGCAGGTCACGGACCTCGAGCTCGTGGACGCGGTCCGAGAGCCTGTTCAGGAAGGCGAGCCCCTCCCCGTAGAGGCGCTCGGGACCGAACCGCGCGCCGGCCGTCGCGAGCGCGCGCAGCACCCGGTCCGATGCCGCCGCGTAGAGGAGCGCGAGCGTCCCGAGCCCGTAGCTGGAGAGCGCCATAAGGTTCTCGGGCCGGGCGTCGAGGTGGTAGGCGGCGCCGCCCTTGGCGGGCGCGCCGAGGCTCGACGCGCCGGCGGCCTCGGCCAGGTCCTCGAAGGGCGCGACCACCACGCCGCCGGCCACGAGGAGCAGCGCGAGCGCCGCGATCGGGGCGACCATCTGCCAGGGAAGCGGCCGCAGCTGCGCGGCCGATGGCGGGCCGAGGAAGACCCCGCCCCAGAGCCGCCCCAGGTAGGCGAACGTGAGCGCCGCGCCGGCGACCGCCATCGCCGCGAACGGCCACCCGCGCTCGAGCGCCGCCTTGAAGAACAGCTCGTCGGCGAAGAAGCCCAGCGTGAGCGGCAGGGCCGCCACCGCCGCGGCCGCGGCTGCGCTGGCGGCGGCGAGCACGGGCAGCCGCCGGGCGAGCCCGCCCAGCTCGGAGAGCCGCTGCTCGCCGCCGGTGGCCTCGGTCACCGACCCCGCCGTGAGGAACAGGGCGCTCTTGGCGAGCGCGTGGGCGAGCACGTAGAGGCCCGCCCCCACGGCGCCCGTTGCGCTCCCGAGCCCGTACATGAAGACGACATAGCCGTACTGGGCGAAGGTCGAGTAGGCGAGGATCTGCTTGAGGCGATCGCGCGTCAGCGCCAGGACGCCGCCCACGAGCATCGAGGCGAAGCCGACGGCGACCATAGCGTCGAGCACCGGCGCGCTGCGCTCGAGCAGCGGGTAGGCGCGCCCGATCAAGAGCACCCCGGCGGCGACCATGGCTGCGGAGTGCAGGTAGGCCGAGACCGGCGTCGGCGCGCTCATCGCCCGCGGGAGCCAGAAGTGAAACGGCACCTGGGCGCTCTTGGCGAACGCCGCGACGGCGATCAGCGCGGACGCCACGGTGAGCGTGCTGCCCGGCCGCGCGCGGGCGAAGATCTCGGGAAGCGAGAAGGTGCCCAGCTCCGCGTGGAGGACGAGCGCGGCGATCAGCAGCAGGGCTCCGGTGATCCCGGTGACCAGCAGCGCCATCAGCGCCGCCCAGCGCGACTCGCCCTCGTGGCGGTCGTAGGCGATCAGGAAGTAGGAGGCCACCGCGGTGAGGTCCCAGAAGACGAAGACCAGGAGCAGGTCCTGGGCGGTGGCCAGCCCCACCATCGAGACCATGAAGAGCAGCAGGAGCGCGTAGAAGCGCACCTGGTCGCGCCCCGGGCGGTCCTGGTGTGAGAGATGGAGCGGGAGGTAGCGCCACGAGTAGAGCACCACGGCGGCGCCCACCCCGGTGGCGATCAGGGAATAGAGGGCGGCTAGGCCGTCGAGGCGAAAGTGCAGGCGCGCGTCGAGGCTCGGCGACCAGGGCACATCGACGGCCCCCCCACCTTCCGACCAGATCCAGGCGGCGGCGGCGAAGCCCACCACGGCCGCGACCAGCGCCAGGGCCGCGAGGCCGCGTGAGGGCGAACGAGCGAGCACGCGGCCGACACGGTAGCCGCTGCCTGGCCGGCAGCGCTAGACGAACCTTTCGCCCTCAAGCCGCCGACCGGCTCATGCAACGCGAGAGGCTCCGTCGCCCACACGGTTTGAACCGACTCGCTCAGCCCGCGAGCAGCTCGTCGAGTGCGAGCGAGAAGCCGCGCGGCGCTTACCCCCCGTCGCCCCCCGGCGGCCCGTCGGACGCCTCGAGCGTCGGGTCGTCGTCCCCCGGGCCCTCGCCGGTGCCGCCCTGCGCTCCCACCCCCACCGGCTGGGGCGCCGGCTCGGGCTTGACGAAGGTGAGCTTAACCATGTCGGAGTCGTCCTCCGCCGTGCGCTCGTCCTCGGGCGTCTTGTCGACCAGCACCGTCGAGCCCGACGGCAGCTCCTGGCGCAGCACATAGTCGGCCAGCGGATCCTCGATGTAGCGCTGGATCGCGCGGCGGAGCGGCCGGGCGCCCATCGCCGGATCCCACCCCTTGTCGACCAGCAGATCCTTGGCCTCGTCGGTCAGATCGAGCTGGAGCTCGCGCTCGGCCAGCGACTCGCGGATGCGCCGCAGCAGCAACTCGACGATCGTCTTGATCTCGTGCTTGGCCAGCTTGTGGAAGACGATCACGTCGTCGATGCGGTTGAGGAACTCCGGGCGGAAGACCTTCTTGAGCTCACCGGTCACCCGGTTCTTCATGTCCTCGTAGGACATGCCGGTCTCGTCGTCGGAGAACGAGAAGCCCAGTGGCGTGTTCTTGGCGATCTCAGACGCCCCGATGTTCGAGGTCATGATCACGATCGCGTGACGGAAGTCGACCGTGCGCCCCTGGGCGTCGGTCAGCCGGCCGTCCTCCAGGATCTGGAGCAGGATGTTGAACACGTCGGGGTGCGCCTTCTCGATCTCGTCGAGCAGCAGCACGCTGTAGGGCTTGCGGCGCACCGCCTCGGTGAGCTGGCCGCCCTCGTCATAGCCTATGTAGCCCGGGGGCGATCCGACCAGCCGCGAGACGGCGTGCTTCTCCATGTACTCCGACATGTCGACGCGCACCATCGCGTCCTCGTCGCCGAAGAGGAACTCCGCCAGCGTCCGCGCCAGCTCGGTCTTCCCCACGCCCGAGGGGCCCAGGAAGATGAACGAGCCGGTCGGGCGCTTGGGGTCCTTCAGGCCCGCCCGCGCGCGCCGGATCGCCTTGGAGACCACCTCGATCGCCTGGTGCTGGCCGATCACCCGCTTGTGGAGCTCGTCCTCCATGCGCATCAGCTTGGCGGTCTCGGCCTCGGTCAGCTTGAACACCGGGATCCCGGTCCACATCGAGACGATGTCGGCGATCTCCTCCTCGCCGATGTCGGGGCGCTCCCCGGACTCGCCGGACTCCCACTGCTCCTCAAGCTCGCGCTTCTTGTTGGTCAGGCGCCGCTCCTTGTCGCGCAGGTTGGCGGCCGCCTCGAACTCCTGGGACTCGATGGCCGTCTCCTTGTCGCGCCGCGTCGTCTCGATCTCCTCCTCGAGCTCGCGGTAGACGGGCGGGGCGGTCATCGACTTGATCCGCATGCGCGAGGCGGCCTCGTCGATGAGGTCGATCGCCTTGTCGGGCAGGAAGCGGTCGGAGATGTAGCGGTCGGCCAGCTCGCCGGCGGCGACGAGGGCCTCGTCGGTGATGTTGACCTTGTGGTGCTGCTCGTAGCGGTCGCGCAGGCCCTTGAGGATCTGCACCGTCTCCTCGGTCGAGGGCTCGTCGACGCGGATCTGCTGGAAGCGGCGCTCCAGCGCCGAGTCGCGCTCGAGGTACTTGCGGTACTCGTCGAGCGTGGTCGCGCCGATGGTCTGGAGCTCCCCGCGGGCCAGCGCCGGCTTGAGGATCGAGGCGGCGTCGATCGCACCCTCGGCGGCGCCCGCGCCGACGAGGTTGTGGAGCTCGTCGATGAACAGGATGATGTCGCCGCGCTGGGTGATCTCCTTCATCACCTTCTTGAGGCGCTCCTCGAACTCCCCCCGGTACTTCGAGCCGGCCACCAGAGCGGCGAGGTCGAGCGTGTAGATCTGCTTGCCCTTGAGCAGCTCGGGCACGTCTGAGTTGGTGATGCGCTGGGCCAGGCCCTCGACCACCGCGGTCTTGCCGACCCCCGGCTCGCCGATGAGCACCGGGTTGTTCTTCGTGCGCCGGGAGAGGATCTGCATGATCCGCTCGATCTCGGTCTCGCGACCGACCACCGGGTCGAGCTTTGACTCCGCGGCGAGCTTGGTCAGGTTGCGCCCGAACTGGTCGAGCAGCTTGGAGGACTTCTTGCCCTCGCCCTGCGCGCCTGCGCTGCCGGCGCCCTGGGCGCCGCCCTGCCGGCGCCCGCCGGGGCCCGAGAGCATGCGGATGACCTCGTTGCGGATCTTCTCGGAGTCGGCGTCGAAATCGAGCAGGATGCGGGCGGCGACGCCCTCGTTCTCGCGCACCAGGCCCAACAGGATGTGCTCGGTCCCGATGTAGTTGTGGCCCAGGCTCAGCGCCTCGCGCAGCGCGAGCTCGAGGACCTTCTTGGCCCGCGGGGTGAACGGGATCTGGCCGGAGGTGACCTCCTCGCCGGAGCCGACGATGCGCACGACCTGGGCGCGGACGCGCTCGACCGTGATGTCGAGGCTCTCCAGCACACGCGCGGCGAGGCCCTCCTCTTCGCGCAGCAGCCCGAGCAGGATGTGCTCGGTGCCGATGTAGTTGTGCTTGAGCGTCCGAGCCTCCTCCTGGGCGAGGACGACCACCTGGCGGGCCCGCTCTGTGAATCGCTCGAACATGGTCCTGCTGCTTCCTTCCTGCTGGGCTGAGAACCGCTAGCGCAGTTTGGTCTTTGGTCCGGTCGGGTCGAAGTGGCGGGCTGGCTCTACGTTGACAACGTCTTCAAGTCACGTGCAGGGACGTCAACATCCCGAGCGTCTCTCCCTCCTATTCGGCTGACCGGCCCAAGAGGATGAGTGCTCGGGTTCTCGATGGCGGCCATGGGTCAGTTTACCAACGCGCACCGCGGCCCGACATGGGTCCACCTAGGGCCGCTCTTCGCACGTTGCGCGCGCGTGAAACCGAGGACCTGCCTACCATTGACCGTCAGGGAATCGCCGCGCGCGCTCGCGGCGGCCAAGCGGCCGTCTGGCAAGCGCGTCACGCAACCGCCCCCGACCTGGCTCACCGTGCGTCCGAGTCGCCAGCCCGCTCACACGCGATCGGCCCGCACGGCCTTCCACCACGCCGACTCCCCCATCGATGATGACGGATCCGGTTCGGATGCGTGGCCGGGTGCCCGCCAAATCTCTTGAACCCCACTGCTCGCCCTCGGGGATACTGCGCCCGAGGGCAGGTGCGCTAACGACGCGCAGGCTTCTCGTGATGTTGCGGGACTCTCACCCTTATGTTGGATCAGGTCATCTCAGAGCACCACCTCCAACGCTGGGTGCGCAGGCTCGCTCGCTAACCCTAGCGGCGAACGCGAAGCCCGACCAGGTTCCCCGCGACTCAGATCTTGACGACGTCGACGGCCTTCGGGCCCTTGTCGCCCTGCTCGGCCTCGTAGGAGACCTTGGTTCCCTCGGCGAGCGAGCGGTAGCCATCGCCGGAGATCCCGCTGAAGTGGACGAAGAGGTCGCGGTCGCCCTCGTCAGGGGTGATGAAGCCGAACCCCTTCTCGTCGCTGAACCACTTGACCGTTCCCGTTGCCATGCGCGATGCACCCCCGCAGTGTTTCCGTGCTTCGTGCGCGGAGATGCTGTCCAGCAACGTCGCGGCACTGCACCTTATCTCCGCCGGACTCATCGCCCGGCGCTGACCGGGCGAAACGTACCATGCGAGGTGGGCACGGTCACCGCCCGCGTCGGGCCTTTAGTCGAGCTTGCCGATCTTGAAGATCTTGGTGCCGCAGTCCGGGCAGACGCCCTGGATCGCGGGGCGACCGTTCTTCATCGTCACCTGCTTGGCTTCCTGGATCTCGACCTTCTTGCGTTCCTTGACGCAGTAGCCCTGTGCCATTGCGGACCCTCCTCCGTTCGGGACTCAGCTCAGGCAAGCTACGGGGCGGCGCGGACGGAAGCCGACGCCACCTACGACGCGGTCCCGGCGGGCGTCGATGCTCACCTGCGCTTCCCGGCGAGCTCGTTGCCCTTGGAGGGCAGGCGCGCCGAGGCGGGCGCGCCTGCCCCCACGCTCGCCGCCGACGCCCGGCGGCCCTTCCGCGCCCGGCGCGCCCGGCGCGCCCACGCGGTCGAGACGGGCTCGGCCTCGATGAGGGCGGTCCACGTCGCGGGGTCGAGCATGCCCGAGGCCGGCAACCCCTCGGCGGTCTGGAACGCCGTGACCGCGCGCACCGTCTGGGGGCCGAAGTTCCCGGTCACCTTGACCGCCTGGCCCGCGCCGTTGAGGTGCTCCTGGGCCCAGACGACCCAGTCTCCGCTGCTGCCGCGCCGGACGGTCACCGGCTTCTCGGACCGCGCCGTCATGTTGCCGGTCACGACCCGGCCGGTGGCGCGGAACACGTTCGCGGAGCTCTGCGACCACTCCCACCAGCTCACGCCGGGCGCGCCGTAGGCGCTTGCCAGCTGGCGGAAGCGCTTGATCTCGGCGACGGGCGGGCTCTGCCAGGTCTGCCCGAGCGGGAAGATCGGCCGGTCGTAGGGAACGTTCCAACGGTAGGTGTGGCG
>JBBPZA010000077.1:0-17610 GCA_038199375.1 Solirubrobacterales bacterium | reverse complement strand
CGGGAGCGCGGCGCCGCCCGTCCTGGCGGTCAGCGTCGACCCTGCCGGTGACACGCCGGAGCGGGCGCGAGCGTTTCTGCTCAAACGCCGGCTCACCGGGAGGATGCGCTTCCTGCTCGGCACCGAGGCCCAGCTCGAGCCCGTGTGGCGGGCCTATGCCGTCCAGCCCCAGAGCGAGGAGTTCGAGCACTCGGCCTACGTGCTGCTCATCGACAAGGCCGGGCGCCAGCGGATCGGCTTTCCGGTCAACCGGCTCACGCCCGAGGGGCTGGCCCACGACATCCGCCTCCTTGCCGAAGAGTCGTGAGGGACCCCCGCCGGCCATAACCGACCGCTGCGGTAGGATTTAGGGAGATGGAGGCCGCCACCACCGCGACGACGCTCGACATCCGGGCGGACTTCCCGATCTTCGCTCGCGAGATCGACGGGCGGCGCCTCATCTACCTCGACTCCGCCGCGACCTCGCAGAAGCCCGGAAGCGTCATCGAGGCGATGGACGGCTACTACCGTCGCCACAACGCCCCCGTGCACCGCAGCGTCTACACGCTGGCCGAGGAGGCGACCGAGCTCTTCGAGGACGCCCGGGCCCGCATCGCGGCCTTCGTCGGGTGGGAGCCGGCCGCCACGATCCTCACCCGCAACGCGACCGAGGCGATCAACCTCGTCGCCTACGCGTGGGGCCGGGGCAACGTCGGCCCGGGCGACGTGGTGCTGCTCACCGAGATGGAGCACCACTCCAACATCGTCCCCTGGCAGCTCCTCTGTGAGGAGACCGGCGCGGAGCTTCGCTGGCTCGACGTCGACGAGGACGGCGCGCTCGCGCTCGACCAGCTCGACTCAGAGCTCGCCTCGGGGCGCGTGCGGCTCGCCGCCTTCGCGCACGTCTCCAACGTGCTCGGCACGATCAACCCCGTCGCCGACATGGTCGCGCGCGTGCACGCCGCCGGAGCGCTCGCCCTCATCGACGGCTCGCAGGCCGTGCCCCAGCTCCCGGTCGACCTCGCCGCGATCGACGCCGACTTCTACGCCTGGACGGGCCACAAGGCGCTCGGGCCGACGGGCATAGGGATCCTCCACGGCCGCCGGGAGATCCTTCAGGACATGCGTCCCTTCATCGCCGGCGGCCACATGATCCGCACCGTGGGGCGCGAGCGCTCGACCTGGGCCGACATCCCGGCGAAGTTCGAAGCGGGCACCGGCAACGTCGCCGAGGGCGTGGGCCTGGGGGCGGCGGTCGACTACCTCGAGGCTCTCGGGATGGATCGAGTGCGCGCCCACGAGTGCGAGCTGGTCCGTCACGCCCTCGAGCGCCTCGATGCCATTCCCGGCGTCCGCGTGCTGGGCCCGCCTGCGGCGCAGGACCGCGGCGGGGTCGTCTCCTTCGCCGTCGACGGGATGCACCCCCACGACGTCTCCGAGCTCATCAACCGCGAGGCGGTCTGCGTGCGCGCGGGCCACCACTGCGCCCAGCCGCTCATGCGCCGCCTGGGGGTCGCCGCCACGGCGCGGGCGAGCTTCGGGCCCTACAACGTGCCCGCCGACGTCGACGCGTTGGCGAGCGCGCTCGAGAGCGCGCGCTCGGTCTTCGCGCTCTGAGAGTCCAGCCGAAACAGGCGGCTGACCCGCGCCGGTCAGCCGTGGATACCGGGCGCCGCACGCGAGCGCAGCAGTAGCAGTGCTACTCGCCGCGAGGAGCGGCAGATCCGCTGGAGCGCCGCTCAGCCCGCGAACTCGCGGGCCAGCGCCTCCTCGGCGGCGTCCGCCCGGTCCTCCGCCGCGAGGTAGACGACGTATGGCTCGCGGCCCGGCCGCTCGCGCCACGCCGCGTAGGCGGCGTTGGCCTCCGCGCGAGCGCCCGCCCACACCAGGAAGTGCTCGTCGACGCGCCAGCCGGCGTCCTGGTCATCCGAGACGCACAGGACGAGCTCACGCGTGTCTTCGACGTGGTCCAGAAGATCTTTGAGGTCCTTGCCGCTCACCGTCAGCTCCGTCGTCACGAGCTAATACGCCCCGAACCCTGTGGCGGTTCAGGAGTTGCGCCGGCGCCGGCGGATCGCGGACACGAGCCCGGCGATCAGCAGCACGAGGACCGGCGCCGCCTAGAGGAGGTCGACCAGCCAGTGGGTGGCGTGCGCGAGCAGAGGGGTCATCACGGCGCGACGTCGAGGTCTGCGATCGTGACCCCCGAGACTACGAGGATGACGTCGAAGAACCCTTCGCGGCGGGCGGGAAAGCGAAGGCGCGCCGGGCGACCCGGCGCCACGTCGGCGGAGAGGTCGTAGCCGCGGACGAACACCTCGTCCTCCGCCCCGCGCGAGGTCACGAGTAGCCGCACCTCGTCGCCCACGCGGGCGCGGATCCTCGGCCTCGACTGGCGCAGGCCCACGGCGAGCACCACGTGGGCGGAGTGCACCCGCCGGCCGCCCCCGCGGTCCTCGTCGCCGGAGCGGGCGCGAGACTCCGACGCCTGGGTCTCGGTGCCCGCCCCCTCGTCGAGCGTCGCCAGCCGCACGACCGCGAGAGCGATCGAGGCGACCGCGACGACGATCGAGCCTACGAGCAGGCGTTGGACACGAGTCATGGTCGGCCCGCAGGGTACGGGAGCCGCTAGACACGGCGGGGCGGCCCCTAGCCCCTCCGCTCCTCAGCATTCGTCCACGTGCGCCGCTGCTAGCGTGGCCGCGGTGCGCCCACCGGAGGGAGCCCGCATCGTGGCCCCGCCCTTCCCGCGCGGACTTCCGTGGGTCAACGTCTCGATGCTCCGGATGGATCAGCAGCGCGGGCGCCCCGTGCTGGTGGAGTTCTGGGACTTCTGCCGTGTCAATTCGCTGCGGACGCTCCCCTACCTGCGCGCGTGGCACGAGCGCTACGAAGACGACGGCCTGCGCGTGGTCGGGATCCACAGCGCCGGCTTTCCCCCATCCCAGCCTCCGGACGCCGTCGAGGCCGCGGTGCAGCGCCTGGAGGTGCCCTACCCCGTGATCGTCGACCTCCACATGGAGCTCTGGGAGCTCTACGGCAACCGCGGCTGGCCGGGGCGCTACCTGTGGGATCGCCAGGGCCTCCTCTCCTACTACCACTACGGCGAGGGCGCCTACCAGGAGACCGAGCGAGCGATCGCCGAGATGCTCGGCCTCGACCGCGACCCGGTCGCGCCCGTCCGCCCCGAGGACGCGCCCGACCTCCTGCTTCCCGCTCAGACCGCCGACCAGGAGGGCGCCTACTCGGGCCCCTACGAGGGCGGTGGTGCGTGGGCGGTGCTCGACGGGCACGGCGTGGTGCGTGCCAACGCAGCGCGGATCGCGGTCGACGGGCCGGGGTGCTACCCGCTCGTCGAGCACGAGCGCCACACCCACGGAGAGTTGTCGCTGGCGATCGGCGAGGGCGTGACCTGCTACGCGACGTGCTTCACCCCGGGGCTGCCCTGAGGGCCCGGAAGCGGTCCGCTCAGATCTGCGTGCGTGCGGTAGCCGAGCAGCCGGCGCAGCTCGGGCGGGGTGTCCGCTTCCTCCACCGCGACGCACACGCCCGGCCAGTAGGGGCTCTCGTTCGGCACGTCGGTCAGGAACGCCGGCTCGTAAGTCCAGTTGCCGCTGTTGACCAGGCGCGCGCCGGTGGAGGTCGTCCAGTCGGCCGGGTCGTCACCGGCGAACGGGCCCGCGCGATGGGTGTGCCCGAAGACGACGTAGCGCGCGACTATGCCCAGCCTCGCGACGACCTCGCTCATGGCCTCGAGTGAGGCGCGCCGAAGGGCTCGGCCGCTGAGGTCGGGGTTGAGCGGGCCGAGGCCGACGCGGTTGAGCGCCGCGATGGCGAGGGGGACGCCGGCGGCCAGCAGTGCGTAGCGCGCGCGGCGGCGCCGGCGGGTGTCGCCGCGCACTCCGTCCCAGAGGCGGACCGAGGCCCCGTTGTGCGCCGCTCCGGCCGACTCGGGCACGTACTGGGCCGCTCCGTGCAGGAGCGCGTAGATCGGGGCGAAGATGGCCTCGTAGTCGTCGGGCGTGGCGAGCGGGTCGGGCAGCGGCGCTACGAAGCGCTCGACCAGCGCGGCACCGATCCGCTCGTAGGCCGGGAGGGTCGTGTGGCGGTCGAGGTAGTGGCCGTGAGTGGCGTAGACGTCGTCGCGCAGCCACACACCGGGATAGGCGACCTCGAGACGGGCGGGCGCCGCCCATTGCGCCAGCCGGGCGGCAAGCGGCGAGGCGTCGCGGGCGGCGATGCGCTCCTCTGCGCGTAGCGGGGGCCCGGGGGCCTCGCTGCCCCGACGCTCGAGCCACGGCGCGACGAGCTGGTGGTCGTGGTTGCCCGGCACCACGACCACCTCGCGGTCGCCGACCGCCTCGCCGAGCTCCTCGAGGAAGGGTCGCGCCGCCCCCAGGGCCTCTCGCGCGGGCCCGTGACGCAGCTCGAGCAGGTCTCCGAGTATCACGACGCGCTCCGCATCGGCGAGCGAGCGCAGAAGCGGCTCTCGCAGCTCTCGGCGGCGCAGGACGTCGATGCCGGTGCGCGCGCCCAGGTGCAGGTCGGAGATGACGAGGGTCGTCAAGAGGCGCCGGCCGCGGTGCTCGCTGACACCGGCCGCTCGCCCCCCACGGTCGCCGCCGCCCGCCCGACGAGGTGGCGGACCGGCGCTCGCCTATCCAACATCGGTCCGTTCACGGTGTGAGCCTACCCGGCCGCGGGTACCCCAGAGGGGCGCCACTACCGCCTACCGAGGGGAACTCATGCTGATCGCCGGGATAATCGCCGTCTGTGTACTGCTGCTGGTGCTGGCCTTCCTGGTTCCACGGATCTCGCAGGGTCCCCAGCGAGGCGTCGACAAGACGCTCGGCGTCGGTCAGCGGGCCGGCGGAACGGCGCCCGGATTTCTGGGCAGGCTGTTCCAGAAGCCCTTCAGCTCGTCGCGCAAGGCGACCAACAAGTCGGCCAACGCCGGCCGTCGCGGACGGGGCAAGCTCCCGCTCTGACCGTCGAGGCCCGCGTCGGCTCTGGACCCTCGAGGCTCGCCTCAGGCTCGGGCCCTCGCCTCAGGCTCGGGCCGTGAGCTCCTGGCGGATGGCCTTGGGAAGCATGAAGCGGACGTCCTCCTGGACGACCTCGAGCTCTTGGACGTCCTCGGTCCCCCGGGCGGCGAAGAACTGGACCAGCCGCTGAACGAGCTCCTCGGGGGCGCTGGCGCCCGAGGTGATGCCGACCACCCGCTTGCCCTCGAGCCACTCCTCGCGGACCTGGCCCTCGTGGTCGATCAGGTGCGACTCGGCACCGTACTCGCGGGCGACCTCGACCAGGCGGTTTGAGTTGGAGGAGTTGGTCGAGCCGATGACCAGCACGAGGTCGCACTGCACGGCCAGCTGCTTGACCGCCGCCTGGCGGTTGGTGGTCGCGTAGCAGATGTCGTCGGTGCGAGGACCGACGATGCTCGGGAACTTCTCGCGGAGGCGGTTGATGATCGCGCGGGTCTCGTCAACCGACAGGGTGGTCTGGGAGATGTAGGCGATCCGGTCGGGATCGGGGACCTCGAGGCGGTCGACGTCCTCCTCGGTCTCGATGAGCACGATGTCGTCGGGGGCCTCGCCCATCGTGCCTTCGACCTCCTCGTGGCCGGCATGGCCGACGAGGACGATCGTGTAGCCCTCGGCCGCGAACTTCAGCGCCTCGCGGTGAACCTTGGTCACCAGCGGGCAGGTCGCGTCAAGGGTCCGCAGGCCGCGGCGACCCGCCTCCTGATGGACGGTCGGCGACACCCCATGGGCCGAGAAGACGGTCACGGCGCCCTCGGGGACGGAGTCGTCGAGCTCGTCTACGAAGACCGCGCCGCGCTCGCGCAGCTCCTCGACGACGTGCTTGTTGTGGACGATCTCCTTGCGTACGTAGACGGGCGCGCCGTAGAGGTCGAGCGCGTGCTCGACGGTCTGCACGGCGCGGTCCACCCCGGCGCAGTAGCCGCGCGGAGCCGCGAGCAGGAGCCTCTCGGGAGCTGCACCCATTCCTCGCAGTGTAGGGGCGAGGGGGTCCGAGGCCGCGGCGCTTCGGAGTTAAGGAAGCCCCCAGCTGCGGTTGTAGGCGGTCGCCTTGGCGTAGGAGTCGACCATCGCGTAGATCCACACGATCAGGCTCGCGGGGATCGTCAGCACGAAGAGCAGGATCCCGATGATCGTGAAGAGGAGGAAGAGATCCAGCACGAGAATGCCGAAGTAGATGGCCAGCAGCAGCACGCCCGTGTTGGTGTCGCCGGCGTAGAGGTGGCCGACCCCCGGAATGAAGAAGGAGATGAGGACCGCTATGGCCGGCTCCTTGCGCGCCGGTGGCCCCGGGGGGTAGGAGTAGTGCGCGGGCGGGGCGGCGGACTGGGGCGGCCAGGGGGCCAGCGGGTGCTGTGGGTGCCAGCCCGGCGGGGGCTGGGGCTGTGCCGGAGCGGCGGCCGGCTGCGGCCACGCCGGCAGGCCGGGCGGCTGGGGCCGCGTCGGCGCTTCCTTCTCGGGCCGGGAGCCCTCCCCGGGCTCGTGCGGCGGCTGGCCGCCCTGTTCGGTCATCGACCGGGGAAGGTACGCCTGGCGCCGGCGACCGTCAACGCGGCCAGCTGCGAATCAGCTCGGCCACGGCCTCCCCGACGACGTCGAGGCTGCGGGGGGAGACCTTGTCGACCGTGTCCTTCGCGGTGTCGCGATAGGGATAGTCGAAGTCGATGAGGTCGATGGCGGGAATGCCCGCCTGGGCGAAGGCGGTGTGATCGTCAAAGATCTCCCCCGCTTCCTCGTCGGGGAAGGCCCGCTGGACGCCGACCCGCTTCGCGGCCGCGCGGAGCCGGCGCCAGAGGTCGGCATCCGAGCCCCCCTCGCGCGGCAGGGAGAGCCCCTTGTTGGCGACGTAGTCGAGCAGGACCATCGCGCCGACCTCCTCGCGGTGGCGCGCGACGTAGGCGCGGCTCCCCCGGGTGCCCTGGGTGAAGATGTCGCCCCCAGCCGGCTCCTCCTCCCCGTCGAAGAGCACGAAGCGCACCTCGGGGCCCCCCGGCGGGCGGCGCGCGAGCGCCCGCGCAAGCTCTACCCCCGCCGCGGTGCCCGCCGCGCCGTCGTTGGCGCCGACGAAGTCGCGCGGCAGCGCCTCGGTGTCGTAGTGGGCGCCGACCACGACCGCCGGCGCCCGGCCCGGGAGGATCCCGACGACGTTGCGAAGGCCGCCCGGCACGGCCTCGAAGCGGCCGCCGGGCAGAAGGCGGCGCAGCCGCGTCGCGAGCCGCCGCGACGCCGGCGACCCCGCCGGCCGGGGCCCGTAGCGCTCCACCTGCTCGCGCAGGAGCGCGAACGAACGGCGCTCGTCGAAGCGGTCGACCGTCGGCGTGGGCACGGGCGCGCTCGCCGCCTGCCCGCCCACTCCACAGGCGGCGATACCACAGGCGAGCGCGAGGGCAAGCAGCGCCACGCGGCTCAATCGTTCGACCTGACCGCCTCGAGGGGCCAGGCGAAGCGCTCGTCGCGCAACCAGAGCGGGTGCGCCGCAAGCTCCGCTCCGGTCGAGATGTCCCACGCCATACGGCCAAGCTTTGCACGAACGACTTCGGATGCATCCCCGCGCCGCGCGCGGCGGGGTAGGGTTGGTCAGGCGGAGGGCGACACGGCGGAGGAGCAGCGAAATGGCGCAGGAGCATCTGGACCGGCTGACGGCGACCGACGCATCGTTCCTCGCGCAGGAGGGCGACAACTCCCACATGCACGTCGGCGCCATCCTCGTCTTCGAGGGTCCGCCCCCGGCGATCGGCGACTTCCTCGACCACATCCGCGGCCGCCTGCACCTCGTCCCGCGCTACCGCCAGAAGCTCGCGGTGCCGCCGGCCGAGATGGGCCGGCCGCTGTGGGTCGACGACCCGAGCTTCAACCTCGACTACCACGTGCGCCACACGGCGCTGCCCGCCCCCGGCTCAGAGGAGCAGCTCATCCGCCTGGCGTGCCGGATCTTCTCCCAGCAGCTCGATCGATCCAAGCCGCTGTGGGAGACCTGGCTCGTCGAGCGGCTCGAAGGCAAGCGCTTCGCGCTCATCTCGAAGACCCACCACGCGCTGGTCGACGGAGTCGCTGGAGTGGACCTCGCGACCGTCCTCTTCGACGCCGAGCCGGTGCCTCGGGCCGTCGAGCACCCCACAGGCGCGGAGTGGCAGCCCCGCCCCGAGCCCGGGTCGGCGCTGCTCGCTGCTACGGGGATCAAGGGCGTGGTCAGGGCGGGAGTGGAGCTCGCGACCCGGACGGTCACGGCGGCGACCAGGCCGGAGACCACGGTCCGTCGGGCCCAGGAGGCCCTCGAGGGCGTCGGCGAGATCGTCTGGGCGGCGCTCAACCCCGCGCCCGACACGCCGCTCAACGTCCCGATCGGCCCCCACCGGCGCTTCTCGCAGCGCCGCTTCCGGCTGGAGGACTTCAAGGAGGTCAAGAACGCCTTCGGGGGAACGGTCAACGACGTCGTGCTCACCGTCGTCGCCGGCGCGCTGCGCCGCTTCCTGCGCTCGCGCGGAGTGCGGACCGAGGGCCTCGAGCTGCGCGCGCTCGTGCCCGTCTCGATCCGCTCGCAGGACGAGCAGGGCCAGCTCGGCAACCGCCTGGCCGCCATGCGGGCACCGCTGCCCGTCTATGTCGGCGACCCGGTCGCGCGCCTGGCGCTGGTCAAGGAGTCGATGGACGGGCTCAAGGAGTCAAAGCAGGCGATCGGCGCGGAGGTCCTCGCCGGGGTCACCAACTTCGCTCCCCCCACGATCCTGGCCCAGGCCTCGCGCCTGAACTTCTCGACGCGCCTGTTCAACGTCATCGTGACCAACGTCCCCGGCCCGCAGATGCCCCTCTACATCCTGGGTCGCGAGCTGCTCGACCTCTTCCCGGTCGGCTTCCTGCCCGAGAACCACGCGCTCTTCGTGGCGATCATGTCCTACAACGGCAAGGTCAACTTCGGCCTGCTGGCCGACTACGACTCGCTGCCCGACGTCGAGGACATCGCCCAGGGCATCCGCGAGTCGCTCGACGAGCTCCTCGCCGCCGCGCGGCGCAAGCTCCCCGCCGCGGACTCAGGTCTCGCGGGGAACGGTGCGCCCGTCGTCCCCACCGGCGCGGACTCGTCGAGCGAGCACCAGCCCGACGACGGCGGAGAGCCCGACGATCGGGATGTCGATCAGGACGAAGACCCAGGAGATCTCATGCTCGCCGGTGAGAAAGGTGGCCAGCACGCCGAGCGGGACCGCAAGGGCCGCGCCGACGGGTAGGCGCAGGGACGGTCGCAGGAGGCCGAGGATCCCGCCGACGATCACGCCGCTGAGGATCGGAAGCAGCTCACCCATCGGTCATTCCCCCTCGTCCGGAGCGCTCGGGGCGTCCGGATCCTGCTCTATGGCGATCGCCTGCACCTCGTCCGCGCCGGGGGCGGCGCCCGCGGAGATCGCCCCGTGCTCGCCGGAAAGGCCAGCCGCCGGAGCGCCCGGCCCCTGGCCCGGGATCGTCGCGGGGATGGGAGGGGCCCCGTCTTGGGGCAGCTCGGTCGGCGCCGGGCCGCCGTCGATCGCCCCGATGGCCTGTGCCCTGGCAAGGACGTCCGCCGGCGCGCTCGCCTCCCCCGCGGCGCCCGAGCCGCCGCCGGAAGGCTCGGTGGTCACCGTCCCGTTGCCGGCGTCGTCGATCTCGATGCTGATCTTCATGTCGCTGCGCTCCGTTTCTTCAGCCGCTGAGGACCGCGTAGCGGGCCTCGAAGTTGACGGTGGCGCCCGTGAGGTTCTTCACGGTGAGCCAGTAGGTGCAGGTGGTGGCGTTGGCGCGCTCCACCGCGACGTCCCAGTCGAGCTGCGCAGCGCCGGACTGGGGCGAAGTCGGCATCAGGTACCAGACCACGTGCCAGCCCACAGGCCAGTTGAAGGTGAACCAGCGGTTGCTCGCGTTGGGCCCGAGCGATCCGCTGAACTGAACGTTGGTCCACACGGTAGGTCCCTCCTTCGGATCAGTAGCGGCTCAGCAGGCACCAGCGACCTTCGAAGCTGCAGGCCTGCGCGGTCAGGTTGCGGACGGTCAGCCAGTAGGTGCAGAACTCGGAGGTGGCCCGCTCGACCTGCACCGTGAGCTGGAGCTGCGCGCCGGGCGTGGTGGGCATCACCGTCCACGCCATGTGCCATGCGGCGGGCCAGTTGAAGGTGAACCAGCGGCCCGAGGCGTTGCCGGCAAGCTGGCCGGTGAACTGGACTCCGCACTGGGGCCGGGTGATCCACCCGTCGACGGGGATCTCCCAGACGCCGCGGTTGCGCGTTCCCGCCCGCAGCACCCGCGCATGGGGCTGGAACAGGATGTCGCCGACATAGGCGCTGGGCAGGGCGTTTGAGAAGTCGTGCCACGAGCCGCCGGCGTCCGTGGACTCATAGACGCCCAGGTCGGCGGCCACCCACACGCGGTTGCCGTTCCACGGGTCGACCTGGACCGCGTTGATCGGCAGGCCCGGCAGCCCGGCCGTGCTGCGGTCGATCCAGTTCGCCCCGGCGTCGTCGGAGCGGTAGACCCGGCCGCCTCCGACCCTCGAGTACGTCGCCCACATGCGGGGTGGGTTGGCCGGGTCGACGAGCAGGTCGCTGACCGCGGCGCCCGAGCGCGGGGTGCCAAGGGCGGCCAGCGCCGTCCATGACGATCCGTTCCAGGTCGTGCGAAGGACGCGCCCGTCCTCGAGGCCCACGTAGACCGCATCCCCGTTGGGCATCGCCATCGCCGAGCCCTGGCCGGCCGAGGGGTAGGCCAGCCGCGTCCATGCGGCTCCGTCGTTGCGCGAGACGTACAGCGCGCCGCCCGCCATCGCGATCGTGTCGCCCGTGGTGGCGGAGACCTCGAAGGGCGGGTAGAAGCGGCTTCCCTCGCCCGCCGGCACCGGCGGCGGAATGAACGTCCAGGTCCCGAAGTCACCCGACGAGGTCGAGCGGTCCGGGCTCATGTTGAAGTAGGTGTGAAATACCGTCCGCGGATCGGTGTGGTTCACACCGCAGTCGCCGCCGTCGCCGTCGGCGACGTGCTCCCACACCTGCGAGCCCGTCCAGCGCTCGGTCCCGTTGTCCTGGGTTCCACCGATCAGCCAGCGCGCCGAGCCCGGGTGGTGGGCCAGGTACTCGAACTCCGAGATGACCAGTCCGTTGTTGCAGTGCTGGAAGGTGATCCCGCGGTCGGGGCTGCGATAGAGCCCGCCGTCGTTGCCGATGTAGATCGTGCTGGGGTTGCCCGGCTCGAACGCGAGGGCGTGCTGGTCGGGGTGGATCGACTGGCCGGGGCTGGGCTTGGCCGTGATGTTGGTCCACGTCCACGTCGTCCCGGCCAGGTCCCCGCGGTGGACCTCGATGGCCCCGCAGTAGATCTGGGTGTCGCGATCGGGCGAGACGGCGAGGAACCAGTCATACCAGGCCTGCGCCACGTTGACGCCCGGCGGCGCGGCGACCGCCGTCCACGTCGCGCCGGCGCGGCGATAGAGCCGGCCGGCTCCGCCGCTCGCTCCCCAGGCGTAGGCGACGGTGGGGTTCGAGGGAGCGATCCCCACCGCCAGGCGGTTCCAGGAGGCCGGGGCGCTGGGCAGCGTCACCGCGGTCCACGTCGTTCCCGCGTCGGTCGAGCGAAACAGCCCGTCAGCGCAGGCCGCGAGCCACTCCACCTGGTTTCCCCTCCCCACCCCGGCGCTGATCGACCAGCACGCCTGCCGGCGGCGCTGGGTCCAGGTCACGCCGGAGTCGGTGGAGACGTAGAGGCCGAAGTTCGTGCCGGCCAAGAGCCGGGTCGGGGTGGTCGGGTCGACGACCAGCTCATAGAAGCCCTGCCCCACGAACGGCGCCGTGCACAGCGTCGCCCAGGTCGTTCCGCCGTCGGTCGAGCGCAGGATCCCCTGGCCGAGCCAGGAGTAGAAGTTGCCCTCGCCCGTGCCGCAGTAGACGGTTGCCGGCCGGGCGGGATCGAAGGCGATCGCGCCGACCGTGCAGGTGGCCGCGTAGTCCGTCCGCGGAGCCCAGCTCCCGCCGCGGTCAAAGCTCTCCCACACGCCGCCGCCGGCCGCGCCGCAGAGCACGTGCGCCGCGTTGCCCGGGTCGATGGCTATGGCCGCGATGCGACCCGACACGTTGACCCGGTTGGAGCCGTAGGTCTGCCCGTTGGGAATCGTCCAGGGCCCGAGCGAGCGCCACTGCGGGCCCGTCGCAGTCGGAGGGCCCATCTTGTCGGCCGCCGCGCGGTAGACCTCGACGATCTCCTGGGAGACCGCGGGCGGCGCCTCGCCGGGAGAGTCCACCTCGCCCGGCGCCTCGCCGGGAGAGTCCACCTCGCCGCGGGGGTAGTCCATCCCGCCCGCGCCCTCCTGTGGCAGCGGCTGCTCTTCCCCCCTACCGCCCTCGGGCTGGGCGCCCATGGCGGTGAGCTGCGCCTGGATCGCCGGCCCGAAGCCGTTGCCGGCCACCGCCGAGGTGACCGCGAACTCGAGGGCGCCGTCGAGCCCCTTGGGCGCGAGGAGGTCGATCAGGCGCAGGAGCGGCTTGCCGCCGGGCGACCGCTCACGCTCTCCGTCGCCCGCTGCGGCGGCTGCCCTTCGGCCGCCGTCGTCGGCGTCAGCCTCGATGGCGTCGTCTACTGGACCGCGCACCTGACAGCACCCCCTCCTGGTCGGAGCTTCGAGATGACCAAGCTATATCCGACCCGCTACCAGCTGTGGGATTTTTTTGTAGCGCTTGGGAAGTTCTGAAGCTCCGCGAGGACCGCGGCTTGACTGGAGACGGCCCGATGGAGTACACCCTCCCCAGATGCGCAAACCCGGCGACCCGAGCGAGCAGCCTCCCGGCGGACACGCCGCGGAGCGCCTGCGCGAGGCGCTCCGCGACCGCTTCGGCGACGATCCCGACCTCCTGCCCGAAAGCCTCCGGCCGAACGCCGAAGGCGCTGCCGTGGACGAGGAGCCGGCTCCGGCAGACGAGCCCGAGGCGCCGCCCGCGGCGGCCACGCGTCCGCCCGACAGCGTCTGAGGAGCTCGCGGGCGTCCGTCCCGGCGACTCGGTGCGTATCTCGACTATCGACGGCGGGGCGCCACGCGCGTCGACGCATCCGCGCGGGTGGGCTTGGCCTCGCGGTTTCCCGTCTTGTCGATGGCGACGGTGAAGAAGCGGTAGCGGGCGCCTGGCCTGCCCGTGAAGCGAACCGACTGCTTCTTGGTGCGCGCGATGCGGCGAAAGCCGCCACCGCGGGCCGAGGCGAAGACCTCGTAGCGGCGCACGCCGGAGGGGACCAGGCCGGGTGTGGCCGGGTCGGCGCCGGTCCAGGTCAGGCGGAAGCTGCGCGAGCCGCTGCGGCGCGGGGCCCGCAGACGGGAGATCGGAGCGACGCGATCGATCACCCGAGCCGCCTCGACGGCCGCTCCCGCATCGACGATTCCCCAGCCCAGCTCGGGCTCCCAGCCGGGGTTAGTCGCCGTCTCCTTGAGAATGCGCACGATCTCCAGGGCCCCCAGACCGGGGTTCAGGCGCTTGACCAGCGCCGCTATGCCCGCCACCTGCGGCGCGGCCATGGAGGTCCCCTGCAGGTAGGCGTAGCGGCGGTCGCCGTTGAACGTGGTCCGGCAGGAGGTGCACGGCGGTATCGGCGGAATGCCGAGCAGTCCCGTCTCCACCTCGGTGACGTTGCCCGGGAAGGCGGCGAAGAGTCCGCGCGGCCCCCCCGCTCCGTAGCTTCCGTAGGAGGCCAGCGAGATCTGGCTACCGCGGCCGGCGAAAGACGCCCGCTGGTTCGAGAAGTTGGCGGCGGTGACCGACAGCCCCTTCCCCAGCGCCAGATCGGGCGCGGTGCTCGTGGGCTGGAGCAGGTTCGCCGGCTGGCCCTGCTCCTCCACGGGCTCGTTGGCCGCGGCCGCCACGAGCACGACCTCCCTGGAAAGGGCGTAGTCGAGCGCCGCCCGGATGGCGTCGCTGGGCGGCGTCGAGCCGTCGTCGCCGAAGCTCATGGTGATCGCGTCGGCCCCGTTGTCGGTCGCATCGACGATCGAGCGCGCGATGCTCGTCTCCGAGAAGTCGGTCCGCTCGACGATCAGCCGGCAGTCATAGCCCGTGCCCGCGAGCCCGATTCCGTCGTTCGTCGCCGCGCAGGCCAGCGACGAGACGTGGGTGCCGTGGCCCGCCTCATCCCGCGTGGCCGGGCCTCCGCCCTGATCGACGGCGCGATCGATCTTCCCCGCGAGATCGGGATGGCCGGCGTCGAGCCCGCTGTCGATGACGCCGACGCGGCCCCCGGTGCCGCGCGCGAACTCCCACGCCTGGGGAAGCTTCTGGCGGGCGATCGCCCACTGAACGGGTGTTCCTATCGGAACGGTCGAGCTCGGCTCGTCGGCGGTGAGCGCGGGATCGTTGGCCTCGAAGCGAGGTTGGAGGCGGTACTCGGGCCGCGCCGACCGCACGGCGGGGTCGTCGCGCAGGCGCTCGAGGAGCGTGCGCATCGACGCCCCGGGCGCCGGGCGGAGCGCCACCACCCCGAGGGCCGGCACGCTCGGGCCCGCCTGTCGAGCGCCGGCGCGGGCCGCGACGGCGCTGACCGCGGCGGCCCGGGCGCGGTCACCGCCGCTGCGCTCGCCGAGGATCACGACGACCCGGCCGGTCCGCGCCGCCGCCTCAGCGCCCGCGGCGAGCGGCCAGAGAACGCCGAGGAGGGCGAGGAGGGGGAGAATGCGCAGGGGGCTCAACCGTGTGGTCATCGACTCTGAGAACCCGCGCCGGCGGCCGGGGTCGCGGTGTCAGTAGCCCAAGGCGAACTTGGCGTCCTCGGACATCATGTCCGGGGTCCAGGGCGGCTGGAAGGTCATCTCGGTGCGGACGTCGGTCACCCCGTCGACCTCGGAGACGAACTCCTGCATCTGCTCGGTCACCTGGGGCCCGATCGGGCAGGCGGGGGTCGTGAGGGTGAAGACGATGTCAACGCCGCCCTCGCCGTCGACGCCGACGTCGTAGACCAGGCCGAGCTCCATGAAGTCGAGGCCGAGCTCGGGATCGATGACGTTGGTCAGCGCCTCCTCGACCTCTTCGCGAACTTGTTGTGTTTCCATGGGTTCGAGTGTAGCCCTCCGGCTTGTCGGCCTCGGTGGTCTTCTTGTCCAGCCGGTCCAGTCGCCTACCCTGTCTGGCACCGTGGTTCCGGCCCTTCTCGTCCTGGTCTTCGTCGTCGTCCCGCTCGCCGAGCTCTTCGTGCTCATCCAGGTCGGGCAGGAGATCGGCACGCTTCCGACCATCGGGATCCTCCTCGTGGACTCCATCCTGGGCTCGCTGCTGCTGCGCTCGCAGGGGCGGGCGGTGTGGCGACGCTTCAACGAGGCGCTCAGCAATCGCCGGCCGCCCGCGCGCGAGGTTCTCGACGGCACCCTGGTCATCTTCGGCGGCGCGCTCCTGCTAACGCCGGGCTTCCTCACCGACGTCTTCGGACTGCTCCTCCTCCTGCCGCCGACGAGGACGATGGGCCGGCGGGTTCTCCTGGGGTGGTTCGGCCGGCGCTTCGTCGTGGCGCGCGTAGCCGGTGCTGCCGCGGGGGCGGGCTCTCGGCGGATGCGGACGCGAGGCCCCTCCTCCGGTCGCGGTGGCGGCCGCTCGGATGGCCGGGACGGCCGGGACAGCCGGGAGCCCTACGACGTCGAGGGCCAGGCAGTCGACATCGACCCGCCCCCGCTCCAACGGTGACCGATCCCCAAGAGGCGACCGGCCCCCCTGCCCCGGTGAACGATTCCCGAGACTCGACCGGCTCCCCTCCGGCAGCGACCGATCCCGGAACGTCGACCGCTCCCCCACCCCCGGTGATCGATCCCGACCTCGAGACCCCCCGCCCGCCGAGCGGCGAGGGCTTCAGCGACGGGGTCACGCTCGCCTTCGGCGACGCCGATGCCCAGCTCTACGGGCTCCTCCGCGTGGGACTCGCCTCGGGCACCCCGCCGCGCGCGAGCGGCCTGGCGCTGCTCTTCGCCGGGCGCGATCTGGCCGCGGCGGGCGCGGTCGGTGCGGGGCCCGTCGCCGAGCCGAGCTACGCCCCGCCCGAGCTCGAGGAGATGGGCATCGAGACGCTCGAGCCCTTCGCGCGCTGGCGCGCGCGCTTTGCGGGCGACCAGGGTGGCTTCTCGCTCGAGGTCTCGGCGCTCTCTCCCCCGCTGACCTTCGGGGCAGACGACCCGGCCGGCAAGGCCGCCGCGAGCCAGGGCTATGAGCAGCTCTGCCTCGTCGAGGGAACGGTCCGCGCCGGGGGCACCGAGCGACCGTTCAGCTGCCTGGGCCAGCGCGGGCACACCTGGGGGGCGCCGGACTGGGACCGCCTCGAGCTCATCCGCACCCTCTCGGCCTGGCTCGGGCACGACGCCGGCCTCTCACTCGCCTCCGTGCGGCCCGCCAAGGCCAAAACCCACGCGGACGAGGCCGTCTCGGCCTTCGTCCTCGAAGCGGTCGACGACGGGCTCGCGGCGCGCCCGATCGCCGACGCCCGCCTGTCCACGACCTACGACGGCGCCGGCCGCCAGCGTCGTGCGGGCCTCGAGCTGTGGGAGCACGAGGAGGCCGACTACCCGCGCCGCGCCTCGGGCGAGGTCCTCTGCGGCACCTCGCTCGAGCTCGGCCGCCTGCGCCTGGACTGCGCGTTCTTCGCGTGGCACATGGAGGGCCGGGCGGGGGTCGGGCGCTACGACGTGCTGCGAAGGGCCTGAGCGCCATCGCGATCGGCGTGGTCATCTGCGATTTCGGCGGCGTCCTGACGACGCCGCTCTTCTACGCCTTCGCGCGCGTGCAGGAGGAATCCGGAATCCCGTTCGAGGCGCTCGGCAAAGCGCTTCACCGGATCACCGTCGAGGACGGCGCCCATCCGCTCTACGAGCTCGAGAAGGGGCACATGAGCGAGCCCGATTTCGTCGCGCGCCTGGAGCAGGCGGTCAGGGCAGAGGTCGGCCGCCACGTCGCGATGCACGAGTTCTCCGAGCGCTACTGGGCGCACCTGCATCCCAACGACGAGCTGATCGCCTACATGGCCGCGCTGCGCGATCGCGGCTACCGGATGGCCATGCTCACCAACAACGTGCGCGAGTGGGAGCCACGTTGGCGGGCGATGCTGCCGGTGGACGAGATCTTCGAGCTCGTCGTGGATTCGGCCTTCGTGGGCATGCGAAAGCCCGACCCTGAAATCTACGAGCTGACCTGTGAGCGCCTCGGCGTGAAGGCCGGCGAGTGCGCCTTCCTCGACGACATCGAGCTCAACTGCCAGACCGCGCGCGAGCTCGGGATGACCGCCGTGCGCTTCGAGGAGACCGCACAGGCGATCGCAGACCTCGAGGCCGTCCTCGCGAACTGAGCGTGTTTCCGTTCTCCGCGGCGCGGGGAACCTGGAAGGCAGGAGGGATTCGATGCGAACGCTCTACAGCGTCACCATGCTCCACCCAGACGGCGCCACCACGATTGTCGACTACGTCGACGAACTCGGCTGGCGCCGCCACGGCTTCGACGCGGGGGGAGGCTATCTCTCGGTTTCGGCTTCGGGGGCGAGCGCACTCGAGCAGCTGCGCAACGACGGCTCGCTTGCCCTGGTCCACGAGCTGCGCAAGGCGGCCGAGGCGCTGACGACCGCGCTCCGG
>JBBPZA010000076.1:0-22179 GCA_038199375.1 Solirubrobacterales bacterium | reverse complement strand
TCCGGCGTCTGGGCGATCTCGCGGAGGACCAGCCCGCCCTCGCGGCGGGCGGCCAGGTGACCGCCCTTGCGGTCGGCTTCGGTGCGATCGGCGACCTCCATGAGGAACGGAAGCTCCTCGGAGGCAAACCAGGCCAGGATGCGCGGGTCGAGCACCGCGCCGAGGTTGTCGATGTTCGCGACGAAGGCGTACTCGTAGTCGGCCTCGAGCAGCGCCTCGAGCATCCCGGAGGTGACCAGGGCCGTGTAGAGGTCGCCGTGGCCGGGCGGCGCCCACTCGAGGTCGGGGTCCTCGGGCCACTCAACCGGCGTGAGCTCGTCGGCCAGAAGCTTCGGCCCCTTGTGCTGGACGAAGTCGAGCGGGACGTCCTGGTCTGAGAGCTCCTCATGGCGCTCTAGGGCGGCGATCGACTCGTCGCGCGTGGAGAAGCTGTTCATCAGGATCAGCGGCAGCCGGGCATCGTGCTCGCGACGCAGGGCGACGGTCTGGCGCGCGACTATGTCGAGGAAGCTCAGGCCCTCCTTGACTGGGAGCAGCGACTTGGGGGCGCTCATCCCCATGCTCGTCCCCAGACCGCCGTTGAGCTTGATGACGACCGCGCGCCCCAGCGCCTCTCGCTCCGCCTCGGCATCGGAGTCGAGGTCCTCGGCGCTCGGGATCTCGTCGACCGGCTCGAGATCGGAGTCGGGCATCAGCCCCGAGTCACCTTCCTGGAGCTGCTCGTAGTAGTGACGGAAGGTCTCGACGAAGGCGTCCGGGACGTCCTGGGACCGCATCTTCTCCTCTACGGCCTCGAGCCCCTCGGCACTCACGGCCGGCATCCTACGCTGCGGGAAGCCATCGGACCCCGCGCCGTCAGGCCGCTTCGTCGGCGAGCGCCAGGAGCCTCTCGACGGTCCTCCAGTTGCGCGCCGTCGCCGAGACGCCGAGACGCTTCTCGGCCAGCGCCTTGTGCAGGCGGGAGTCCCGCAGACCCTCCGGGGCCCACAGGTAGACCTCCCGGTCTCGCACGTGGAAGGCCTCCGGCGCGAAATCGGCCGGGTCGACCCCGGCCACCCGAGCGGGGTCGACGTCGGCGGCGAGGAAGATGACGAGATGCCTGGCGGGATCCGTCGCGACGTCGCGCAGCGGGTTCGCGGCGATGATCTCGGCAAGCTCGTCGCGCGAGCGGACCACCACCGAGACCTCGAAGCCGAACGTCGCCGCCAGCTGCGTTTCGAGCTTGCGCGCGAGCCGCGCCGGATGCTCATCCGGCCCGCTGAACACGACGTTGCCGCTCTGCACGTAGGTCCGTACGTCACGGTAGCCGAGCTCTTCCATCAGCTCGCGCAACCGCGCCATCTTCACCTTCTTGTGGCCGCCGACGTTGATGCCGCGAAGCAGGGCGATCTGGCGTCTCATGAGCCTGGGCAGTATCCCCGCCCGGTAGCCGAGTCGCGCGCAGCTCCGCCTCACGGCGATTCGGCGCGCGGCGAAATGCCGGCCGCCTCCGCGCGCGCGACCACCTGCACGGCCAGCTTGCGGCTGGCCTCGTCGATCATCTCCCCGTCGAGCATGACCGCGCCGCGCCCGCCCTCGCGCTCTCCCTCGGCCAGCGCGTCGAGGACCGCCGCGGCGCGGTCGACGTCCTCCTGGCGGGGAGAGAAGACCTCGTTGAGCGGCTCCACCTGAGAGGGGTGAAGGGCCCACTTGCCGTCGAAGCCCAACGCGTAGGCGCGCCGGGCCTCGACCTCGAGCCCCTCGAGGTCGGCCACCTCGAGATGGGGGCCGTCGATCGCCTGCCGCCCGTTCGCGCGCGCGGCGACGAGCACCGTCTCGCGCACCCAGTGCCAGCGGTCACCGGGGTAGTCGGCCGCCATCTGCCGTCCGAGCGAGGCCGCGAGGTCGGCGTAGCCGATGATCAGCGCCAGGAGGCGATCGCTCGCCGCGGCGATCTCGCGTGCCGCGCACAGCCCGGCGGCCGTCTCGATCAGCGCCTGGAGGCCCACCGGCCGCTCCCGACCGGCGCGCTCCTCCTCCCCTGAGAGCAGCCGATCGACCGCGCGAAGCTCCTCGGCGCTCTCGACCTTGGGGATCACGAGGCAGGTCAGGGCCCCGCCGGCCTCCTCGACGAGGTGGGCCACGTCGCGAGCGCCCCACGGAGTCGAGGCGGCGTTGACGCGGACGGCGACCGAGCGGCCCTCCCAGGAGCCGTCGCGAACCGCCGCGGCGGCCGTCGCGCGCGCCTCGTCCTTGCCCTCCGGCGGGACCGAGTCCTCGAGGTCGATCACGACCTCGTCCGCCGGCAGGTCCTGCGCCTTGGCGAGCATCTTCGCCGAGGACCCCGGGACCGACAGGCACGAGCGGCGCGACATGGCCATGGCCTGACGATATCCGGACGGGGCGACCCGGAGACCTGAGCGACGGCCCGCCCGGGCCGCGTCCGCCTTGGTCGGATACGCTTCCCGCTCCGCCGGACCGGATCTCGCGAGGGGATGGAAGCTGCGATGGAGACAGGCAGGAAGGTGCGGGTCGGGGGCCCGCACTTCGAGGACTTCGAGGTCGGGCAGGTCTTCGAGGACGCCCCTGCGCTCACGCTCACGTCGGGCCACGCAGCGCTTCACCAGGCCATCGTCGGCGATCGCCTGCGCCTCCCGCTCGACGCGGCCCTGAGCGAGGCGGTCACGGGGCGCACGACCCCGCTCGCCCATCCCAATCTGGTCTGCGACGTCGCGATCGGCCAGTCGACGGGGCCCACCCAGCTCGTGCGAGGGAACCTCTTCTACCGCGGCCTCGTGCTACTGCGCCCCGTCTTCATCGGCGACACTCTTCGGACGCGCACCGAGATCACCGCGCTCAAGCAGAACCGCCCGCGCGACGACGGCACCGCGACCGGCCTGGTCGTCCTGCGCATCACCACGAAGAACCAGCACGACGAGCCGGTGCTCGACTTCTGGCGCTGCCCGATGATCCCGCTGCGCGACGGCGGTGCCCAGACCGGCCACGCTGACAGCTTCGACGACATCTCCAAGGAGCTCGACCCCGAGCGCGTCGAGAGCGCGGTGCCAACCGACTGGCGCTTCGACGCGTTCCGCGACCAGATCCCCGGAGAGCACTTCGCCGACCTCTCCCCCGGCACGGTCTACGAAGTCGAGGGCCGCGACACCGTGACCGCCGCGCCCGAGCTCGTCCGGCTCACGCTCAACCTCGCCCGGGCGCACACCGACGCCGGCGGCAGCTCGCACGACCGCCGCCTGGCCTACGGCGGCCACACCATCGCGGTCGCGGCGGCCCAGACGACCCGCGCCCTGCCCAACCTGGTGACGATCGTCGCCTGGCGAAGCTGTGACCACACCGGGCCGGTCTTCGAGGGCGACGTGCTCTCCACCGAGCTGACCGTCGAAGCCCTCCATCCCCTCGAGTCCGCCGACGCCGGCCTCGTCGACCTCCGCGCCGTCACGAGCGCCGACCGCGGAGGCTCCGAGGACCCGAACCCCGTCCTCGACTGGCGCTTGGTGGGAGTGATGGCATGAACGGAATCCTGGAAGGCATGCGGGTGATCGAAGGCTCGGCCTACGTCGCCGCGCCGCTCGGCGGCATGACGCTTGCCCAGCTCGGCGCCGACGTGATCCGCTTCGACCCCATCGGGGGCGGCCTGGACCGCACGCGCTGGCCGGTGACCGACGACGGCCAGAGCCTGTTCTGGGCGGGGTTGAACAAGGGCAAGCGCTCGATCCAGGTCGACCTGCGCTCGCCCGAGGGCCAGGAGCTGGTGGCCGCGCTGGTGGGCGACTCAGATCCCGGCGGCGGCCTCTTCCTGACCAACTTCCCGGCCCGCGGATGGCTCGACTACGACTCGCTGGCCAGCCGCCGGCCCGACCTGGTCATGGTCAACATCATCGGAAACCGCGGCGGCGCCTCGGATGTCGACTACACCATCAACCCGGCCACCGGCTTCCCGTGGGCCACCGGCCCGCGCCACCTCACGGTCCCGTTCAACCACCTGCTACCCGCCTGGGACGCGATCACCGGGACGCTCGCCGCCGCCGGGCTGCTCGCCGCCGAGCGCCACCGCAACCGCACCGGCGAGGGCCAGCTCGTCCAGGTCGCGCTGTCCGACGTCGCCTTCGCGATGGTCGGCAACCTCGGCAAGATCGCCGAGGCCGGGCTGCTTCGCCGCGACCGGCTCAAGGACGGCAATTACCTCTTCGGGGCGTTCGGTCGTGACTTCCTCACCAAGGACGACCGGCGGATCATGATCGTCGCGCTGACCCTTCGCCAGTGGAAAAGCCTCGTAGAGGCGACGGGGCTGAGCGAGGCGTTCCAGTCGCTCGAGAAGACCCTCGGGGTCGATCTGGAAAAGGAGGGCGACCGCTTCATCGCGCGCGAGCTGATCGGGGCCCTGCTCAAGCCGTGGACGGTGGTCCGCACGCTCGAGGAGATCCGCGAGATCTTCAACGACCACGACGTCTGCTGGGGGCCCTACCAGACCTTCATGGAGCTCGTCGACGAGGATCCTCGCTGCTCGACCGACAACCCGATGTTCGAGATGGTCGAGCAGCCGGGGATCGGCAGCTACCTGATGCCCGGCTCCCCGCTCGAGTTCGGCGCCTTCGAGCGCGTGCCCGTGCGCCCGGCGCCGGCGCTCGGCGAGCACACCGACGAGGTTCTCTCAGACCTGCTCGGGCTGACCGACGCGGAGATCAGCCGCCTCCACGACGACGGGGTCGTAGCCGGACCGGTCTCGGCCCCGGCCTGAACAGCCGACTCGGCTGCGACGGGCGGCTACGCGCGCCTGCTCAGCCCCGCGGCGGCGTCGTTCAGACCGTGGGCAGGTGGGCGTCGATCACGACCTCTACCCGATCCTTGACCTTGAGCGCCCCCATCATGGCCTTGTAGGGCTTGATCCCCCAGTCACTCTGGGTGAGGGGGATCGTGCCGGTGACATGGCCGTCGGGGGCGACGCTGAGCTGAGCGCTGACCGGGTGGGTGTCGCCCGCCATCGTCAGCTCACCGCTCGCCGACAGGGTGCCCCCCTCCTCAGCGAGCTGCGCCTCGGTCGAACGGAAGCTGATCGGCTGCCCACCCAGGACCTTGTCGTCGATGTTCTTGGGGATCTCCGTGCGGTCCTTGTCGCTCAACGCCTTGGCTCCGCCGGAGCCGTCGCGGACCGTCAGCGAGCGTGGGTCTGCACTGAGCTCGAGCGAGGAGAGCGACCCACCCTGGTCGATGGTGACGGTCGCATCCCACTTGGTGACGTCGAGGGTCAGGTCATGGCCGACCTTGGAGGCCATCCCCTCGCGGTAGGTCTTGACCTGGAGCGTCCCGCCGTCGGGACCGAGCTGATGGACACCCGCGCTGATGGGCATCGGCGCATCCTACTTCCGCACCACCTCGAACGTGACACGCCCACTCGTGCAATCCGGCTTGCGAGACGACGTAACCCGCCCGCCGGGGCAGGACCAGGCGCCCTTGCCCCGTATTTCGGAGCCGTGCCTGGTTGGGAACCTCAGCTTGCCCCTGGTCGGGCGTCGACTCTGGCTGCCATCGTCTTCGCCGCCCTCGCGCTCGCCGGCGCTGCGCCCGCCGCGGCCACGGCCGCGGTGCCTCATCGCGTGATGCCCGGCGAGACGCTGTGGTCGATAGCGGCCGCCAACAACCTGAGCACCCGCTCGGTGGCGGCCTACAACGGCCTGGCCCAAGATGCCGACGTGGTCCTTGGGACCACGATCGACGTTCCCACCGAGGCCGAGGCCGCCGCTGCGCTCGGGTCCGCCCCTACGGCGCCCGCGAGCGGCGACGAAGGGGGCTCAGGCGGCGGCGCCTACGTGGTCGAGGCCGGCGACACCCTCTCCGAGATCGCGGCGCGCGCCGGAGCATCCGCCGACGACCTCGCGGCGCGCAACGGGGTGAATGCCGACGGCGTGCTCGTGGCCGGAACGGTGCTCGAGCTGCCGGGAGGCGACGCTGGCGCGGCCTCTTCCGGCGACACGACCGATGACGACGGCACCGAACGCTCCTCTTCTTCCTCCTCCTCTTCCGGTTCGAGCGGGCCGTCTGCCACCGGCGAGCAGGCGTCCTCGGGCGACATCGCAGCGATCGCAGAGGCCCACGGCGTCCCGGGATCGCTCGCCGCCGCGATCGCCTGGCAGGAGAGCGGCTTTGACAACGGTGTCGTCTCCAGCGCGGACGCGCGCGGGGTGATGCAGATCATGCCCGGCACGTGGGACTTCATCCAGGACACGCTCGCGGCCGGCCCGCTGGGCGCGACCTCGGCCCAGGAGAACGTCCATGCCGGCGTCATGTACCTCAGGTACCTGCTCGACCAGACCGGGGGCGACCCCTCCTTCGCGGCGGCCTCCTACTACCAGGGCCTGGGCTCAGTGCGCAGCGGAGGCATGCTGCCCGAGACCCGGCGCTACGTCGACAACGTGCTCGCGCTGCGCTCGCGCTTCGGCGGGCCCTAGCACCTCCTCCCGCACGTTCGCTCCGACGTACCAGCGCGCGACGTAGGGCCGGCCGGCCGCCTCCGGATGCCTCCGCAGGAACGGGCGGCGCGCCCTCACTTGCGCCCACCGCCGTGGTCCGGAGATACTAGGCGCTCGGGTCCGCGAGCTTTAGGGAGGATTGGCATGCCCATACCGTTGGTTGGAGCCGTCCCGAAGGCCCGCTACGTCCTGGGGGCCGTGCGGCTCTTCAACGGCGCCGCGACGCTCTTTGCCACGCGCCCGTTCGGCAAGCGCCTCGGCGTAGATCCCGACACCAGCCCGGCCGCCGTCGACGCCCTGCGCTTGTTCGGCGTCCGCACCATCTATCGAGCGTCTTGGCAGTCGCATTGCTCGTCGGGTTGGGGCGGCGCGCTGACGTGAAGGGCGGCGGCTACCGCCACACGCCGTTCTGGCGCCTCTACGACGGCGCGTCCCAGCTTCTCGACCAGAAGCTCGGCTGGCACCGCCTTCCCAAGGTGCCCGGCCTCGCGGTGCTCGTGGGCGTACGAAACATCCTCCGGCGCCACAACCTCTACGACACGCGCCTGGCGCCGGCGACCGACGAGCCGGCCGTTGCGCCGTTCGAGGCGCGGTTCCTCACCGAGCGCACGGCGGACGGCACCTACAACGACCTGGTCGACCCGTCCATGGGTCGGGCGGGCGCGCGCTTCGGGCGCAACGTGCCGATCGACCAGACGTGGCCCGAGAGCGAGCCGGACATCATGTCCCCTAACCCGAGGTTGGTCAGCAGGGAACTGCTCACCCGCGACTCCTTCGTGCCCGCGACGACGGTGAACGCTCTGGTCGCGGCGTGGCTGCAGTTCATGATCCGCGACTGGTTCAGCCACGGCAAGGGAGATCCGGCGCGGACCTGGACGATCGAGCTCGACGACGACGACCCGTTCCCGGAGCGCCCGCTCCAGATCCTGGGCACGCTCGAGGATCCGACGCGCCCGCCGGATTCGACGGACCACCCGCCGACCTACCTCAACACCGAGTCCCACTGGTGGGACGGCTCCTCGATCTACGGCAAGACCCTCGAGGCCCAGCAGTACGTCCGCTCGCACGAAGACGGCAAGCTGAAGGTCGGCATCGACGGCCGCCTGCCCTTCGATCCCAAGCACGACCCCACCGAGGAGCCGGGATTCTGGCTGGGGCTGCTGATGCTCCACACGGTCTTCACCCTGGAGCACAACGCGATCTGCGACCGGCTCAAGGCCGACTATCCGCACTGGACCGACGAGCAGCTCTTCCAGCGCGCACGCCTCGTCAACGCGGCCCTGATGGCGAAGATCCACACGCTGGAATGGACGCCGGCGGTGATCAGCCACCCCACCACGGTGACCGCGCTTCGCGCCAACTGGTTCGGGCTCGCCGAGGAGCGCGTCCACAAGCTGTTCGGGCGGATCTACGACAGCGAGGTGGTCAGCGGAATCCCGGGCAGCGAGACCAACCACTACGGCGTCCCCTACTCGCTCACCGAGGAGTTCACGGCGGTCTACCGGATGCACCCGCTCGCCCCCGACCACTTCAGCCTGCGCGACAGCAAGGACGACGGCGTGCTCGCCGAGAAGACCTTCCGCGAGCTCACGGGTCCCTCAGGCCTGGAGATCTCCCATACGATGGAGATGACCGACCTGCTCTACTCGTTCGGCACGGAGCATCCCGGGCTCGTGTGCCTGCACAACTACCCGAAGTTCCTGCAGGAGTTCCGGCGTCCTGACGGCCACTTCCTGGATCTCGGGGCCGCGGACATCCTGCGCATACGCGAGATCGGCGTGCCGCGCTACTGCGAGTTCCGCCGGCACCTGCACCTGTCGGTGCCCACGAGGTTCGAGGAGCTCACGGACAACCCCGTGTGGGCGGACGAGCTTCGCCGGGTCTACGGGGACGTCGAGCGCGTCGACCTGATGGTCGGCCTCTACGCCGAGCCGCTGCCCAAGGGCTTCGCCTTCAGCGACACGGCCTTTCGCATCTTCGTCCTCATGGCGTCGCGGAGGCTCAACAGCGACCGGTTCTTCGGCCGCGACTACGGCGCCCGCGTCTATACCAAGGCAGGAATCGACTGGATCGACGACAACCAGATGAGCGACGTCCTCCTGCGGCACTTCCCCGGGCTGCGTCCGGCGCTGCGGGGCCTCGACAACGCCTTCGCGCCCTGGAGCCGGGCAGGAGCCGCGTCATGACGGCCATCGAGGCCGATGGCGTCTTCCAGGGCGGAGGGATCAAGGGGCTGGCGATCGCCGGCGCGCTGCTCGAGTTCGCCGAGAACGAGCGGCTGTCGGTCAGCACCTGGCGCAACGTCGCCGGCACCAGCGCGGGGGCGATCATCGCCGCCTACCTCGCGACCGGCCGGCCGGCCGGCGATCTGGCAGCACTGCTCAACGACGCGCCGTTCGCCTCGTTCCAGGACTTCGGGCCCGGAGGGAAGTTCGTCGGCGGCGCCGTGAACCTGGCGCGCCGTCACGGGCTGGCGCGGGGCGAGGTCTTCCGCCGCTGGTTCGACAAGCAACTCGGCGGGATGACCTTCGGCGCCCTCCGCGCCCAGCCCGGCGACGACGGCGAGGAGCCCGAGCACCCCTACCGGCTGCGGATGATCGCGGCCGACGTGACCAACCACCGCCTGCTCGTGCTGCCCGATGACCTGCAGCGCTACCGGCGCCCCGGCGAGCGGTCCGCGATCGACCCCGACGAGTTCCCCGTGGCCGACGCCGTGCGCATGAGCCTCTCCATTCCGTACTTCTTCGCGCCCGTCGAGCTCTGCGACGGCAACACGGGGGCGACGTCGACGATCATCGACGGCGGGACGCTGTCGAACTTCCCGGTGTGGCTGTTCGACACCAACCGGCGGAGCCCCTCGCGCCCGACGTTCGGCCTGCGGCTGGTCGGCGGTCGCGGGGTGGGCAGCGGGCTGAAGGAGCTCGTGCGAATGCTGGGCTGGCCCGCGGCGCTGGCGGTCGACCTTCAACAGACCCAGTCCGGCGCGTGGGACGAGCGGTTCATCACCTCCTCGACCCGCGTGCGGACCTGCCCGGTGGACGCCGGGGACGTCGGCACGACCGACTTCGACCTGGCGGCGGCCAGGAAGGCGGACCTCATCAACGGCGGCCGCCGCGCGGCTGGCGCATTCCTCGAGTCCGTCAAGCTCGCGGACTACCGAAACAGCTTCGGGCGGGCGCTCGAGGGGTAGCGGCGCCGGCGGCGCGGTGAATCGTCGCCGCCTTGGCGAGGATGCCGGGGTCGCGCAGGCCCGACTCGAGCGCGGCGGCGATCGCGTCGAGCGACTCGTCGCGCCGCCCGGCGCGGTAGAGCGCCCAGGCGAGCGCCGCGCGGGTGAACGCGTTCGGCCGCAGAGCGAGGTCCTTGCGGGCCCACCGGACCGCCTCCGGCCCGTCCTCGCGAACGTCGGCGTAGAAGTCGACGAGATGGTGGAGGTAGTGCACTTCGCCGCGCCCGACCGACTCGAGGTAGGCGGCCGCCCCCTCGAGGTCGCCCCTGGCCACCAGCAGCCGGGCGACGTGCTCGTCGACGAGCCAGTAGCCCGCGTAGGCGGCATTTGCCCGCGCATAATGCTCCATCGCGCGGTCGTGGCGTCCGCGGCTGACGTCCATCCGGCCCCACTGCAGCTCGACCCACGCGTAGGAGCGCATCTGCTTGGCGCTCAGCTCGTCGACGGCGGCGGCGTAGAGGTCCTCGGCGGCGTCGGAGTCGCCGAGCTTGAAGGTGAGGTCGGCCAGCCGCGCGAGGGTGTCCCAGGTGGGCTCGTCGGACAGGATGTCCCGGTAGCCGCGCAGCGCGTCCTCGTAGCGGCCCTCCTCGCGGTGCAGGTCGGCCAGCATCGCCCTTCCGGGCATGTGCTCGGCCACGCCCGGGGCCAGCTCGAGCGCTCGCCGCGCGTCCGCGACCCGGTGCAGGGTCGAGGCCACGTTGCCCTTGAGCACGCAGAGGTCTGGCCACGGCCCGAACCTGGCCATCGCGGCGTCGATCGCCCTCTCCACACCGCACAGGGCGGTGAGGTCGCCGGTCAGCGTCGCCCGCTGGTATCCGCGGGAGGCCGCCGCGGTGGCCTTGACGACGTCGACGGGGCCGGCCGCCGTCTCGGCTTCGAGCGCGGCGATCTCCTCGTCGATCCGCTCGAGCTCTGAGGCGTAGGCGCTGGTCGCGATCACCACGGCTCGGCGAGGTAGGGGAACTCGGGGAGGAACTCCTTGTCGTTGGCGATCGGGTTCGGAGGCGTCTTGGGGGCGATGGGTGCCGACTCCCACAGCGCAGGGTCGTTGAGGGTCTCGACGTTGATCTTCTTGCCGTCGAGCTGCGCGCCGTGGTCGAGGAACAGCGCGAGGAAGCGGGTCGCGACCTGGTCCTCGAGGCGCCGCCCGAACGGCCACGTGCCGGTCTTGTACATGTCGATCGCGCACACGTTGGGGACGAAGATCTCGAACGGCCGCCTGAGCGGGATGTTCAGCCCCTTCGGGTTCCACGAGTCGTCGGGCATGTTGAGCTCCTGGAAGATCGTCTTCCTGGTCCGCGGGAACGCGGCGATCGCCGAGGGGTAGGTCCGGTGCACGGAGACCGGGGAGTCGTCGTGGTCGAACGACGACGGGAGCCCCAGCGCGCTGATCGACGGCCCGAAGCCCCAGCCGAGGTGGGCGAGGCGCTTGATGAAGGTCGGGGCCAGCCAGAAGTTGCTCGCGCCGAGCTGCCGGCTGTCCTCGCGCTCGCTGAGCGCGGCATCGGCGAACGGCTGGCCGTCGGTGTCGACGAGCTTGTAGCGCTGAAGCTCCTCGTCCTGCCGGGCCCCGCGGACCGCCGCGAGAGGCTTCTCGAGCCAGGGCGGATGGCCTGGGCTGGTCTCGATCTTGTTGGCGGCCTTCAGTACCCAGCTCTCGCCCCAGGTGCTGACGATGCGCTCCTTCTCGGGAGAGCGCGTGATGTAGGCGAGCGGGATCTCGAGGGCGATGGTGTTGATGTTGCGGCCCGCCTGGGCATCCTTGCCGCTGTAGACGAACCGGTAGTTGCCGTCGGCGTCCTTGGCGAAGCGATCGCCGTTCCAGGTCAACGGGCCGGTCGGCAGCGGCTTCTTCTCCCCCCTGCCGAGGTTCGGGTTGGCCGGGTCGAAGTTGAACAGGTCGTTGCCCTCGAGCTCGAGCAGCGTCTTGGGAATGGGGAGCTCGCGCGCCTCGGTCATCGAATGGGGCACGTGGTAGAACTGCGGCGCGTAGTTGATCGACCGGAAGAACCCGGGCAGGTCGTTGAAGAACGCGTCGTCGCGGCCGCCGAGATAGGCCTTGATCGAGTGGCCGTCCGGCGTCTGAACGGTCGTCACCTCGTTGAGGGCGATCTCGGTGGAGAAGCTTGCACCGGGAAAGCCCGTGAAGTTGACGCTCGCGCGCTGATCCTGGCCCACGTTGACCCGAATCTCGGAGGGCTTGAGGTCCCCGAGGTAGGTGTCCTTGGCCGCGTCGAAGTACTTGAGCAGCCCGTCCAGGCTCCAGTCCTGCTTGGAGGGCGGGACGGCCCGGGCGTGGGCGCTCATGCGGTGCCGGTAGAGCATGTCCGTGTCGAACACGCCGGCCTCCGGCATGGGCGCGAAGGTCAAGGCGATGTAGACCTTCTCGCCGCCTTCGGCGTCGTCGCTGGCAAACCCGAAGATGTCATAGAGGTCGGCGGCGCTGACGTCTATGTCCGAGAAGATCGAATTGACCGCGTTGGGGTCGTTGTGGTCAGCCACGCCTGTCCCTTCGGTTAGATGGCATGCCGGTGCCCGGCCGAGATCCGGTGCATGAGCGCGAGCGACCTCCACTCACAGCCAGGGGCTGCGAGGGCTGGGCAAGTATGACCGTGGCGACGCTCAGACGAGGTGGGCCCCGAGGAACTCGGCGCTGCGTGCGATGACCTCCGGGAGTTGCGCGGCCGCCCTGAAGGGGTCGAAATGCCCGCACGGGAGCTCGACGAGCGTGGCGCCCGCCTGCGCAGCCGCCATGCGCTGTGGCGCGGGCGGCGTGATCGTGTCCTTACTGCCGATGATCATCAGCAACGGGCACCGGATGCGCCGCGCCCGCCTGATCGGGCGGTAGAGGGCCGTCCCGAGCACGTCCCGCGCCGGAACCTCGTTGCGGAAGCTCGACTCCTCGGCCTCGTAGACACCCGGCCGGACCCACCTGCCCCCCGGATGCATCTCCTCCATCAGCGCGTGCCAGGCATTGTCTCGGTCGAGCACGGCCCGCGGTGTCGGCTCCGGCCCGAAAGCCCGCACGAGCAGCGGCGGCCCGCCGGCGAGCCGCCCCAGCGCGTCGATTGCCCCCGCGGCCATGAAGCGCAGCCGCTTGCCCAGCTGGGCGCCGGGCAGGTTCGTCAGGCCGTCGACTTGCGCGACGACGGCGACGACCGCGGCGATGTGTCCGCCGCTGTCGGCCGCGGCGGCGTCCATGGCGAGCCCGCCCCCGAGCGAGGAGCCCCAGACGGCGATCCGCGCCGGGTCCACGTCGTCGCGCCCTCGGAGGTAGGCGACCGCCGCGCCGATATCCTCGACCTGGCGGCGGGGCCGGAGCGCCTGCCGGGGCTCCCCCTCGCTGGCGCCGACATGCCGCGGGTCGAAGTCCAGCACCGCGAAGCCGGTCGCTGCGAGGCGCTCGCCCACGCGCCAGTAGTGAAACGCGTGGGTCGCGCCGAGCCCGTGCGCCAGGACGACCGCCGGCCACGGCGGCACGACCCCTTGGGGCGGTGTGAGCCAGCCGCGGCAGGCCAGCGAGCCCGATCGGAAGGTCACTCGCCGGGTGGCCACGGCGCCCTGCGCCTCTGCCGGCGCTACCTCCGCGGGGACCGACTCAGAGAGGGCTCCGTCCGGCGCCAGGCCGCTCGTGCGCAATTCGTAGCGATGGTTGGGATCGACGTCGAACGGCACCTCGATCGTCCCGCTGTCGGCCCCGAGCTCGAGCCTGAACGTCTTCGGGGGGAAAGGATCGTCGGGCGAGTTCAGCGTGACCAGCAGGTGCGAAGAACGTTGCTCGCCGGCTGCCGGTGCGACGTCGTAGGCGAGCTGCAGGCGCTCGTCCTTGCGCCGCGGTGCGAGCTTGGGGCGCGAGGGCGTTGGCGGAACCGCGGACGGGCGCCGCGCGGTGGCGCCGGGGGCCCGGCCGACCTCTTGGGCCTTTCGCAGAAGCCACCCGGGATCGGTCCAGTGCTTCTTTCGCCCCGGCCCGGTGGGGCTCCCCGAGGAGATCTCGCGGTAGGGCTTGGGCCCCTCGGTCGGCTGGTCGGTATCGCCCCAGCGCCCCGGCCACAGCGCCCAGCCCGGCGCCGGCTCCGGGAGCACCTCGAGGCTGACGTCGCCCTTCGGCGTCACCTTCCCGTCCGTGCGATCGATGAAGTGCTCGGTGCGATGCCAATGGGTCAGGGGCAGCCCGTCGTCGAAGTAGGAGCCGTGCGAGCCCTGGGCGACGTCCCACCCTAACGATGCGAAGGACGTCAGGCTAATCGATCTGGCGCCCTTCTGGAGGGACAGCTATGGCGGCGGCGGAGGACACGTGCCGGGGTTGTAGTGTGATATACGCTACATGAGGTAAATGGCTCCCGCCCCTCATCCGCTCTCGCTGCGGCTCGGCTCGGACGGGCTGCGCGCGCTCGATGAGCTCGCCCGGCACCGCGGGATCACTCGCGCGGAGGCCGCCCGCCGCGCGATCGCCGAGGCGGCCGAGCGGGAGCGCAGGCGGGCGGGACTCGCCGCGGAGGTCCGGCGCTTGATGCAGGATCGCGCCTACGTGCGCGAGGCGCGCGAGGTCGCGGCGCTGATGGAGGAGCTGCGTGGTCCGGGGTGACGTCCACTCGATCACCCTTCCGCGCGGGCGCGGGCGCGTTCAGCATGGCCGCCGCTTCGCGGTGATCGCGCAGGCCGACGATCTGCTCGCCCTCTCGACCGTCGTCATCTGCCCGACTTCGACGTCGGCACCCCCGGCGAGCTTCCATCCCGAGATCAGCCTGGGCGATGAGCCGACACGCGTTCTCTGCGAGATGGTCGGCGCTGTCGACGCTCGTGTCCTGGGAAACCAGGTCGCCCACCTCTCCCTCGACGAGATCAGCACCGTAGACGAAGCGCTGGCGCTCGTGCTGGGGTTGAGCTGAGGTCTCCCAGACCCGCCCCCCCCCCGGTACGAGGAGCCGAGCGCCCTGCGCAACCGGGCAAACGCGTGGTGAGGTGGTAGTCGCCTTGACCGGACCGTATTTGAACCGCGAGGCTCAGGCACGGATCCGTGCGCTGCATCGCCGCCTTTGCCGGCGAGTGGGTGGGCTCAGCGCGAGGCTCGCTGCGACTGCGCCGCGGCGTGGTGACGCAGCGCCCCGGCGTGTGTAAGGCGGCCTGTAGGACTCATTCTCGCGTGCGCTCCTGATCGGATCGGCGAGAAGCAGTCGCCGCCCCCGAATGGCCACTCCTATCGCATCGGACGAAACGGAGGAGCGCGGCGAAGCGGCACCGATGCAGCTCCTTGTGCGACGCAGTAGCGAGCGCCGGTAGATCCCATTTGCCCCCGACGTGCGTGTAAGTTGCAACAGTGGAGGTCGTCCGGACGAACGGGCTCGAGATCGCCTACGAGCGCGTCGGCGAGGGGCCGCCGCTGATGTTCGCCCACGGCGCCGCCCTGGACGCCCGCGTGTGGCAGCCGCAGCTCGCCGCCTTGGCCGACGAGCTCACGGTCGTCGCCTGGGACGAGCCGGGGGCGGGCCGCTCCTCAGATCTGCCCGGGAAGCAGCGGCGGTGCGCTGCGTTTCGGAGGGGCGAGGTCGCCTCGAGCGGTCCCAAAGCCCAGGGCTGACGCCTGGCGGCGATAATCACCCCGTGGTGGATGCCGTTGCCGATCTCGACCAGGGGCGTCAGTCCTATGCGCGCCAGGCGTGGACGGACGCCTACGTTTCGCTGTCGGCCGCCGATCATGCGGACGCGCTTTCGGCGGAGGACCTCGAGCTGCTCGCCACCTCCGTCTACATGCTCGGCCGCGAGGAGGAGTACCTGACGCTGCTCGGACGCGCCTACGGCACTCACCTCGATGCCGGCGATTCCTTGGCGGCGCTGCGTTGCGCGTTCTGGGTCGGCGTTCACCTCGCGCAACGGGGGGAGATGGGACCCGCGGGCGGCTGGCTTCAGCGCGCCCAGCGGCTGCTCGAGCGCGAGGGCGAGGATCGCGTCGAGCGCGGTTACCTGCTTCTGCCCTCCGTGTTTGCGCACGAGGCACGCGGCGAGCTCGAGGCGGCGGCCGCGGCCGCCGGCGAGGCAGCGGCGATCGGGCAGCGCTTTGGCGACGCCGACCTGTTCGCGCTCGCCGCCCACATGCAGGGCCACATGCTGATCGAGCACGGACGCCTCGAGGACGGGCTGGCGCTGCTCGACGAGGCGATGGTCGCGGCCGCGACCGGCGAGCTGTCGCCGATCGTCACCGGGATCGTCTATTGCGGGGTCATCCTGGCCTGCCAGGTCGCCCATGAGGTGCGCCGCGCCCGCGAGTGGACCGCCGCCCTGTCGCGCTGGTGCGAGCGCCAGCCCGAGCTCGTCTCCTTCACCGGCCGCTGCCTCGTCCACCGCGCCGAGATCATGCAGCTCGAGGGTCGCTGGGCCGAGGCGCTCGAGGAGGCGCGGCGGGCGGCCGAGCGTTGCGAGGCGGGCGGCAACCGCGCGGCGACCGCCGAGGCGTTGTACCGGCAGGGCGAGGTCCACCGCCTGCGCGGCGAGCACGTCGCCGCCGAGCGCGCCTATCGCGAGGCGAGCCGGCGCGGTCGCGAGCCGCAGCCGGGCCTCGCCCTGTTGCGGCTCGCGCAGGGCGAGCGCGGGGCGGCGGTCGCGGCGATCCGGGGTGCGCTGGCCGGGACCCCGGAGCCCGGGATGCGCGTGGCGCTGCTGCCGGCCTGCGTCGAGGTCATGCTCGCCGCCGCAGAGCTCGAGCAGGCGAGGTCGGCGTGCGAGGAGCTCGTGCGCTTGACCGAGCAGGCGGCGGGCCCGGCGCTCGGCGCGATCGCCGCCCACGCTCGCGGGGCGGTCGAGCTGGCGAGCGGCGATCCCAGCGCGGCCCTGGTCGCGCTGCGGCGCGCAGGTCACGCCTGGCAGGAGCTCGACGCTCCCTACGAGGCCGCCCGCACCCGCGAGCTCGCCGGGCTCGCCTGCCGCGCGCTAGACGACGACGACGGCGCCGCGCTCGAGCTCGAGGCCGCGCGTGAGACCTTGCAGCGGTTCGGGGCCGCGCCCGACCTCGTACGCCTCGACGCCCTCGCGGCCGCAGCTGCGGGCCGCGATGCCCACGGCCTCAGCGAGCGCGAGCTGGAGGTGCTGCGCATGGTCGCCGCCGGCGCCACCAACAAGGCGATCGCCGCGAAGCTCGTCCTCAGCGTGAGGACGATCGACCGCCACCTGAGCAACATCTTCGCCAAGCTCGGCGTCTCCTCGCGCGCCGCGGCGACTAGCTACGCGCACGAGCACCGGCTGCTCTGAGGCGGAGCGCGCGCCGCGCTCGATTCCCGCCCCGCCGAGCCCGAAGCGCCGGCCTTGTGACGGGATGGGTGAAATCACCCACGCCGGCGGGCGCACAAGTTGGGTGGTTCAGCCGATGCGCGGCCGCGATGCCGGGTCTACGTTCACAGGCGAGTGATCGGCGCCAACCACGAGGAGGCCGAGATGGCGGTCGCGATGATGGTCGACAACCCCGACGGCTCGCAGGAGACCTACGAGCGGGTCCGGGACCTGGCTGGGCCCGAGCGCCCTGCCGGCGGCATCTGCCACCTCGCCGGCCCGAGCCCGAACGGCGGCTGGCGGGTGATCGAGGTCTGGGAGTCGGAGTCCGACGCGCAGCGCTTCCTGCGCGAGCGACTGGGGCCCGCGTTCGAGGCGGTCGGCGTCCCGGGCCCGCCACCCCGGCCCGAGTTCTGGCCGATCCACACCCACATCACGCAAGCACAGGAGGTTTGACAATGCCCAATGCATCGAAAGAGACGGTGTCCGAGTCGGTCACCACCGACGGCCTCGAGGTCAAGATCGAGCACCTCGAGGGCGGCTACTCGGTCTGCTTTGAGTCGCACACCGCCGACGCCGACCTCGCCGAGCTGTTCCGCGGCCTGCCCGACGACCGCGCCCAGCTGCCCCGCTGGGGCTACGTGATCAAGGGAAGGGTGGGCTTTCGGTTCGCCGATCGCGAAGAGACCTACGAGGCCGGCGACGCCTACTACGTCCCGCCCGGCCACACACCCGTCCACTACGAGGGAGCGGAGATCGTCGAGTTCAGCCCCACCGACGTGCTCGGGCAGACGATCCCCGTGGTGATGCGAAACCTGCAGGCGGCCGGAGTCGCGGTGGGGAGCCAGTCATGATCTGCGCGCTCACGGCCCGCACGCTGAGATCAGGGCCTTCGAGCAGTTTCGCGAGGCGTTCATGGCTCACGAGCCGGTAGAGGACGTACCGCACGACCGCCGCGAGCGGGCAGCGATGAACTACCGGCTCGCCTACGCGATCGGCTTCCATCCCTGGGAGGACCTGGCTGAGCATCCGCCCTTCGCCCGCAAGCTCCTCAAGCTGGTCGCTCGCGAGGAGAACGGGCGAGCCACCCTACGGGACCGCGCTCGACCTCGGAACCGGAAGCGCGGTGTGGGGCGTGCGGCTGGCGGAGCGGGGCTGGGAGGTGACCGGCGTCGATGTCGTCGAGAAGGCCCTCCACCGTGCCCGCGAGCGGGTGGACGAGGCGGGCGTCGAGATGCGCCTCGTGCACGGTGACGCGACCGCGCTGCGCGAGGCGGGCGTCGGCTCGGGCTTCCAGCTCGTACTCGACACCGGCACCTTCCACGGCCTAACCGACGCTCAGCGCGAGGCGATGGGCAGGGAGGTGAGCGCCGTCGCCGCCCCCGACGCCACTCTGATCCTGGATTGCTTCGCTCCCCGGCGGGGGCCGTTGCCCCGCGGCGCGACCCGCGCCGACGCGGGGCGCGCCTTCCCCGGGTGGGAGGTCACCGACGTCGACGTAGCGGACACAGAGCCCGATCCGCTGGCGAGGCTGTTCAGGTTCGACGAGCGCTTCTACCGCCTGCGCCGCAACGGGACCAAGCGATGAGCCTCGCCTACAGGCTGCTCTACCTGGTCGGCTTCACGCCCTGGGAGCAGATGGCCAGGAGCCCGGCCGCCCAGCAGATCACGACGCTGTTCGAGCAGGAGGAAGCCGGCCGGGAGCCGCCCTACGGGCCGGCGCTCGACCTCGGCTGCGGCAGCGGGATCTGGGCGGTGGAGCTGGCGAAGCGAGGCTGGCAGGTGACCGGCGTGGACTTCGTCCCCAGGGCGCTGCGGCGTGCACGCACGCGGGCCGCGGACAGCAGCGGGGTGGATCCGCGGTTCGTCGAAGGCGACGTGACCGCGCTCGGAGCCGCCGGAATCGGAACCGACTTCCGCCTGCTGCTCGACTTCGGCTGCTTCCACGACGAGCTGACCGACGCCCAGCGCGCGGCCGAGGGGCGCGAGGCGACCGCCGTCGCGGCACCCGGGGCGACGCTGCTGATGCTCGCCTGGAAGCCCGGACGCCGGGGGCTGCTGCCGCGTGGCGCAAGCCTGGAGGACATCGAGGGCGCCTTCCCCGCGTGGGAGGTGATCGAGGAGCAAACCCTCGACGTCAACGGCGCACCCGGATATGTGAAAAAGGCCAACCCGCGCCTGTACCGGCTGCGTCGCGGGGACGATCACAAGGAGAAGTCAAGATGAGCACCGCTTCCTACCGCAGCTTTACCGGCTCGGCCGCCGAGAACTACCAGCGCTACTTCGTGCCCGCGATCGCCACCCCGGTATCCGCCGAACTGCTTCGAACCGCTGACCTGCGCGCGGGGGAGCGCCTCGTCGACGTCGCGTGCGGTACCGGCTTGATCGCGCGTCTGGCTGCCGAGCGCGTCGCGCCGAGCGGGTCGGTGACGGGTGTCGACATCTCCCCGGACATGATCGACGTGGCGAGGTCCGTCGCGGCGCCTGCCCTGCCCCAGATCGAGTGGCAGGTGGCTGACGCTGCGGCCCTGCCGCTCCCCGACGCCTGCTGTGACGTTGCGACGTGCCAGATGGGCTTGATGTTTGTCGAGGACCGCCCGGCGGCCGTCGCCGAGATGCGTCGCGTGCTCGTGCCCGGCGGGCGGGTCGTCGTCAACACGCCGGGCCACATCCAGCCGGTCTTCGAGCACATGGAGCAGGCGCTCGTCGAGCACATCAGCTCCGACCTGGGCGGTTTCGTGGGGGCGGTGTTCTCGATGCACGATCCCGACGCGGTCGCGTCGCTCCTGCGCGGCGCAGGGTTCCACGACGTCTCCGCGATCGAGACGACCGCGACCTTGCGGCTCCCGTCACCGGCCGAGTTCCTGTGGCAGTACATCAACCTGACGCCGATGGGACCGTTCGTTGCCCAAGCCTCCGACGCCGCCCGATCGGCCATGGAGCAGCAGGTGGTCGAGCGATGGGAGCCCTATGTGGTCGACGGTGGCACCGTCGTCGAGCAGCCGATGGTGCTCGCCACGGGGCGGCGCTGAGCCGGCAGGCGATCCGGGCTCCTCGGTCACGCGAGGGCCGGGCGTGAGCCGCCCTACGGCCTGGCCCTCGACCTAAACCGACGCGGCGGCCTAAGCGGACCGGTCGCCGAGCGCCGACGTGGAGCACATGGCGTTCTCCTCCGGTCGGGTAGCGTGCTCGTCAGAATGTCGGAGAACCCCGAACGGCAGCTTCGCTGAAGGAGCGCCATGCTCAGACTTGGCCGGATGTCGGAGGTCACGCCCCTTCATCCCGGCCCGGCTCGATTCGAGGGCGGCCTGACCGATGTCGGCCCTGGTGTCCAGGCCTGGCTCCAGCCCAACGGACTGCTCGGCGAGAGCAACGCGGGCCTGGTGATCGGCGACGGCGCGTCGTTGCTGGTCGACACGCTGTGGGATCCGCGGCTCACGCGCCGCATGCTCGCTGCGATGGCGCCGCTGATCGAGACGGCGCCGATCGAGACGCTCGTCAACACCCACTCCGATGGCGATCACTGGTGGGGGAATCAGGAGGTCCGAGGGGCGGAGATCATCGCCACCGAGTCCGCGACCGCGGTGCTGGAAGCTGAGTCCCCCGCCGAGATGAAGCGCTTCGGCGCGCTGGGGGGGCTCTGCGGCTTGCCGGCTCGATGCCATTCCCGTATCCGCGGCGCGGCGACGTCGCGGTGATCGCGGCCTACGTGGGCGAGGCGCTCGAGCCCTTCGACTTCGACGAGGTGCGGCTCCTGCAGCCGACTCGCAAGTTCTCCGGAGAACTCGAGCTTGACGTCGGCGGCCGCGAGGTTCGCCTGATCGAGGTCGGTCCCGCGCACACCCCGGGTGATCTGATCGTTTGGGTCCCGGACGCGCGGATCGCGATCGCGGCCGACATCCTCTTCATCGGCGTCACCCCGATCATGTGGGCTGGACCGCTCGAGGGCTGGGTCGCGGCGCTTGAGCGCCTGCTCGAGCTCGGCGCCGCACGGCTCGTCCCCGGGCACGGTCCGGTCTGCGGCCCCGACGAGGTGCGGCGCCTGATCAACTACTGGCGCTGGCTCGACCAGGCAGCGAGGCAACGTCTCGATGCCGGAATGTCGCCCCCTGCGACGGCGCGCGAGCTCGTCCTCGACGCCCGAAGGCTTCATCGACGCCGGCGAGGTGATCGTCGTTCCGGTCCACGTCCAGGCGCGGGCCAAGAACGGCAAGACCATGGACGTGCACAACGTGTGGATCTACGAGTTCAGCGAGGGCAAGCTGACCCGCGGGCGGGTGTATGCAGACACCGCGGTCCTGCGCGAAACGGTCGAGGGCATCACACACGCCTGAGCGATGAGTCCACCGTCGTCGCGTGGGACGACCCTGGCGCCGGCACATCGTCGGACCCGCGGGAGGGCTTCGGCCCAGTAGGTCCTTAGGAGATCGCGGCAGCGCGCCGCTGGGCGTGCGCGTAGAGAGTCTCCGGCGCGATGTCCGCCTCACTGGGCCAGACGATCGTGCCGGCCTCGCGGTCGGCGCGCAGGCGGCGGAAGTAGGCCGGATCGCCCAGGGGCTCGAAGACGCCGCCGCGCTCCGCGAGGTAGGAGAGGTCGACGTCGGCGGCGGTGCCGTCCTCAAAGCGGACGTGGACGCTGTAACCGTCGAGCGGCGTGGCCTCAATCAGGAGCGGGGTGCTGCGCATCGCTGCTTCAGAACCCGTACTACGTCGGCACCGTCCGCTACGCCGGCGTCGAGTACGAGGGCCGCCACGAGCGCCTCATTGACCGGCAGACCTTCGCCCGCGTCGAGGCCGTGCTCTCTGCCCACAACCACGCCGCCGAGAAGGACCGAAAAAGCATCACCACTACCTCAAGGGCTCGCTCTACTGCGGGCGCTGCGGCTCGCGGATGAGCCTGATCCACGCGAAGGGCAACGGCGGCACCTACCCCTACTTCTTCTGCATCGCGCGAATGAGAGGTACCGGCTGCGAGCAGCCCTACGTGCCGGTCGAGCTGGTCGAGCGCGCGTACGCGCAGCTTCGCCTCCCGGCCGACCAGGCAGAGCAGGTGCGAAAGAAGCTCGACCAGGCGCTGGCACTCTCGTTCCGCACTTCTCGCGGGCGTTATCTCCCCCCATCGCGTGGGGTGGTGAGTGGGCCGGTCAGGAGTTGGTGGCGGCGGCCTGGTAGGCGGTGTGGGGGATGGCGAGGAGGTGCAGGATCTGGCTTTGGAGGTCG
>JBBPZA010000075.1:0-6100 GCA_038199375.1 Solirubrobacterales bacterium | reverse complement strand
TCGAGCGCTTCCAGTCGCTGCCTGAGATCCGCACGGATCTCCGGGATGGTGATGGACATGAGCCTCGTCGGGTAGACCTTCACCTGCGCGAACCGCAGGTCACCGAAAAATACTACCGCCTAACCCCGCGAAGTGCGACGGCGCTCCCCCGCGTATTGCGGAGTGATATTTGAGTAATGACCCTCCAAGACCTCTCTTACCGTAAGAAGGCTCACTTTGACCACCCCGGCCGACTGACTCGGCCGCCCCAGCTTCACAGGCCGTTCGTGACTGACGAACCGTATAGCCTGCTCGGCCCGTGAACCGCGTCCTGGTCACCGGCGGCGCCGGCTTCATCGGATCGGCGATCGTCCGGCGTCTGCTCGCCGATCCTCGCTTCGAGGTCCGGGTCTCCGATCAGCGCGAGCCGCCGCAGTGGATGCGCGAGGGCTGTGAGATCCACACCGCCGATCTGCGCGACCTGGGTAACGCGCGCGACGCGACCACGGGGTGCAGCCACGTGATTCACTGCGCGGCGATCGTCGGGGGCATCGCGAACTTCCACAAGCTTCCCCACACCCTCACCGAGGTCAACAACGGCCTTTACAACGCGGTGACCCGCGCGGCGCTCGACCACGACGTCGAGCGCTTCGTCTACGTGTCGAGCTCGATGGTCTTCGAGCGGGCGACCGAGTTCCCTACCACCGAGGGGCACATCTGGGAGTGCCCGATGCCCCGCTCGGCCTACGGCTTCTCAAAGCTCACCGGCGAGGTCTACTGCCGCGCAGCCGCCGCCGAGCACGGCCTCAGGTACACGATCTGCCGACCGTTCAATGCCTATGGCCCCGGAGAGATGCCCGACGACGAGCCCGGGATCGCCCACGCGGTTCCCGACCTGATCGCCAAGGCGCTCACCGGCCAGCGTCCGCTGGAGATCTTCGGGTCGGGAGACCAGACCCGAACCCTCACCCATGTCGACGACATCGCCGAGGGAATCGTCACGGCCATGGCCTCACCCGCCGCGGAGGGGGAGGACTTCAACATCTCGGGCGCGGAGGAGCTCACCGTCACCGAGATCGCCCGCATCGTGTGGGAGGCCTGCGGCCACGCGCCTCAGGACTTCGCGCTAGAGCACCTGCCCAGCTTCGAGGTCGACGTGCAACGTCGCTGGCCGTCCGTCGAAAAGGCCAGGCGCCTGCTCTCCTGGGAAGCGCAGACCGAAGTCAGGGAAGGCATCGAAGAGACCACGGAGTGGCTTGCCGGCCGCTTCGGCCCGGACTTCGCAGTCCACGCCTCGCCGCAGTAGCCGCGAGCCCCGCCCTGGTCGTCGCTGAGGCTGGAGCCAAGGGCCAGCTCTCGACCAAGAGCGGCAAGCTGCCGGCGCGACCGGGCTGTTCGGCAAAGTGGAACAAACCAGTTCGACCGCGACATCGACAGCGACGGCCGCGCAAACGGCCAGGACCGAGATCGAGCGCACCATCTCGGGCATCGCACAAAGACGCGGCTCTCTCGGTCAGCCCCTTGACCCCTGGTTCCCAGGTAGCGCCTCGAGCACGCCGTGGTCGTCCTCGTCGAGTGATCCCGGGAGGTCGTCGAGCGGCCACCAGCGCGCTTCGGCGAGCTCCGCGCGGTCGACGATGAGGTCTGTGTCGCCTGAGACTTCGGCGACGAAGACGGACAGCTGGTCGTGCTTGTGCTCCCGGTGGACGGTGTAGCTGAGCAGCAGCGTGAGGTCTGCCAGGGATAGGCCGAGCTCCTCGTCGGCCTCGCGCACCGCGGCCGCTCGAAAGGCTTCGCCCCGGTGTACGCCGCCCCCGGGAAGCATCCAGGTCGAGGGCGCACGGTAGGTGTGGCGGACGAGAAGGACGCGGTCGCCGTCGACGAGCACGAGCTGTGCCCCGCGACCATGCGGATGCCAGACACGCCAGTAGGCGCTCAAGGCCAGGTAGGCTGCCCGGTATCCGAGCCGCAAGCCGGTCAGGGCCGGCGAGCCCTCGGGAAGTCGCCCGACCCGCCGGCGAAGGTCACGCACGCAGAGCGCTCAAGGTACCCGCGCCGCTACCGCGCCGCTCGCCGGGCTGTGTCACCCGAAGGGATCAATCACGCGAATGCCGTCGAAGCGGCGAAAGTCGCGGTCGCGAGTCAGGATGGTCGACAGTCCGTGCTGGTGGGTGCGTGGCGATCCGCAGGTAGGCTATTGCCACCGGCCAGAAGAGGTAGCCGCGGACTGCTAGGAACCGGCGGCCGGATCGCTCAGGTCGCGAAGCGTCGCGACGTAGGTGCTCAGTGCGGGCTTGGGCGCGCCACCGATGTCGAAAAGCCCGGTGTGCAGGCCCCAGAAGTCACCTCTTTCACCGTAGGCCGGCGCGTCGCGCCAGGCGTAGTAGATGACGCCTCGAAGCCTGAGCCGGTCGCGCTCGCCCACGAGTGCGGTGTAGACGCGCCTGATCATCTCCGACTGCCCCTCGACTCCGATCGTGTACTGGGAGGGGGGTCCGGCGTCGGCCCACCCGACCTCGGTCACCCACAGTCGCCTGCCGGAATCGCCGTTGCCGTCCATCACTCGGCGCAGGCTGTCGACGATGTCCAGTGTGCGGTCGGGCGAGTTCGAATACGCGTGGACGCCCATGGTGTCGAAGCTGCCCTTCGCGCCGACCGCGTACATGCGCGCGGCGAACTCGGTGGGCGCCATGTTCGACGGGCTGTCTGTCAGCCCGCCCGCGACGATCTCGGCACCGGGGTCGTCGTCCCGAATGGCGTTGCCGACCGTGCGGAGCATGGCGACGTATGCTGCCGGGTCAGGCCCGCTCGGCCAGTAGGCGCGCACGTTGGGCTCGTTCCAGATTTGCCATGCGCGCACCGGGCGGGCCGGGAGCCGCGGGTGCCTGGCCCAAAAACTGCCGCCGGGTCCGTAGCGGCGGGCCAAGAGTCTCGCGAAAATGGCAAAGTCGCCATTGCTCGCCGGCGGGTAGGTCCCACGCTGGGGGTTGGGAGGTGCGCTCGAGCGAAACGGCGGCGGGTTGAACAGGATGGGAAGAACCTCGAGGCCCCGAGCCGCGACGGCGGTCATCCACGCGTCGTAGGGGGAGAAGTCGTATACGCCGCGCTCGCGCTCGATCAGCGCCCAGTCGAACTTCTGCCGGATCACGCGGTTGCCAGTGGCGACGACCTGATCGAGCAGGAGGTCGCGATTGGCGCCTGCCGCCACGAACGCGTACTCGTTGACCACGCCGAAGAACTGCGGAGCGACACGCCTCGGGCTCGCCTGAGCCGTTCTCGCCAAGTCACGCCCAGCGCTGTCGGCGTCGTCGTCGCGGAAGTTCGGCACCCCGTCGCCGTCCATGTCGGCGTCGGCGACGTTGCGCACGCAATCCCCGTCGATCTCGGGGTCGACTCCATTTGGCAGCGCGTCGCCGTCCATGTCCCGGTCGCGCGCGTTTCGGCGACCGTCGCCGTCCATGTCGCGATCGCGGGGGTTGGCTCGCCGGTCGGAATCGATGTCGCGATCGACCCGGTTCGGGATCCCGTCGGCGTCGACGTCAAGGTCGCGCCGATTGGGAATGCCATCTCCGTCGATGTCCGCGTCACGCCCGTTGGCACGGCCGTCGCCGTCGATGTCGGGGTCGACGATGTTGGGCCGTCCGTCGCGGTCGGCGTCCCGGATTCGCTGGTTCTTCTTGTTCCACTTCGCCGTACAGCCGAGAGGCTTGAAGCGCGCGAGCTTCGCCCGCTCCCCTGCATAGGCGTCGGACACCACAGCCGAGGGCAGGAGTGACGCCAGGGCGACGAGGAAGGAGAGGGAGAGGAGTCGTCGCAGTCGCACGGCTGAGAGCTCGGGGGCAATCTACTGGATGCGTGTCTTATCCGGCAAGAGCCACGTAACCGGGGCTCACCGATCTTCAGAGCTGCGCGCGGAAATCGAGAGCGCCGTAGCCGCGAGCAGGATCGATGCCAGCAGGACGGTCGCGGGGAGATCGAGCCAGGAGATGTTGCCCGCGCCGGCCGCGCCCGCGCGTTCGCCCGCGGTCCGCTTGGGCCGCGGAGCGGTGGGCGGCAGAGACAGAAAGCTGCCGTTGTCGAGATCCTCGGCCGAGACCGGGCGCAGGAGGAGCTCTTGGAGATAATCCTGCGCCTGCGAGCGTGCCGCCGGCTCGGGGAACGGCTCGTATAGTCCGCTGCCCGTCTGGGCGCTCGCCGGTGGGGCGCAGGTCAGCGCCAGCAGGAAGGCGAGTGCCGTCGCCCGCGACCATGCCTTCCCTGCTCGAGTCATCGCCGTCGGCCGCATCGTCCCCGCGGACGATAGGCCCGGGCGGGAAGCTGTGGGGTTGGCGCTGCCCGCTTGCCGCTTTCGTACTGGTCGCCTTCGAGGCCGTGCTGGCGTTCGCAGGCGCTCCTTCGCCGTTGCTCTCTGTGGCCGTGCTACTCATCGCCCCGGGGGTCGTGCTGGCTCCGTTGCTGCCCGCGCGCCTGGACTCGGTGGTAGGTCGTTTCGCGGCCGCGCCGGCGCTGGGCTTTGCGGCCACGAGCGTCGCGCTGATCAGCGTCGCCCGGGTCGGGATCGAGGTCAACGGCGTCTCCTCGCGGGTGACCGTCGCGACGATCGTGGTAGCCGGTGGGCTGGGGCTCGGCGGTCGGCGCGGCGCGCGCGAGCGCGAAGCGAGGGTGGAGGTGGAGTGGGCGGAGGCGGCGGGTCTTCTCGGGGCGCTGGTCGTGGGCGTCGTGCTGGCGGCCCGGGTGATCGGCGGCTCGCCCATTCCCGGCAACGACTGGGCGAAGTACGTGCTCTACGCCGACGAGATCCGCCGCCAGGGGTCGCTGCTCATCGACAACCCGTACTGGATGCTCGGGGTGCCCTTTCGCGAGGATCCCGGTGCTCCGAGCGTCTACGGAGCCTTCCTGACAATGACCGGTGCGCCGGCCACGGCGGTAATGCACGGGATCGCGCTGTTCTCGGCGGCGGGCACGTGCGCGATGTTCGCGTTGGTCCGCGCGTTCTGGGGCGCCCGGGCCGCCGTGCTGGCCGCCTTCCTCGCCGCCTCGCTGCCGATCACCCAGGACATTCTCGGGTGGCACGGGCTCGCGAACGTCGCCGCGCTGGCGCTACTGGCGCTCGTTCTGCTCTACGCGACCACGCTCATGATCGACGGGCTGGGCGCGCTCGAGGCCGCCGGGTTCGGGCTGATCCTCGTCGCGCTTGCCGCGACCCACCGGCTCTCGCTCTCCCTGGGGCTAGGCGTAGTAGGTGTGGTGGCGGTCGGCGCGATTGTCCGAGGGGAGAGGCGGCGCACAGCGCGCGGATTGGGGCTGACGGCCGTCGCTCTCCTCGCGATCGGTCCGGCTGTCGCCTCGGACCTCCTCGAGCGCCAGCGCAGCTTCGGCGGGACCCAGCCCTACACGGCCTACCTCTCGACCAAGCTCGACCTCCTCGCCCTCGCGCAGGATCTCACGATCCCCTTCGGCGCGGTGGCTCTTCTCGCCCTCGGTCTCGTCGCCGCCCGCCGCATGCGCGGCCCGGCGCTCCTCCCGTTGCTGATCGGCATCGCGCTCACGATCGGGGGCGCATACGCATGGCTCGTCCACATCCCGCTCGCCTACCTGCGCATGGCCTACTTCCTCCCCCTCTTCCTGGTCCCGCTCGTCGCCGTGGCGATCGACCGGATCCCGCGCGCACGAGCACGCGTTGGCGCCGGCGCCGCGCTCACGCTCCTGGTCGCGGCCTTCGCGTGGGTCCAGGCACCCAACGTCAAGCGCCTGTACGGCTTCACCAACGCGACGTCGCTGCGCGGCCTCGACGCCCTCGCCGCGCAAATCGAACCGAACGAGGTGGTGGCAACCGATCGCTGCTGGAGCTTCCTGACCACCTGGCTGCTTCACACGCGCACCTTGCCGGCCCTCGACACCGCCGACATCCAGCCGGCGGCGGAGCTGCGCGTCGCGCGACGCGCCCGCGCCGTGCTCGACGGCACGCCTGCCGGCCTGGGCGACCGCCGACGCCTCGGTGTGCGCTGGGCAGTGGTCGACCCGACCTGCAAGAGCTCCGCCAAGCGCCCGCTCCCGCCGCCCGCCGGCGTACCCGCCTACATCTCGAGGCGCCTCGTGATCATCGACCTCTCGCGCGGGC
>JBBPZA010000074.1:0-16727 GCA_038199375.1 Solirubrobacterales bacterium | reverse complement strand
TCGTACGGGGGGCGGCCAGGGCTTTGGGCGTCGGCGAGCAGGTGGTCAGTCCGACCTTCACGGTCGGCGCGCGCTACCGGGCCCGCGGGGTGACGGTGGCCCACCTCGACCTCTACCGCCTGGGCAGCCTCGCGGACGAGGACCCTGCGCTCCTTGCCGACTACTTCTCACCCGAGACGATCTCCTTCGTCGAGTGGCCCGAGCACGCGGGCGGAGAGACGCTGGGCCGGGTCGTCCTACGGGTCTTCCTGGAGCACCTGGGCGGCGACGCCCGCGGCGTGACGCTCGACTGGTGCCCATAGAGCCCTTAGCGGCCTAGCGGTATAGGCCCTTAGCTCGACTGGCCGCCGATGGCGTCGCGCATGCGAGCGATGGGTCCGCTCCCAGACCCGGGGAGATCCTTGGTGACCTCCTCGACATCGCCCTTCATCCCGGTGATGGTCTCGTGCATCGCGGCGAGCTGCTGGCTCATCTGGTCGACGTGGGTGCAGAGCTCGCGCAAGTCGGCGTGGATGGTGCCCACTCCCTCGTGGACGTTCTCGAGCTTTCCACCGAGCCCTTCGACGACCTTTTCCAGCTTGGCGATGCCTTCGGGCAGGTGCGAGGTCGACTCGCGAATCACCGCCACGTCGGTGACCAGTGGACTCACGTCGGAGGCCAGGGTGGAGGTGTTCTCGTCCAGCTTGGCCACGCCCCTCGAGAGCTCCGCTCGCAAGCCGGAGAGATCGTTCGCGACCCGGGTGAGGGCGTCCAACGCGCGCTCGGGGAGTCGCAGTGGGGAGAGGAGCTCGTCGAGCATCACGCGATGCCTTCGAAAATCGCCTTCAAGGCGTTCTTCGCGCGCGGGGGACGACGCAGCACGGGGATAGTCTAAAGGACCCGCTAGCGTGATATTCGGAGATGGACGTCGTCGAGTTCGTGATCGCCCCGGACGAGCTCGGCACTCGGGTCGACGAGGCCTGGGCGGCGCGCGCCGGTCGCGGTGCCCCCGCCGTCCTGGCCTTCGATACCGCGACCGCCGCGACCACCGTCGCCGTCACTCGGGACGGCGAGACCTGGGAGGCGCGACACGATCCCGCCCCGGGCGAGCGCCCGGGGCACGCCACCCGGCTGCTTGAGCTCGTCGCGGAGGCCATGGCCGCGGCCGCGGTGGACTGGGACGAGGTCGCCCGCATCGTGGTCGGCGTCGGCCCGGGGAGCTTCACCGGCCTGCGGATCGGCGTCTCGACCGCTCGCGGCCTCGCGCAGGCTCGGGGGGTCCCGCTCGTCGGCGTCTCGACGCTGCGCCTCCTTGCCGCCGGGGCTCGCGTCGAGGATTCCCGACCCGTGCTCGCCGTGGTCGACGCGCGCCGTGGGGAGGCCTTCGTCGCCGCCTGGGCGCGTGTCCGGGAGCTTCTTTCACCGGCCGTGGCGGCGCCCGAGGAGCTCGCCAGGCTCGCTGCGGGCCTCGAGCGGGCCCCGCTTGCGGTGGGTGACGGGGCGCTACGATTTCGCTCGCAACTGGAGGCGGTCGGGACCGAGGTGCCGGCCGACGGCGATGACCGCCACCTGGTGAGCGCCCGCCACTGGCGCGCCGGCCGTCCCCCCTCGGGCTGGGCGACGGCATCGCTCGAGGACGTGGCGCCCGACTACCTCCGGCTTCCAGACGCCGAGATCGCCCGTCGCGCCACATGACCGAGCCCCCGAAAATTCGCCGCCTCACCTACGCCGACCTCCCGCAGGTCCTCGCGATCGAGCGCCGGGCGTTCCCGACGCCGTGGTCGCTGGCGATGTTCGTGCTCGAGCTGTCAAAGCCATCGGGCATCTGCCTGGCGGCGCTGCGCGAGGGCCGCCTGGTCGGCTACTGCGTGTGCTCGCGCTACGACACCGTGTGGCACCTGATGAACATCGCGGTGAATCCCGACTTCCAGCGCGCCGGGGTGGCCACGGCCCTCCTGGTCACGCTCGAGGAGCGCGTCGGCGACGAGCAGGCTCGCTTCACGCTCGAGGTCCGCCAATCCAACGCCCCGGCGATCGTCCTCTACGAGCGCCACGGCTTCAGGGGCGCCGGCCTGCGCCGCCGCTACTACCACGACAACGGCGAGGACGCACTCGTCATGTGGTCGACGCCGGCGACGCGGGCGCCACGGAGCGATGGCGCCGCGGACGGGTCGCTCGACGACGTGCCCAACGCGCGGCGCATCCGGTCTGCGTGATCCTCGCGCTCGAGACGAGCTGCGACGACACCTGCGCCGCGGTACTGGCGCCCGACGGCGCGATCCGCTCCAACGTCATCTCCTCGCAGGGGATCCACGACCGCTACGGCGGGGTGGTGCCCGAGGTGGCCTCCCGCCGGCACCTCGAGCTCGTCAACGAGGCGGTGGACGACGCGCTGGAGCGCGCGGGAGCGACCCTCGAGGACATCGGCCTGATCGCCGCGACCCAGGGTCCCGGGCTCGTGGGCGCGCTGCTGGTCGGGCTGACCACGGCCAAGGCCCTCGCCGCGGCGCGCGGGCTGCCGCTCGCGCCCGTCGACCATCTCCACGGCCACGTGGCGGCAAACCTCGTCGCGCCCGAGCCGTTCTCGGCGCCCTTCCTGTGCCTCATCGCCAGCGGCGGCCACACGCTGCTCGCGCGAGTGGAGGATCCGCGCGGCTTCGAGGTGCTCGGTACGACGCTCGACGACGCCGCCGGCGAGGCGTTCGACAAGGGCGCGCGTCTGCTCGGACTCGGTTTTCCCGGCGGCCCGGCCCTCGAGCGCCTGGCGCGCGACGGCGACCCCGAGACCTTCGCGTTCCCGACCGCGCGCGGCGTCCCCGGCCTGAGCTTCTCCTTCGCGGGCCTCAAGACGGCGCTGCTCTACAAGGTGCGCGAGCTCGGGGCGCAGGAAGCCGAGCGCCGCCGCGCCGACCTCGCCGCGGCCTACCAGCACGCCATCGTCGAGCAGCTCGCCGACAGGACCGAGCGCGCGCTGCACGCCGCCGGGCTCGACCGGCTCGCGATCGGCGGCGGGGTCGCCGCGAACGGGCCGCTGCGCGAGCGAATCGGCGGCCTCAATCCCGCGGCGCTCCACCTTCCGCCGCTCGAGCTGTGCACCGACAACGCGGCGATGATCGCCAGCGCCGCGCGCTTCGTCGAGCAGTTGCCCTACCCGGCGTATCTGTCGCTCGACGCCTATGCGACGGGCGAGCATCCGCTCGCGGCGTGACCGAGGTCGTCCTCTACACCCGCCCGGGCTGCCACCTCTGCGAGGAGGCGCGCGTGATCCTCGAGCACGTCCGCGCGGAGACGCCCTTCGCGCTGTGCGAGCGCGACATCAGCGCCGACGACGCGCTCCACGCCCGCTACCTGGAGCGGATCCCCGTGGTGACGATCGACGGTGAGGAGGCCTTCGAGCTCGAGGTCGACGAGGCGGTGCTGCGTGAGCGCCTCGTTAGAGTCCAGCGCTGATGGCCTCCCGCGACGGTACGCCCCTGCCCGCAGAGCCGGGCGCCGCCGATCGCCTCACCCTCGGGGTCGCGGCTCGGTTGTCGCGCTATCTCCAGGTGCTCACCCAGGCCAGGAAGATGGGCAAGGACACGATCTCCTCACAGGAGCTCTCGGACTACACCCACGTCAACTCGACCCAGATCCGCCGCGACCTCTCAGGCTTCGGGAAGTTCGGCAAGCGCGGCGTGGGCTACAACGTCGACGCGCTGGTCTCCCAGATCCGCAAGATCCTGCGCACCTCGGGCCAGCACAACATCGCGCTGTTCGGCGCCGGCAACCTGGGCATGGCGATAGCGAGCTCGGACATCTTCGCCGACCACGGCTTTCGCGTGGTGGCCATCTTCGACAACGATTCGGAGAAGATCGGCACCGCGGTCGGGCCTCACCAAGTCCGCGAGGCCGGCGACCTGACCTCCGTCGTCGAGGACGAGGACATCGTCGTGGCCGTCCTCGCCGTGCCCACCGCCGCCGCCCAGCCGCTGGCCGATCAGCTCGTCGAGGCGGGCGTGAAGATCATCTTCAACTACTCGGAGGCCCTGGTCCAGGTGCCCCCGGAGGTGACCGTGCACACCTCGAGCCCGGCCGTCGACCTCCTCTACGCGCTCTACTTCTACCTGACCTAAGGCCCATGGGCGCCGGCGTCTTCCCACGTGACAAGGACCGCCCCTGTGGGCATTGACCTCAGTGCAGCGAGGGAGATCCTCGACGCCTCGACCGACTTCACCGTGGGCATCGAGGAGGAGTTCGCCCTGCTCGACCCGACGACGCTCTCGCTGGTCGGCCGCTTCGAGGAGCTCCACGACGCCGCGACAGCGGACCCGGTCCTCGCCGAGGCGGTCGTGGGGGAGCTCATCGCCTCGGAGATCGAGATCAGGTCGGCCAAGGGAGACGACCTGGCCGATGCCCTGGCCAGCCAGCGCGCGTCGCGCCGGCGCCTGTTCGCGCTCGCCGGTGAGCGCGAGATCGCCCTCGGTGCGACCGGCACCCACCCGTGGTCGGACTACCGCGAGCAGCGGATCATCGACACCCGCCATTACCAGCGGCTCAACGAGAGCCTGCGCTACGTGGCGTGGCGCAACAACACGTTCGGCCTCCACGTCCACGTCGGCATCCGCGGCGCCGACCGGGCGATCCGGACCTGCGACCGCCTGCGACCGATCCTTCCGCTGCTGCTGGCGGTCAGCGCAAACTCCCCCTACCTCGACGCGCGCGACTCGGGGCTCCACTCCGCCCGCACCCAGAGCTTCACGCGCACCTTCCCGCGCTGCGGAATCCCCGAGGCCTTCGGCTCGTGGGACGCCTTCGCCCGGTACATCGACCTGCTCGTCCGGACGCAGTCGATCGTCGAATACACGCAGGTGTGGCTCTCCGTGCGCCCCCACCTCTCCTTCGGCACGGTGGAGGTGCGCATCTGCGACGCTCAGACCACCGCCGCCGAGTCCGACGCCCTCTGTGCCCTCCACGTCGCCTGCGTCGCCCAGGCCGCGCGCGACGAGGAGGAGGGCGTTCCCTTCGAGGACCCGCCTCCCCGGCTCGTGGAAGAGAACTTGTGGCGCGCCATACGCTACGGCCTCGACGGCCGGATGATCGATCTCGAGCGCGAGGAGGAGTACCCAGCCGCGGAGGTGGTCGGCCGCCTGCTCGATTGGACGGCGCCGATCCGATCCGAGCTGGGAATCGAGGTGGCGCTACCCGAGCTCAACGGGGCACAGCGCCAGCGCAGGCTGATCGACGCCGGCACCCCCAGCGACGAGGTTTATGCTGGCTGCGTGAACGATACCCGCGAGACCTACGCCGCCGCGGTTCCGGCATGAGTACCGGCCCCGAGCCCGAGCCGACCGAGGAGGAGCTGCGCGCCTTCGAGGAGGAGATGCGGCGGGTCACCGTCGACCAGGTCCTCCTCCAGGCCATCGTGTCGTTGGTCAACCTCGCCGGACGGCGGATGGGGCTCGCGCCCGGCGCCGAGGCGGAGCGCGATCTGGGTCAGGTTCGCACCGCGATCGACGCCGTCCGGGCGCTGATGCCGCTCGTCGAGGCCACCGAGGGAGCCCCCGACCTCGCTCCGATCCGCAACGCTCTCTCTCAGCTTCAGATGGCCTACGCCGCCGAGGCGGGCCAGGGAGCTCCTCCTCCTCCGCCCCGCGATCCCGCCGCCGCCCCCGCCGGCGAACGGAAAGAGGAGGCGGGCGGCACCGGACCCGCCCAGTCGAGCGGCCGGCTCTGGATCCCGGGGCAGTAAGAGTCCATCCGAAAACAGGCGCGCCGAACCGCTTTCGGACGGGCTCTAAGGGCACAAGAGCCTCGGCGAGCCGCAAATCCCGCACGAGTCCGGTGAACGAGGGCTCGGCGATTCTCCCGCCGCGGCCCGCGGTACACTCTCGCGGCTTCCCGGCGGACGTGCGCCTGCTGCCGCGCCCGCGCCCCATTTCCCGCGCGCCCCTCTCCCGGGGCGCGCTCTTCATCTTCGGAGGACTTTCCCTTGTCTGAATTCGTCACCGACCGCGGGGTCTTGATCGCGCTGGTGTGCGCCGGCGCCGCGGTGGCCTACGGCGTGCTCACCTCCCGCCAGCTGCTCGCGCTCTCGCCCGGCAACGAGCGCATGCGGGCGATCTCCGGCGCAGTGCAGGAGGGCGCGTCCGCATACCTGAACCGCCAGTACCGCACGATCGGGATCGTCGGCGTGGTCCTCTTCGTCGCCCTCATCTTCGTCCAGGACATCTCGGTGGCGGCCGGGTTCGCGGTGGGCGGCATCCTCTCCGCGGCCGCGGGCTACATCGGCATGAACGTGTCGGTGCGAGCGAACGCCCGGGTGGCTGAGTCCGCCCGCGACGGCGTCGCCACGGCGCTGAAGGTGGCCTTCCAGTCCGGGGCGGTGACCGGCATGCTCGTCGTCGGCCTCGGGCTGCTCGGCGTCGCCGGCTACTACGGCGTGCTGACCTTCTTCTTCGACCAGGAGCCCAAGGAGGCCATCGACGCCCTGATCGGCCTGGGCTTCGGTGGCTCGCTGATCTCGGTCTTCGCCCGCCTGGGGGGCGGGATCTTCACCAAGGGCGCCGACGTCGGAGCCGACCTGGTGGGAAAGATCGAAGCCGGCATCCCCGAGGACGACCCGCGCAACCCCGCGGTGATCGCCGACAACGTCGGCGACAACGTCGGCGACTGCGCCGGCATGGCCGCCGACCTCTTCGAGACCTACGCGGTCACCGCGGTCGCGGTGATGCTGCTCGGCGTACTGACCTTCTCGGTCGAGAACGCCACCCAGATCGCGCTCTACCCGCTCGTCCTCGGGGCCGTGTCCATCATCGCCTCGATCATCGGCACCTTCGCCGTGCGCTCTCGCGCAGGCAACGTCGAGCGAGCGCTCTACCAGGGCCTCATCGTGTCGGGCGTCATCGCCGCAGCCGCCTTCTACCCGGTGACCAAGTGGCTCATGAGCGACCTGTCGCTCAGGGACGCTGCGGCCCCCGGCGACATCCCGGGCACCGGCGAGCTCTATCTCTGCGCGCTGATCGGCATCGGCGTGACCGCCCTGCTGTTCGTCATCACCGACTACTACACCTCGACGCGCTTCAAGCCGGTCAACAAGACCGCGAGGGCCTCGGAGACCGGCCACGCCACCAACATCATCACGGGGCTGGCCCAGGGGTTTCAGTCCACTGCCGCTCCCGCGGTCGTGCTCGCGCTGGGCATCCTCGGGGCCTGGAAGCTGGCCGGCGGAGGAGCGCAGGGGATCTACGGCATCGGCGTGGCGGTCATGGCCCAGCTCTCGCTCACCGGGCTCATCGTCGCGCTCGACGCCTTCGGGCCCGTGACCGACAACGCGGGTGGCATCGCCGAGATGGCCGAGCTTCCCGAGGACGTGCGCAACGTGACCGACCGGCTCGACGCGGTCGGAAACACCACCAAGGCGGTCACCAAGGGCTACGCGATCGGCTCGGCCGTGCTCGCCGCGCTCGTGCTCTTCAACGCCTTCGAGCTCGAGCTCGCCGACGAGGCCGGCAAGGCGTTCTCCTTCGAGATCGCCAACCCCGAGGTCCTCATCGGCCTGCTCGTCGGCGGCCTCATGGTCTACCTCTTCGCCGCCCTCTCCATGGAGGCCGTCAGCCGTGCCGGCGGCGCGGTCGTCGAGGAGGTCCGCCGCCAGTTCCGCGAGAAGCCGGGGATCATGGAGGGCACCGAGCAGCCGGAGTACGGGACGTGCGTCGACATCGTCACCCGCTCGGCCCAGCGCGAGATGATCGTGCCCTCGCTCATCCCGATCGGCTTCACGGTGATCGTCGGCCTGCTGAGCGTCCAGGCGCTGGGCGGCCTGCTCATCGGGGTGATCGTCGTCGGCCTGTTCGTCGCGATCTCGATGACCAGCGGCGGCGGCGCATGGGACAACGCCAAGAAGCTCATCGAGGACGGCGCCTTCGGCGGCAAGGGCTCGGTGGCCCACGCGGCGTCGATCACCGGCGACACCGTCGGCGATCCCTACAAGGACACCGCCGGCCCGGCCATCAACCCGATGATCAAGGTGGCCAACATCGTCGCCATCCTCATCATCCCGCTGATCGCTTGAGCGACCGATCGGGCTCTTGCGGGCCCGGGGGCCCCAGGGGGGCGATTAGACTCGGCGCGCCGTGAGCCCCGCCAGCCGATCTTCCCGCCTGCTCGCGAGCCTTGCGCTCGGAGCGCTTCTGGGGCTGGGATCGGGTGCGTGCGGTGGCGACGGATCACCCGGGACGAAGGAGCCCGGCGGCCGCCTCGAGCAGCCGCTGGCCGTCCTGCCCGACGCGTTTGCGGCGGCGGATTCCTACACCAGCGCCGGCTCGGGCAAGCGCCCGGTGATCGACCCTGACCCAGCCGGCTTGAAGGGCACCGCCCAGGTGCGCTTCCTCTCGGCCAGGACGGCGGTGCCTCCGGGCGGGGGCCGGGCCAAGGAAGCGGAGTACGAGGAGTTCATCGAGGCCCTCCTGCCGTTGATAGACGGCTTCTGGCGGAAGAACGTCCGTGAGCTCTCGCGCAAGGCCCGCTATGAGCCACCCGGGGCGCTCATCGCCTACGAGGGGGCCAACGGGCCGCCCTGCGCCGGCAAGACCCCGAAGCTCGATGCGAGCAACGCCTTCTACTGCCCGACCCTCTCTCCACCGGACAACTGCCAGAGGGTCTCGCGCAACGGCTACTGGTGCGTGCAGCGAGACCGCATAGCCTGGGACGAGAAGGAGCTCACCTTCCCGCTCTACCGCGACGTCGGCGACCTCGCCGCGGCGCTCGTCCTGGCCCACGAATGGGGGCACCTCGTGCAAGCCCGTGCGGCCGAGCCCTTCTACGGCGAGGACCCCCCGGTCGGCAGCGAGCTCCAGGCCGACTGCCTGGCGGGCGTGTGGGCCCGGGAGATGGCGCGCCAGGGCCGCCTCGTGCGGGCGAGCCTCGAGAACGCGATCGAGGGCGTGTTCCAGCTCAAGGCCGCCGGCGGGACCCGGTGGGTCGAGCCCCGCACGCACGGGACCGTCTACCAGCGAAGGCGCTCCTACCTCCTGGGCTTCAAGGCTGGGATCCCGGGCTGCAAGAGCAAGCGCTTCGAGCCCTTCCTGAAGAAGATCGGCGTGCGGCGCGGCAAGTGACCGTGGTCATCGGCCGCGCTACCGCGGCGCGAAGACCTCCTCGATAGGGAGCGTGAAGCCGGGGAGGGCAGGTGAGGTGAGCGCCTCCCCGGGAACGAGCTCGATGGCGAGGTCGTAGTCGCGCACTCGGGAAGTGGTGCGGCGATAGACGAGCACGGTCTCACCTAGCGTGTCCACGTACCACAGCTCCGGGATGCCGCGCGCCTCGTAGACCGTCTGCTTGACCCCTACGTCGTAGCGCCACGTGGTTGGTGAGCGAACCTCGACGACGAGGTCGGGCAGTTCGTACTGGCGCCCACGGGTCATGTCGTGGCGGTCGGGGTCGGCGTACCAGAGCAAGTCGGGGGAGAAGACGTGGCGCTCGGCCATCGGCAGCGTCTGGGGGAGGAGCACGCGGCCGAAGCCCTCCTCGCTACGGATCCAGATGTGAAGCGCCCCGTAGATGTTCCCCACCGCGATCTGATGCAGGCCGGTCGGGTCGTCCACGACGATCCTCCCGCCGATCAGCTGCGTGTAGCGGGTCTCGCCCGGGATCGCGAGGAACTCGTCGGCGGTGAGCAGTCGCTCGGCGGTGGCCATGGGTGGACGGTAGCGCGGGAGGTCATGTGCGCCAAGCATCCCGGCCGGCACGCAACGCAGGACGCACGCTTTGGACCAGAAGCGCGCAGGGACGCGCGCGAATCCCGACAGGCCCTCCGTAGGCCTTCATAGACTCCGCTCGACCCATGGCCGAACGCCGCCTCGAGGGCCTTCAGCGGGTGCTGGGGGTCAATGCCCTGTTCTCCACCGCCTACGGCAACGTGGGCTCCTCGATCTACTACGCGCTCGGCCTGGTCGCCTCGTTCGCGCTGGGGCTCACGCCGCTGGTCTTCGTGATCACCGGGATCATCTTCTACCTGACCGCCGCGACCTACTCCGAGGCGACGGCGATGTACCCCGAGGCAGGCGGCTCCTCGAGCTTCGCGCGCCACGCCTTCAACGAGCTCGCCTCCTTCTTCGCCGCCTGGGCGCAGATGCTCAACTACGTCATCACGATCGCCATCTCGGCGTTCTTCGTGCCCCACTACATCGGCGGGCTGTTCTGGGAGCCGCTGCGCTCGGCGCCGGGCGACATCGTCGCCGGCATCGCGATCGTCGTGCTGCTCAGCGCGATCAACGTCGTCGGGGTCAAGGAGGCCGCCGGCCTGAACATCGCCCTCGCGGTCACCGACTTCATGACCCAGCTGCTGCTGGTCCTCGTCGGAGGGATCCTCGTCTTCAGCCCGGACGTGCTCGTCAACAACGTCGACTTCGGCGTCGCGCCGAGCTGGCGCGACTTCCTGGTGGCGATACCGATCGGGATGATCGCCTACACGGGCATCGAGACGATCTCCAACATGGCCGAGGAGGCCAAGGAGGAGACCAAGACGATCCCGGCCGCGATCAACCGCGTGGTCATCGCGGTGTTCGCGATCTACGCGCTGCTGCCCGCGGTCGCGCTCAGCGCGCTCCCGGTGACCAAGAACGCCGAGGGCGAGTACCAGACCCTCCTCGGCCTCGGCGAGGAGGAGGGCGGCTTTGCGGGCGACCCGATCCTCGGCGTGGTCAAGGAGATCGACCTCGGGCCGCTCCAGAGCGCGGGGGAGATCTACGTCGGTCTGCTCGCGGCGACGATCCTCTTCATAGCGACCAACGCGGGGATCATCGGCGTCTCACGGCTCGTCTACTCCATGGGGCTGCACCGTCAGCTTCCCGACCGGCTGCGCCGCCTGCATCCGAAGTTCAGCACGCCGTGGCTGGGCATCCTGGTCTTCGGCGCCATCGCCTGCGCGACGCTCGTTCCGGGTCAGGCCGAGTTCCTGGGCAACATGTACGCCTTCGGGGCGATGCTGTCGTTCACGATCGCCCACGCGGCCGTGGTCGCCCTGCGGCTGCGCCAGCCCGACCGGGAGCGGCCCTACCGAGGCCCGGGCGTGCTGCCCGTGGCGGGTGCCAAGCTCCCGCTGTTCGCGGTCCTCGGGGGCCTGGGAACCGGGATCGCCTTCCTGACGGTGACCGCGCTTCACCTCTACGTCGCGGCGGCGGGCGTGGGGTGGCTGGCGCTGGGAATCGTGGTCTTCGTGGTCTTCCGCCGCAGCCAGGGCCTCGACCTGACGACCACGGTCAAGATCGCGGTCCCCAAGCCCGTCGTCGACCACGAGGCCGAGTACGAGTCGATTCTCGTCGCCTTCGACGAGCGCAACTACGTGCCCGAGGCGATGGCCACCGCCCTGAAGCTCGCCGGCCGGAAACGGCGGGGGATACACGTGCTGGTCACCATCACCGTGCCGGCCTCGAGCCCGATCGACGCCTCCCTGCCCGAGCTCGAGGCAAGCGCCCAGTCGATCGTCGAGCAGGCCAAGGTCGCCTGCGGCCGGAGGGTGTCGGGCCACTGGGAGAAGGTCCGCGCGGGCGGGGCGGGCCGACTGATCGTCGACGAGGCGCGCGAGATGCGCGCGCGGGCGATCGTCCTGCCCCTCGAGCGCCGCGGCGGCGGCACCCTGTTCGGCAAGACGCTCGAGACCGTCCTGGCCGAGCGACCTTGCAGGGTGATCATCGAGTCCGCGCCCGTCGATGCCGATCACGCAGCCCCGGTGCCGGTCGTCGTCTGATCGGCGGCGATCCCGCCCCGCGGTCGGACTAAAGAAACTATCCGAGAACCCGAATAGTTTCTAAGCTCTGAGCCGTGGCCCCTCCGCGTCAGGTCCATCGCGGCGGCACCATCCTGCTCTCGGTGCTGATGGTCGTCATCGGCCTCTGCCTTCTGGTCTCGACCCTCGCTCGCGGCGGCGGCCCGCTGGCGGTCGGCGTTCTCTTCGGTGCGCTCTTCGTCGCCGCCGGCGCGGCTCGGATCTATCTCTTGAGGCGCACCTAGCAAGTGGCCCAGGAGAACGAGAGGGAGAACGGCGGCCTGCGCGCCCCGAACGGCTCGGGCGCCGAGAACCAGCGTCGCCGGCTGGGCGACGTTCCGGACTTGGAGTCGCGCGCGCGCGAGGCGGGGCGCCGTGCGCTGCGCCGGCTCGCCGAGCCGGCGCTCTCGAACAGGAAGGAGCGGCGCTCGCTCGGCTCGGCCGCGCTGTTCGCCATCGTCTTCAGCCTGACCGCCGCGGCGCTGTACTTCTCGCTCGCCGTCGTGGCCGACCGCGCGCTGGCCCTCACCCCGATCGTCTTCCTGGTGGGAAGCTTTCTGGCCCTCCTGTCGGCCATGACCTACGTGGAGGGAGCCTCGCTGCACCAGGAGCGCGGCGGCTCGACGGTCTTCGCCCGCTATGCCTTCAACGAGCTGTGGAGCTTCATCGCCGGGTGGGTGCTGCTGCTCGACTACACGATCCTCATCGCCGTCTGCGTGCTCACCGCGAGCCACTACCTCTCGCCCTACTGGAGCGAGCTCGGCGGCGGATGGATCGAGATCGCCTTCTGCGTGAGCGCGATCGTCTACGTGGCGCTGCGCAACGTCCGCGGGCTGACGGCCGGGCGCCTCACCCGGCTCAACGTGCTGGCGGTCTCCAACCTCCTCCTGCTCCTGGTCATCATCGGGATCGGCTTCTTCCAGGTGTTCGATCTCGACGCGCTGACCGACCCGGTCGAGCTGGGAGCGGAGCCGTCGTGGGAGGATCTCTTCTTTGCGATGACGCTGTCGGCCATCGCCTTCGTCGGCCTCGAGTCCGCCTCGGGACTCGCGGGCGAGGTCAAGGTCAGCCGACGCGGCCTCAAGCGGCTCATCGGCGCGGGCACCACGGCGGCGGTAGTGGTCTTCGTCGGCATCGCGCTCGTCGCGCTGAGCGCGCTGCCGCAGGTGGACAGTGCGACGTCGTTGAGCGGGAGCTACCTCGAGATGCCGGTTCTCGGTGTGGTCGCCGGCTACTCCCCTTCGTGGCTCGCCGACGTCCTGAAGTACACCGTCGCTCTGGGCGCGGGCATGTTGCTCATCGCCGCGGCGAACAGCGCCATGCTCGGGCTCTCGCGCCTCGCCTACTCCCTGGCCACCAACCGCCAGATCCCCAGCGCGATCGGCCGGCTGCATCCGACGCACGCGACGCCCTGGGTGGCGATCGCCATCGCGGCGGTCCTCGCCGTGGCCTTCGTGATTCCGGCGGACCTCGACTTCCTGGTCGGCATCTACGCCTTCGGGGCGATGATCGCCATCACCCTCGCGCACCTCTCGGTCTGCGTCCTGCGCTACCGGGAGCCCGACCGCCCTCGTCCCTATGCGGTGCCCCTGTCGGTGAGCGTCGGCGGCGGTCGGCTCCCGCTCCCGTCCGCCCTGGGCGCGCTCATCTCGGCTGCGGGCTGGGTCTCGGTGGTCGTCTTGCACGACCGGGCGCGGATCGTCGGTGCAGCCTGGCTCGTGCTCGGGCTCGTGCTCTACCTCGCCTACCGCAGGTCGGACGGCACGCCGATCTTCAAGCGCGTCACGGTGCCCGAGGCGGCGCTGCGGACCGAGGCTCCCGAGGCCGAGTACGGATCGATCCTCGTCCCGATCTTCGACCGGCCGCTCGACGACGACATCGTCCAGACCGCGGGCCGGCTGGCCGCCGACGAGGGAGCGGACGAGGCCGAGGGGGGCGCGATGATCGAGGCGCTCTGGGTGTTCGAGATCCCGATGTCGCTGCCGCTCGACGCGAGCCTGCCCGCGCAGCGACTCGAGCAGGCGCGCAAGGCGCTGCGGCGCGCGAAGGCGGTGGGGGAGGAGTACGCCGGAGTGGAGGTGGCGACCGCCACCGTGCGCGGACGGCGCACCGGCGAGGCGATCGTCACCGAGGCGAGGCGGCGGGGGGTGGAGGCCATCGTGCTGGCCGCCGAGGAGCCGACGCGGATCCGCGGCGGAGCGCTGCTGGGCGGGCGCGGCGGGCCGCGCGAGAACTTCGTCGGCGAGGTCACCAAGTACGTCGTCACCAAGGCGCCGTGCCGGGTGATCTTGACCGCGCCGCCGGCCGATGAGGGGCCTCCGCCGCCGTCGGACAACGGCCCGGAGCCGGTGCCCTGAGACGGCGGGCCGGCCCCGGACCAGGCGCGTTCCGCGACGCCGAACGAGGTCGGCCAGCGAGCGCCCGGCGCTCGCTAGAGTCCTGCTAATGCTCATCCTGATCGTGGGGTCCGGCCGGGTGGGCTCCGCCGTGGCCAAGTCCGCCCTCGCCTCCGGGCACGAGGTCTCAGTCCTCGACGAGGATCCGCTCTCCCACGAGCGCCTGGACAAGGATCAGCACGACTCCTGGGAGGACGCCGGCGGCCAGTTCACGCTCGGCACCGCGCTCGAGATCGACGCCCTGCTCGAGGCCGGGATCGAGCGCGCCGACGTCTTCATCGCAGCCACCGACGGCGACAACACCAACCTCGTCATCGCCCAGGTCGCCCGCAAGCGCTTCGAGGTCGACCGGGTGATCGTCCGCGTCCTCGACCCCGCGCGGGCGCAGTGGTACGCAGAGCAGGGCCTCGACACGATCTGCCCCACCCAGCATGCCATCGAGATGTTCGCGCGCGCGCTCGGAGCGGACGGCGTGGACGGGGGGGCCTAGGTGTACGTCGTCATCGCCGGGGCGGGAAAGGTCGGTTGGAACCTCGCCCGCGAGCTCATCGAGAAGGACCACGAGGTGACGCTCATCGAGTCCGACCGCCGGCGCTTCCTCGTCGTCGAGCAGGAGCTCGAGCACGCCGTCCAGTACGGCGACTCGACCGAGCTGTGGGTGCTCGAGCGCGCGGGCATCGCGCGCGCCGACATGGCGATCGCGGTGACCGGCGACGACGAGGACAACATCATGATCTGCCAGCTCGCCAAGGAGAAGTACCTCTGCGAGCGGATCATCGCCCGGGTCAACAACCCGCGAAATCTCCAGCACTTCAAGCTGCTGGGCATCCAGCCGGCGGTGTCGGCGACCGACCTGATCCTGCGGCTCATCGAGCACGAGGTGCCCAAGTACGGCATGGTGCATCTGCTCGACCTAGCCGAGGACCACCTGGAGATCATCGAGCTCGAGGTAGATGCGCAAGCGCCGGCGGCCGGCCAGAGCGTCCGCGACATCTCGCTTCCCAAAGGGGCGCTCATCATCTCGGTCCTGCGCTCCGACGGCGGCTTCGTTCCCACGCCCGAGACGGTCGTCGAAGCGGGCGACGAGGTCCTGGTCGTGCTCGACCCCGGCCTGGAGTCCGACATCACGGCGACGTTCCTCGGCAACGGCTCCGTCGGTGCCTGACCGCTCGGTCGACTACCTCCTCATCGGCGGAGGGCTGGCGGCCGCGAATTGTGCGAGGTGGCTGCGCGAGGAGGGCGCCGGGGGCTCGATCCTGCTCGTCGGCCGCGAGCCCGACCCGCCGTACAACCGCCCCCCCTGCTCGAAGGGCCACCTCCAGGGCAAGGAGAGTCGTGAGGACGTGTGGTTCCGTCCATCGGCGTGGTGGGAGGAGCAGGACATCGAGCTCAAGACCCGCACCAGCGTGCTCAAGCTCGACGCCGGCGATCGCACGGCGCGGCTGTCGAGCAAGGAGGAAGTGCGCTTCGACAAGGCGCTGATCGCCACCGGAGCCAACGTGCGCAGGCTCGCTGTCGACGGCTCCGAGCTCGAAGGCATCCACTACCTCCGCACGCTGGGCAACAGCGACACCATCCGCGAGGACGCCGACGCCGCCGAGCGGGTCGTGCTGATCGGCGGGTCCTACATCGCGACCGAGGTCGCGGCCTCCCTGGCGCTGCGCGGCAAGCGCTGCGCCTTGATCATGCAGGAGAGCACGACGCTCGAGCGCGGCTTCGGCGCGACGGCCGGGCGGTTCTTCCAGGAGCGCCTGGAGGAGCACGGCGTCGAGGTCCACGGCGGGGAGGACCTCGAGGGTTTCCGCGGCTCGGAGGGCAGGGTGCAGGAGGTCGCCTGCGTCAGCGGCCTCACGCTCGAAGCCGACGCGGTCGTGATGGGGGTGGGAGCCGTGCCCGACGTCATGCTCGCGCGCCAGGCCGGGCTGCGTCTCGGGAAGCGCGGCGGAGTGAAGTGCTCGGCGACGCTCGAGTCCTCGGTGCCCGGCATCTACGCGGCAGGCGACATGTGCGAGTACGACAGCGTGATCCACGGCCGCCCGATGCGCATCGAGCACTGGGACGTCGCCTTCAACCACGGGAAGACCGCCGCGCTGAACATGCTCGGCCGCGAGGCGCCCCACGACGTCATCCCCTACTTCTTCTCAGACCTCGCCGACTGGTCGTCGATGGAGTACGTCGGCCCTGCGAGCGAGTGGGACTCCGAGGTGGTGCGCGGCTCGCTCGAGGACGGCGCCTTCAGCGTGTGGTACCTGGCCGGCGGACGCGTCGCCGGCTGCTTGGCCGTGGGTCGCTCCGACGACCTCGACCACGCCCGGCGACTGCTTGCGGCGGGCGACGACGTGTCGGGATCGAGCGCACACCTCGGCGACGTCGACAGCGACCTCTCAGAGCTCGGCGCGGCCGAGCGTCCGCGCTGAGCCCGCCCGGCCCGGATCTCCGTTCGCGCGGCTTCAACGCCCGCGCGTTGGGCCCGGCCGCGCACTCGCGAGGCACGCGGTGACGCCTGCCCGCTTCTCCCTCACCCCGCGCGGCCCGTTCTCGCTCGCAGCCTCCGCCCGCTTCCTCGAGGGCTTCGCCCCGGCGGCGGATCCGACAACGCCCGAGGGCGG
>JBBPZA010000073.1:0-20811 GCA_038199375.1 Solirubrobacterales bacterium | reverse complement strand
CCGCGCGACGCGGTAGGCCAACTCAGAACAGGCCGAGCTGCTCGCGCTCGCGTTCCGCCGCCCCGACCTCGATCGCCAGCTCGGGCTCGGGAACCGCCAGCTCGGGCTCCGGCCTCGCCTCGGGCTCGCGCACCTCCTCGAGCGGCTCGGGCTGGGGCGGCTCGGGCAGCGCGACCAACTCGGGGATGCGCGCGAAGTCCTCGCGCAGCGTCTCGACCATCCGCGGCGTGTAGAGCGCCGCCGCGGGGTGGAAGAGCGGGTAGAGGCGTACGGCGCGAGGCCCGATCGTGCGCACCTCGGCGCGACCGTGCAGCCGCGTGATCCCGGTGATGTCGGCTCGCAGCAGCTTGGTGGCGAAGTTGCCCAGCGTGCAGACCACCCGGGGCTCGATGAGCTCGACCTGGCGCAGGAGATAGTCCTGGCAGGCATCGATCTCCGAAGGCTGAGGGTCCCGGTTACCGGGAGGATGGCACTTGAGAACATTCACCACGAACACGTCCCTGCGCCGCATCCCGATCTCCTCGAGCAGCCGGTCGAGCAGCTTGCCCGCCCGGCCGACGAAGGGGAGGCCCTGCTGGTCCTCGTTGGCCCCCGGGGCCTCGCCGACGAACATGAGGTCGGCGTCGGCGTTGCCCGCCCCGAAGACGACGGTCGTGCGCGCGGCCGCCAGCTGAGGGCACTTCGTACAGGCTCGTGCCTGCTCGTAGACCGCCTTGAGCTCCTCGCGTCGCCTGTGCCCGGCGCCGGAGGCGATCGGGTGCTCGGTCGCGGTGGGCATGGGCGAATGCTAGAGCCGGGCACGGCGGCTACCATGGGGAGGAGCCCACGATCTTCGCACCGTGCGGACTGCACATCCACGACCGACCGGTATCTCCGTGCGAGAACTGGAACGGCTAGACCGACATCCCCGCCCTTCACCCCTGCCTGCCCAGGGACAGTCGCTCGACCGGCTGCGCTTCGGGCTGGTCGGCCGGGGCCGGCTCGGCCGCGCGCTGGTCACCGCGTTGGGGGACGCCGGCCTTCAGGTCGACGGCCCGCTCGGACATGGCGCGACGGGGGCAGGCTCCGACGTGGTCATCCTTGCCGTCCCCGACGGCGAGATCGCCGCCGCCGCACGCGCCGTGGCGGCTGGTCCCCTGGTCGGCCACTGCTCCGGGGCGACCGGGCTCCACACGCTCGGCGCCCAGGAGGTCTTCGGTTTCCACCCCTTGCTAGCGGTCGCCGACGCCGCCGCCCGCTTCGAGGGAGCGGCGTGCGCGGTCGCCGGCTCGAGCGAGCGGTCGCGATGGCTCGCCGATGCGCTGGCCCGCCGCCTCGGGATGATTCCGTTCGAGCTCGCCGACGAGGATCGCGCCGCCTACCACGCGGCCGCCTCGATCGCCTCGAACTTCCTGGTCACCCTCGAGGCCGCCGCGGAGCAGCTCGCGCTGACCGCAGGCGTGGGGCGTGAGCACCTGGTGCCGCTGGTGCGCGCGACGGTCGACAACTGGGCGTCGCTTGGCGCCGACCGTGCGCTCACCGGGCCGGTGGCCCGCGGCGACGAGGCGACCGTCGCCCGCCAGCGCGTAGCGGTCCTCGAGCGGGCTCCCGAGTTGGCGCCGCTCTTCGACGCGCTCGTGGAAGCGACGCGCAGGGTCGCGCCGCCGGCCACCTCGCCACACGGTCCGCTCGCCGCCCAGGGAGCCCACGCGTGAAGCTCCTGCGCACCGTCCCAGACCTCCGCGCGGCGCTCGCCCCGCGACGCCGCGCCGGCGAACGCATCGGCCTGGTGCCGACGATGGGCGCCTTCCACGAGGGCCACCTCGCGTTGATGCGCCGCGCCCGCCAGACCTGTGACGTGGTGGTCGTCTCGCTGTTCGTGAACCCCGCGCAGTTCCGGGCCGGCGAGGACCTCGCCGCCTACCCGCGCGACGAGGCCCACGACCTCGCGGTCGCAGCCGAGCGGGGGGTGGACATCGTCTTCGCCCCGGCGCTGGAGACCGTCTACCCCGACGGCTTCGCCACCACCGTCGCCGTCGGCGGCCTCACCGAGCCCCTGGAAGGCGAGGCGCGCGGGGCCGAGCACTTCCACGGGGTCACGACCGTCGTGTGCAAGCTCTTCAACATGGCCGCCCCCGACGTCGCCTTCTTCGGCCAGAAGGACGGCCAGCAGGCGGCGGTCATCCGTCGCATGGCCTCAGACCTCGACATCCCGGTGGAGATCGAGGTCCTGCCCACCGTCCGAGCGCCCGACGGCCTCGCCCTGTCGAGCCGCAACGCCTACCTGGACCCCTCCGACCGCGAGCGCGCTATCGCCCTGCACCGAGGGCTCGAGGCGGCCGAGCAGGCCGTCGCCCATGGCCAGCGCGCGCCCGGGGCCGTCCGCGACGCCGCCCTGGCGGCCATGGCGCCCTTCGACGTCGAGCCCGAGTACCTTGCCCTCGTCCACCCCGACACCCTCGCGCCGCTCGACGCGGTGGAGGGCGATGTGCTGGTCGCCGTCGCCGCCCGCGTCGGTCCCACACGCCTGATCGACAACACCCTGATCCACACGAACGGGAGGCCGCGCTGATGCAGCGCGTCATGCTGAAATCGAAGATCCACCGGGCGACGGTGACCGGCTCGGACCTCAACTACGTCGGCTCGATCACCGTGGGCTCCGAGCTTCTCGAGGCGGCCGACATCCTCGAGCACGAGCAGGTGCACGTGGTCGACGTCGACAACGGCGCCCGCTTCGAGACCTATGCGATCGCCGGGCGGCGCGGGTCGGGCGAGCTGACGGTCAACGGAGCCGCGGCCCGGCTCGTCCACCCCGGCGACACGGTCATCGTCTTCTCCTACGCGTCCTACGACGAGGCCGAGCTCGAGCGCTACGAGCCGCGGGTCGTTCACGTCACCGACGAGAACCGCATCGTGGACGTCGACCAGTCGGCCGCAACCCTGCTGCGATAGAAGAGCAGACGATGTCCACCGACCCCCGCACACCCGACACCGCGCCCTCCGAGCGCCTTCCGATCACCCTCCCCCAACTGCTCGAGCGAAAGCGCCGGGGCGAGCCGATCGTCATGGTCACCGCCTATGACTACCCGTCAGCCCAGGTCGCCGAGGAGGCCGGGGTGGACGCGGTGCTCGTCGGCGACAGCGGCGCCATGACCGTGCTCGGCTACTCCTCCACCGTCCCGGTGAGCGTCGACGAGCTCGTCATGTTGGCGTCCGCCGTGCGCCGCGGACTGAGCACGCCGTTCCTCGTCGCCGACCTGCCCTTCGGCTCCTACGAGGCCTCCGACGAGCAGGCGATCGCCACCGCCCAGCGCTTCGTCAAGGAGGCCGGCGCCGACGCCGTCAAGCTCGAGGGCGGCGGCGCGATGGTGCACCGCGCCCGCGCGATCGTGGAGGCGGGCATTCCCGTCCAGGGGCACGTCGGCCTCACCCCGCAGACCGCCACGGCGCTGGGCGGCTACAAGGCGCAGGGCCGCACCGCGGAGCGAGCCGTCGACGTCGCCAACGACGCGCTGGCCCTCCAGGAGGCCGGCTGCTTCTCGATCGTCTTCGAGGCCGTCCCGGCCGCTGTCACCGAGCTGATCATGGAGCACATCCGCGTCCCGGTGATCGGCATCGGCGCGGGGAACGCGACCGACGGGCAGGTACTCGTCTTCCACGACCTCCTGGGGATATACGACGGCCAGCACCCGCGCTTCGCCAAGCGCTACGCGAACGTGAAGGACGACATGATCGCCGGGGTGCGCGCCTACGCCCGAGAGGTCCGCTCCGGCGCATTCCCCGGCACCGAGCACACCTACTCGATCGATCCCTCGGAGCTCGAGCGCTTCCGGGCGCGGCTCCCGGAGTTCGGCGAGCGCCTCGCGCGCTTCGACTGGTAGAGAGGCCCGTAGGGCCTGACGACGTCTAGCCGGCGACCGGGCTGCGGGGCTTGTCGCGCCGCCACCGGTCCAGCGCGGCCTCGAAGCTCGCCCAGTCCTCGCGGGGAGGCTCGGGATCGTCGGGGTCGATGTCCTCCTCGGGCGGCCAGCGACGGTCGTCGCCCCGTCCCCGCGCGAGCCAGGCCGCGAGGCAGACGACCTCGACGGCCGCGACGACGAGGAGCGCGGCGGCGAGAAGCGATCCCGCCCCCCAGAGGGCGAGGGCGGCGGCCGCGTAGAGCGCCGCTCCAAGACACGCGAGCCACCGGAGCGCGCCCGGGCGCCTGCGCCGCGGCGGCGGACCGAAGAAGGCGCCGGCAATGGAGGCCAGCAACGTGGCCACGAGAAGGAGCTTGGCGGCGAGCGGCACCGAGGACATGGCGCGTGGCCCAGCATCCGTCCGCGGGCCGCCGGTGTCAAGGGCGAGCGCGAGGAACTTGGCGCCGCGGGGCCCCGTCCTCAGATCTGGGCCGCTTGCTGCTCGAACTCGGGGACGCAGAACGGAGGTGCCGCCGCCACGTCCTGCGCGGTGCGCATCGACTGGGCAACCGTCACGGTGAAGGGATCGACGGCGATCTTGGCCTCCCTCACCGCCTCCAGGACAATCTCTGTCGCCGCGCGGCCGGTCTCCGCGGCCGAGAAGTAGCGCGTCGCACGGAGGTAGGGCGTGCGCAGCCAGCGCAGCGTGGCGTCGTCGGCGTCGCTGGTCACGTGGACTACGTCCTTGCGGCCGCCGTCGCGCAGGAAGGCGGCGATCGCATCGCCCATGACGGCCCCGTAGTCCACCACGATCCGCGCCTTGGGGTGGCGCACAAGGGCCTGGCGTACGAGGCCGACCGCCTCGCCCCCGTCGAGGTTCCCCGGCCCCCGCGTGACGATCCCAAAGCCCGGGGCAGCCGCCAGCGCGGCGTCGAGACCCGCGTCGAGGGTCTCGGATATCCCCTGTCCGAGGATGCCCTGGACCACGATGATCTCGCCGCCGCCCGGGATGTTGTCCTTCAGCCACTTCCCGATCAGCATCCCGCCCTGTCGACCGGGAACCTCGACGACCCCCGCGAAGAACTTCGATCCCGGGCCGGGCCCGGGAGACATGCACGTCGAGGTCCGGACGCCCGCCTGCTGGGCGAACTGGGCGCCCCGGGTCGCGCTTTCCACCTGCACCGGCTGGATGACCAGCCCGGCGACCTTGTCCTTCACGAACGCCGCGATGTTCTCGCTCTCCTTGGCGGCCGCGAGCCCCGCCTCGCGCACGACGAGCTCGTAGCCCGTGCCCTTCAACGCCGCGTAGGCGCCGGTCGCCACGCAGCGAGCCATCGGATAGGAGCCGGCGAGGCTCAGTCCGATCTTGCGCGAACGCGGCGGCGCCGGGATCTCCGCCTCCGAGCCGCCGCACGCGGCCAGGAGCCCTGGGGCGAGCGCGAGCCCCGCTCCGGCGCGCAAGAGCCCCCGCCGGGAGAGCCCGTCGCTTACCGGCCGCTCATCCACCACCGGCCTCCTCGCCCGCGTACTCGATCCGCTTGAGCACCTTCGCGGGGGCACCCGCCGCGATGGAGAAGGGCGGCAGATTCTCGGTGACCACGCTGTTGGCGCCGATGACGCAGCGCTCGCCGACCGTCACACCGCTCGTGATCACGACATTGGCGCCGCACCAGACGTTGTCGCCGAGGCGCGTCGGGCCTTTGCTCGTGAACCCCTGCCAGGGAACCGGCTTGCCGGGGTCGTCGAAGCGGTGGTTGCCGTCGGTGACGAAGCAGCCGTTGGCGAGCATGCAGTGCTCGCCGATCTCGATGAGCTTCACGGCGGCGACCATCACTCCGAGGTTGAGAAAGCTGCCGCCGCCGATTCGCACGCGGGCCTCGTCCGGGGCGGTGATCCACACGCCGGGCTCGAGCAGGGCGTGGGGCCCCACCTCGAGCCGCCCCTGATCGAAGGCCTCGAGGACGTTTCCGTACACCGGCCAGCGCACGAAAGCCTCGCGGCGCAGGAAGTGCCAGTGGATCCGCGCGCGGTTCCACGGCAGGGCGTTGCGCTCGTACCAGCGCCACTTCTGCGCGTAGAGCCTCGCCTGTCGGAGAACCTCGTCGCGCGGCACGAGGATGAAGACTCGCAGACCGCGTTTCGAAAAACGGAGGATGCCTGGATCATGATACTGTCATGCTATGGGCAACCTTCAGATCAAGGATCTTCCGGATGATCTACATGACGAGCTGCGCCGGCGAGCTGGTCGTCGTGGAGTGAGCATGCGGGACTACGTACTTGCGCTGATCGAGCGCGACCAGCGGCGCCAGTCCACGAGCGAGTGGCTCGAGGCACTCGCGGACGATCCCCCGGTATACCCAGTTCTGGACGTGGCCGGGATGATCCGCCGCGGACGAGGCGATCGCGACGAAGCGATCCTGCGCGCCGCTCTCGACCCAGCTGCGCCACCGAGCGGCGAATAGCCGAGGTGCCCCCGGGAGTCGTCGACGCATCAGCTCTCGTCGAGACGCTCCTGCAAACCCACCGGGCGGCCACCGCGGGCGACGCGCTGCGAGACCTCGACCTCTACGCCCCGGCCCATCTCGATGCCGAGCTCCTCAGCGCGCTGTTCGGTCTGATCCGCGCCGGGGCGATCGACGAGCAGAGAGCCCACCTCGCGATTCGCCGGCTGAGGCAACTCGACCTCGAGCGAGTGCCGATCGACGCGCTGGCCCATGATGCGCTCGCCATGAGGCACAACCTCAGCGCCTACGACGCGCTCTATGTCGCCCTCGCGCGCCGCCTGCGCTGCAGCCTCGTCACGGCGGACCGGCGGATCGCCGCGGCGCCCGGATTGGGCATCGTCGTCTCGCTCGTGTCCTAGCGACTTCGAGTCGGGGACCCTCCGGCAAAGCCTCCCGCTTCGACGCGTCGCCCCTGCCCAACCGTCGCCTGCCTCACTTGCGATCGACGACGGGCCTCGACCCTCGCTCTCGCAACTCTGTCACCTCCACCTCTGTCAGAGCGATCACGTCGCCTCGGTCGACCGGGCGGCCGGCGGCGCGCTTCATGGCTATGAGGTCGTCCCGTCCGACGACTGGAACCCGCAGGCCGACCACCTCGATGGTCAAGGCGCGCCGGCGCATGACCGCGAACGGTTGGCCGCCCGACGGAGACCGGTGTACATCGACGCCGCCCGCGCCGGTGTCGAGCGAGAGTGGGTCGGTTGCGAGGATGGCGGCCGCATCGAGCTGGAAGTCCGGCCGGGGGCCTTCGCCGGCCGGGCGGGCGCGCAGGGACCGGAGCGTCGCGGCGAGACGATCGAGGTTCTCGGGCGTCGGATCAGGGAGCAGATCGACATCCTGCGTAGTGCGCACGTGGCCGTGCGCCTGCACCGCAAGTCCCCCGATGACGAGGTAGTCGACGCGATGCTCGGCGAGCGCGTGGAGGATCCGCCTTGCGTCGAGCGGGACCTCGCGGCGAACCATCAACCTCCTTCGCGCGCCCGGCGGCCGGCCAGCGCGATCTCCCCAGCCAGCTTGTTCCAGCTCATCGCAAGCTCCAGCCGCTCCTCCGGTGACCGAGCGGCCATGTCGGCAAGGTGACGACCGTCGTGGCTGCCCTCCGCTCTTCGGACCGACAGCACGGGCACCTCGCCGAGCGCATCGAACAGAGACCGAAGCGTCGTGAAGGTCGGCGAGACCTCGCCCCGCTCGATTCGGCTGATGGCGGCCTGCGTGGTACCGGCCCGCCGCGCGAGCTGCGCTTGGCTCAGGCCATGGGCGAGGCGTCGCTGGCGTAGCACCGAACCAACCATCGCCGAACCATATCTGATCTGATATCAGCGAGCAGCTGCGCAGCTACGACTGCCGAGCTGCTCTCGGTTTGGGGCCCGGTCTCAATCGACTCTAGCTCCGCTTGGTCGCCGCAAACTCAACGAACGAGTCATCTTTCTTGTCGGCCGCGACCGTCGACCGGGTGCGGCGAGAAATCATCTCGCTGAAGGGTTCGGTGCCCCATCGGCTACCGAACCCTTCACTCCCCGCGTTTCCGGGCTGACGACGAGTACGAGGTTGGCCGCTTCGCCACCATCCTGCCCAGACATGGCATAGCGACGTGACAGCGACAGCAGGACGGCAACGAGGGTGCGACCCGGCGCCACGCGAGCTGTAGCGCCGGGTCGCGCCTCATGAGCGGCCTGTTCCTGCCGCTCGGTGGTATGGCTCGCTGGCTAGAAGTGAGCGCCATTCGCTCGGACGTTTGAGGGCCTGAGCTTCCTGGTGTGGCCCTCCGCATTCGGTCAGGCGCGAGGCGACCTCGGCGCGGGAGGGCACGGCCCAGTCGTCCATGACCTGCGCGTCGACAAAGATGGGAGCATTCGCCCTGGCGGCAAGGTTTAGAGCGTCGCTTGGCCGCGCGTCTACCTCCTGCGACTCGGCTCCGGCGGTTAGCGTCACGGTCGCGTAGAACGTATTCTCGCGGTAGCTACTCACCGAGACGCGGTCGATGTGAGCGCCAGACGCCTCCACGAGCCGCGCCGTCAGATCCGGGGTCATTGGGCGGGGTCGCACCTTGCCAGAGAGCTGGAGGGCGAGCGAGTTCCCCTCGGGCCACCCGATGAAGATCGCTAACACCCGCTCACCCTCCAGCTCCTTGAGCAGCATGACCGGCTGGCTGGGGCCGGGAGCATCCGCGGCCTCGCCCCCTGCGTCTTTGCTGGGCACGGGGACAAGCACGTCTTCGAGGCTCGTCTCAATCATGACCATGACCTCCAAAGCGTCGATGAACTGGTTGATCGACGGCTCCAAGGATTGGTCGAGCGCGTCGAGGATGTGAATGAGGTGCTGGCGGAGCTTGCGCTGATGGGCGAGGTCGCGTTCGACTCGCTCGAGGTGACGGCGGACCGTGTCGGCGAGGGAAAGGCCCCCTTCGTCCAGCAGCGAAGCGATCTCGTCGAGGGGAAAGCCGAGTCGCCGCAGGGCAAGGATCCGGTAGAGCCGCCGGACGTCCTCTTCGGCGTAGAGGCGGTGGCCACTCCCGGTCCGCTCGCACGGCACTAGCAAGCCAAGCTCGTCGTAGTGATGCAGTGCGCGAACCGTCACACCCGTCGCTGCTGCGAGCTCACCCACCTTCCAGCGCTTGTCGTTCGAGGCACCCATAAGAAGCGACACGTTAGGCCCTCACGTAGCGTGAGGTTCAAGCCAAGCAGAGCTGACAGTTGCTGCGACGGGCGGGGCGCCCGGGAGGCCGGAAAATGACCGGAGCCTGTCAACCGGCTTGACAGGCTCCGCCGAGCTAGCCGTTGGTCAGGTCAGGAAATCCAGCGACCGGCCTTGGGGTCCCATCTTCCTGATGCCGTGCCATCGAGAAGTGGATCCAGGAACGGGCGGACCGTAGCGAGTGCCTCATCCAGAGTTCGCCCGAGGCGCAGCAGCGACCTGCCGGCCTCCGCCGCATAGCCCCGTTCCCACAGATCCCGCGCGGGCACGTCAAACCGCAGTGGGAGAGTGATGCGGCGGCGCCTGGCCTCCGAAGCCAGCGCCGCCGTCTGCGCCTGCGCCGTCACCGGCGTTTCGGTGATGATTGCAACCAGGTCGACCAGATCCTTGTATCGAGTCGAGGGCGCTTGGGTGTCGCCGTATCGGTCGAACGTTGCGGCCACCTTGTCGGCGACGTGGTCGACAAGCGGGTATGCCCGATACCCGTGCTGCTCGATGCAGGGCATGACGACGCGCGCCAGCGCCGGCACGCTCTCTGGCTCGCCCGTCATCGTCACCTCGGACCCGAGGAGATCGACGGGAAACGCTGCCCATACCGTCGTGCCGATGTACGCCTTGGCGGGGAGGCGCGTGCCGGCAGCACCGTCCCGAACCGCACGCGGCGCAGCGATCTCGAAGCGGAACCAGTCCCTGATGTCTTTGGCTGCCGCGTCGCGCAGCTCACGCTCCGCCGTGTCGCGTGCGATGTTGCGAAACACGTCGATGTCGATCGTTGCGCGCACGCCAAGGTCTCGGGCGAGGAGTGCTGCGGCGCCTTTCACGATCCAGCTCTGGTCGACGCGGTAGAGGCGTTCGAGCAGGCGGTCGTAGGCCATCTGACGCTGGAGCTGCGGCAGCGACCACCGGCTGCCCTTTGCCACGTTCTCGAGCTTGTCCGTCAGGGCGCGCCGAAACGCGGCCGGGCTTCCATACGCGCGATCGTCAGCCATCAGGCTTGCCGCCCTAGCCTCTTGCGTCATTGGAAGTCTGGAGGTGCGGTGGCGTGATGTCAGTCCACCCCGCGCGAGCCTCCTCCATCCAGCGTGAGGTCTCCGGGGCGTCGACCAGATCGAGCAGCCACCGCAGGATCGCGACCCCGTCCCCGCGGCGCAGTCCGAGCTGCGCCGCGTGCGGCCCGAGCGTCTCCACGAACATCCCCGCGTGGTCGCTGACGTCTCGGAGGGCGTCCGCGATCGTATGCCCTACGGCCTCGGGATCTTCGTGGCTTGCCAGAAGGTCTGAGGCAATCCGCGACGGGCGAGTGACGGGGAGGCCGCGCAGGATGATCCATTCGTCGTCGCCCAGCTTTCGCTGGTAAATGCGCACGTCCGACCGGCGCACCTGCCGCCGTCTTGGGAGCGTGAACTCGTGCTGGTCCGCGGGCAGATGGCCGAGTCCGTACAGCGCGGCCGCCGAGCGATGGGAGACGACGCCCTGATCGGCATTCCGCTCCCAGGCAAGAGTCTCGGGCGCGAGCTGCAGCCACGCGGCGCGCAGCGGGACATGCTCCGGCGTCGGAGCGCCGGCTAGGTGGTAGACGCCGTGCGCGACGCGTTCCAGGAGCGAGCCGTCGGCGCTTAGACGCTGCAGGGTGGCGGGGGAGACACCGGCCTGTTCGGCCTGACGACGAGTCACGAAGCCCCATTGATCCTCCGCAATTTGACCGAGCTTCGAGATCGTTGATGGCTGGGGCATGGCTGCATTATAGCTCCTATATGAGCTATTTCGCAGAAAGGAACACGATTAGTCGCTGCAAACTATCTTGAAGTCGAGCTAGTTTGCAGTCGCGCGTCAGTGGAACCCTAGATGGCGCTTCAGGAGTGACGCGGCGCTCCGCTCGTCCACCCACTTTGTGCCTTCCGAAACGGAACGCTGCGACTCCAGGCGCGCTCCTGCGTCGTAGTGGCACTGCCAGCGCGGGCTAGGGTTGTCGCGCCCGCGCGGCAACAAGACGGCTTCGAATGGACGCGAACAGACAGCAGCAACGTGGAAGTGCCTCGTGAAGAGCTACGAGGCCGCTCGGTACCAAGCCCGATTCCTTCGATGCACTGATGGAGTTTCCAAGCGCCATCGTCAGGCCGCCGCCGCGGGGCTGCGCCGCCGCGTCCGGCGCACGCGCGGGGTGGCCGGCTCGACGAGGGCGCGCAGGTAGGCGCCGGTGTGCGAGCCGTCGACGCCGGCGACCTGTTCGGGCGTTCCCGCCGCGACGAGGCGCCCGCCTTCCTCGCCGCCTTCGGGGCCCAAATCGATGAGCCGGTCGGCGACCTTGATGACGTCGAGGTTGTGCTCGATCACGACCACGCTGTTGCCGGCGTCCACCAGGCGCTGGAGGACGTCGAGCAGGCGCTGGATGTCGGCGAAGTGAAGGCCGGTGGTCGGTTCGTCGAGGATGTAGAGCGTCCGCCCGGTCGCCACTTTGGAGAGCTCGCTCGCGAGCTTGATGCGCTGTGCCTCGCCGCCCGACAGCGTGGTGGCCGGCTGGCCGAGTCGGATGTAGCCCAGCCCGACGTCATAGAGGGTCTGCAGTCGGCGGTGGATCTTGGGGATGTGGGCGAAGAAGTCGACCGCCTCCTCGACGGGCATCTCGAGCACGTCGGCGATCGTCTTGCCCTTGAAGCGGATGTCGAGCGTCTCGCGGTTGTAGCGCTTGCCCCCGCACTGCTCGCAGGGCACGTAGACGTCGGGCAGGAAGTGCATCTCGATCTTGATCTGGCCGTCGCCGCGGCACACCTCGCAGCGCCCGCCCTTGACGTTGAACGAGAAGCGCCCCGGCTTGTAGCCCCGTACCCGGGACTCCTGGGTGCGTGAGAACAGGTCGCGGATCTGGTCGAAGAGGCCGATGTAGGTCGCCGGGTTGGAGCGGGGGGTGCGGCCGATGGGCGACTGGTCGACCGAGATGATCTTGTCGAGCGCCTCCAGGCCCGTGATGCGCCGGTGGGCCCCGGGCCGCTGCTTGTGGCGATGCAGCCGGTTGCCGACGGCCTTGTAGAGGACGTCGTTGACCAGCGTCGACTTGCCCGAGCCCGACACGCCGGTCACGCACGCGAAGACGCCCAGCGGGATCTTCACGTCGATGCTGCGCAGGTTGTGCTCGGCGGCGCCCTCGATCGCCACGTAGCCCGCCGGCCGCCTGCGCCGCCTGGGCGGGTCGATCCGTCGCGTTCTGGCGAGGAACTGGCCCGTGAGAGAGTCCTTGACGCGCTCGACCTGCTCAGCCGTGCCTTCCGCCACGACGTGGCCGCCGTGCTCGCCGGCACCGGGCCCCATGTCGATGAGGTGGTCGGCCGCCCGCATGGTGCCCTCGTCGTGCTCGACGACGATCACCGTGTTTCCCAGATCGCGCAGGCGCTCCAGGGTGGCGATCAGCCGCGCGTTGTCGCGCTGGTGCAGCCCGATCGAGGGCTCGTCGAGGATGTAGAGGACCCCGACCAGCGAAGAGCCGATCTGGGTCGCCAGCCGGATGCGCTGCGCCTCGCCCCCCGAGAGGGTGGCCGCCGCCCGGTCGAGCGAGAGGTAGCCGACCCCGACGTTCTCGAGGAAGCGCAGCCGCTCCTCGATCTCGCGCAGGATGAGCCGCGCGATCGCCTGCTCGCCCTCCGAGAGCGACACCTCGTCGAGCCAGGTCAGCGCCCGGCGCGCCGAGAGCGCGGTGAACTGGTGCAGCGCCATCTCCCCGACGGTGACCGCCCGGGACTCGGGCCGCAGCCGTGCTCCGCCGCATTCGGGGCAGGGGCGGACCGACATGTACTCCTCGATCTTCTCGCGCGACCACTCCGAGTCGGTCTCGCGATAGCGGCGCTCGAGGTTGGGCACGATGCCCTCGAAGCTCGTCATGTACGAGCGCTTGCGGCCCATCCGGTTGCGATAGCTGATGTAGATCCGGTCGCCGTTGGTCCCGTGCAGGAACAGGTCGCGCTGCTCGTCGGGCAGGTCCTCCCAGGCGGTGCAGAGGTCGACCTCGTAACGCTCGGCGATCGCCTGGGTGATCTCCTCGTAGTAGCTCGACGAGCTCTGAGACCACGGAAGGATCGCCCCCTCGCCGATCGACAGCGACGGGTCCGGGACCACGAGGTCGGGGTCGATCTCCATCTGCGATCCCAGCCCGGTGCAGCGCGGGCAGGCGCCGTGGGGGGAGTTGAACGAGAAGATGCGCGGCTCGAGCTCGGCGATCGACGGCCCGTGGACCGGGCAGGCGAACTTCTCCGAGAAGAGCATGCGCTCCCCGGGCCCTCCCGCATCGCTTGCCGGGAGCACCTCTTCCGCTTCGCCGGCGGCCTTGCCGCCTCCGTCGCGCTCATTTACGCGGGAAACGATCTCGATTTCCACCAGCCCCTCAGCCAGCGCCACCGCGGTCTCGATCGAGTCGGCCAGGCGCTTGCGGAGATCGGGGCGCATCACCAGCCTGTCGACCACCACCGAAAGGTCGTGCTTGAGCTTCTTGTCGAGGACGATCTCCTCCTCGAGCATCCGTTGCTCGCCGTCGACCTCGATGCGGGTGAAGCCCTCGGCGCGCAGCTCGTCGAGCAGCTTGCCGAACTCGCCCTTTCGCCCCCGGACGACCGGGGCGAGGACCATGAACCGCGTCCCCTCCTCCATCGCCATGACCTGGTCGATGATCTGCTCGGCCGACTGGCCCTGGATCGGACGCCCGCAGATGTGGCAGTGCGGCTTGCCGATGCGCGCCCACAGCAGGCGCAGGTAGTCGTAGATCTCGGTGACCGTGCCGACCGTCGAGCGCGGGTTGCGCGAGGTCGTCTTCTGGTCGATCGAGATCGCCGGGGAGAGGCCTTCGATCGAGTCCACGTCGGGCTTGTCCATCTGCCCGAGGAACTGACGTGCGTAGGCCGACAGCGACTCGACGTAGCGCCGCTGACCCTCGGCGTAGATCGTGTCGAAGGCCAGCGAGGACTTCCCTGACCCCGAGAGCCCGGTGATGATCACCAGCGCGTTGCGCGGGATCTCGACCGTGACGTCCTTGAGATTGTGCTCGCGGGCGCCGGAGACGACAAGCTTGTCGGTGGGGGGCATGACCCACCCCATTCTAGGCGGGCGAACGGACGTTCGCCCGCCTTCCATCCCGCACTTTGCGGCGCCTTCCGGCGCCCGCCGGCCCGCCCCGCCGCCGCCGCTTCTTAGCCTAGGCGGGCGTAGACCTCGTCGAGAAGCCCTTCGCGGTCCTCGATGCTGAAGTTCTCGGCCAGGTAGCGGTCGGTCTCGTCGCGGGAGGTCCCGTTGAGCGCCATGTTGAGGGCGATCAGGCGGGCGCCTTCGGTGTCGCCGCCGGTCGACGTCGTGGCCGGAGCCTCGTCGAGCTCCGGCTCCTCGTCGAGCAGCAGCTCCTCGTCCTCCGCCCGCGCCACCTCGAGCTCGTCGAGGGTGGTCTCCTCGGTTTCGTCCAGAAGCGCGGCCTCGTCCCCCGCCGCCTCGGTCGGGATCAGCGTTCGCTCCGGCTCCAGGGGCTCCGGCGGTTCCTCCACGAGCGGCGGCTCCTCCACGAGCGGCGGCTCCTCCACGAGCGGCGGCTCCTCCACGAGCGGCTCCGGCCCAGGCTCGGGGGCGGCCGGGGGGGCTCCCGAGGCGCCGCGAAGCTCTCCCATCTCGGTCTCCAGCTGGTCGAGGTCGCCGGTGAGGCGGGTTCCCCGGGATCGCATGGTGTCGACGAGCGAGCTCGCCTCCTTCTCCAGCGACTCGACGCGCTCGAGCATGGTGCTCGTCGCTTCCCTGACGCTCGCGACATGGCCCTGTGCCTCCGCGGTCGCGTCATTGCGCGTCTGCTCCGCCGCTGCGGCAGCCTCGCTGCGGGTCAACTCCGCTTCCGCGGAAGCATCGCTGCGCATCCGCTCGGCTTCGGCGGTGGACTCCTCGCGCAGGCGCCTAGCGTCCTCCTCTGCCTCGCCCTCGATCTCGGCTGCGCTGGTCTCCGCGGCCTCGACGATAGTCCGCACGCGCTCGCTCGCGGCGGTGGCCAGGGACTCGGTGCGCGGCGCCTTGCTCACGGCGCGCCGAAGCGTTTCGACCTCACCGGCTATCCAAGCCAGGTGGGCATCGACGGCCTCGGGCTCGTAACCGCGCCTCCCGGTGGGGAATTCCTTGTTGACGATGTCTCGGCGGTCCATTGCCAAAGCCCTTCCTTCCAAAGCTCGTGTTGGCGGCGTCAGCCTACTGAACTCAGGCCAGACCGACGCACGCGCTGGTGCGCACGATCAGGCCGTCGCGCTCAATACCTAAGAGCGCCCGCTCCAGCCGGTCAACTTCCATATCGGCCGGAAGCTCCTCACCCTTTACCAGAGCACGAACGACGCGCCCACGGACGTAGCGGTTGGCGTCCTCGAACCGGGGGCGCGGACGGGACGGAGGCGCCGCGCCGGGGCGCGGCTCGGCCGAGGCAGCGCCCGGGGCCGCAAATGCGCTCAGCAGGTCGGCGATCACCCGGAGTCAGCCGGCCGGGGTCGTCGCCGCCTCGAGCTCGCGGCGCAGGTCCTTGATCTCGTCGCGCAGGCGGGCGGCGTACTCGAAACGGAGGTCCTCGGCCGCGGCGAGCATCTCCTCCTCGAGCTCCACGAGCATCTTGGAGATCTCATGGGGCTCCATCTCGGTCTCCCGCGTCCGGGAGCGGCGCCTGCCCCGAGGCACCTTCGAGTCGGACTGGAGGAACTCGGCGATGTCGGAGATCCCCTTGACGATCGTCTCCGGGGTGATCCCGTGCTCCTCGTTGTAGGCGCGCTGGATCGCCCGGCGGCGGTCGGTCTCCGAGAGTGCCGCTCGCATGGCGGCGGTCTCCTTGTCGGCGTACATCAACACGGTGCCCGACACGTTGCGCGCCGCCCGCCCGATGGTCTGGATGAGCGAGGTCTCCCCGCGCAGGAAGCCCTCCTTGTCGGCGTCGAGGATGGCCACCAGCGAGACCTCGGGCAGGTCGAGGCCCTCGCGCAGCAGGTTGACTCCCACCAGCACGTCGTACTCGCCGAGCCGCAGCTCGCGGATGATCTGGATGCGCTCGAGCGTGTCGATCTCGGAGTGCAGATAGCGGACCTTGAAGCCCATCTCGAGCAGGTAGTCGGTGAGGTCCTCGCTCATCTTCTTGGTCAGGGTGGTGACCAGCGTGCGCTCGTCAACGTCCACCCGAGCACGAATCTCGTTCATGAGGTCGTCGATCTGGTTGCGCGACTCGCGTACCTGCACCTCGGGATCCACGATCCCCGTCGGTCGCACGATCTGCTCGACGATGTTCGAGGACCGCGTGCGCTCATATTGTCCCGGCGTCGCCGAGACGAAGACCAGTTGCGGCGTTATCGAGAGGAACTCGTCGAAGGTCTGGGGCCGGTTGTCCAGAGCGCTGGGCAAGCGGAAGCCGTAGTCGACGAGGGTCTGCTTCCGGGAGCGGTCACCCTCGTGCATACCGCCGATCTGGGGCACGGTCTGGTGGGACTCGTCGATGAAGCACACGAAGTCGTCGGGGAAGTAGTCGATCAGGCAGTAGGGGCGCTGGCCGGCCGCGCGGCCGTCGAGGATCCGCGAGTAGTTCTCGATCCCCGAGCAGAACCCGAGCTCGCGGAGCATCTCCATGTCGTACTGGGTGCGCTGGCGAAGCCGGTGGGACTCGAGCAGCTTGCCCTCGGACTCGAGGACCGCGCAGCGGGCGTTGAGCTCGCGGCCGATCTCCGCCACGGCGTCCTCGAGCTCGTCCTCCTTGACGTTGTAGTGAGTGGCGGGCCAGATCGCCACGTGCTCGAGCTCGTCCTGGAGAATCTCGCCGGTGAGCGCGTCGAAGTGCTGGAGACGCTCGACCTCGTCGCCGAACATGAGCACCCGGTAGGCCGACTCGGCGTAGGCCGGGAAGACCTCGAGCGTGTCCCCCCGAACCCTGAAGCTGCCCCGCCCGAGCGCTATGTCGTTGCGCGTGTACTGGATCTGCACGAGCTTCGAGAGGAGGTCGTCGCGGTCAACCGTGTCCCCCGGCCGAAGGATCTGAACCATCTCCTCGTAGGTCTGCGGCGAGCCTAGGCCGAAGATGCACGAGACCGAGGCGACGATCAGCACGTCGCGGCGGGCGAGCAGCGCCGAGCTGGCCGCGTGGCGCAGGCGGTCGATCTCCTCGTTGATCGCCGAATCCTTCTCGATGTAGAGGTCCCGGCTCGGGACGTAGGCCTCGGGCTGGTAGTAGTCGTAGTAGGAGACGAAGTACTCGACCGCGTTGTCGGGGAAGTAGGACCGGAACTCGTTGCACAGCTGAGCGGCGAGGGTCTTGTTGTGGGCGATGATCAGGGAAGGCTTCTGGACCTTCTCGACGACCCCGGCCATGGCCATCGTCTTGCCCGTCCCGGTCGCCCCCAACAGGGTCGTGCAGCGCTCGCCGGCGTCGATCGCCTCGGCGATCTGCTCGATCGCCCGCGGCTGGTCGGCGGCAGGCGCGTAGGCGGCGTCGAGCCGGAAGGCGGGCATGGGCTGACGATAGCGCCGCGGCGAGCGGTACCCAGGGCGCCTCGCTTATATGGCACCATGTATGGTATGGAGAAGACGACCGTCTACCTCCCGGCCGAGCTCAAACGACGACTGGGCCGCGTCGCGCGGGCCCAAGGCCGCAGCGAGGCGGAGCTGATTCGCGAGGGAGTCCAGCACGTGACCTCCCAGGACCAGAGTCCCCCGCCCAAGCTCCCCCTCTTCTCCAGCGACGACGCCACCTTGGCGGAGCGCGTCGACGAGTTGCTGGACGGCTTCGGCGAGCGTTGATCCTCATCGACACGAGCGGGCTGCTCGCCGCCGTCGACGGCCGGCAGCGCCTGCACGCGGCCGCTGCCGAGAGCCTCGCCCACGCAACGGGTCCACGCCACCTGTCGCCGTTCGTCCTGGCCGAGCTCGACTACCTCATCGCGACTCGAGTCGGTCGGCACGCCCAGCTTGCGCTGCTCGCGGAGGTGGAGGCGGGTGCCTACCGCCTCGAGCCCTTCGGCGCGGACGACGTCAACGCGGCGCGCGAAGTGCTCGAACGCTACGCCGACCTCGACCTCGGCCTTGCCGATGCCTCAATCGTCGTCCTCGCCGAGCGCCACGACACCGGAGACGTCCTCACGCTCGACGAACGCCACTTCCGTGCCCTCCGCTGGAAGGGTCGACGTCGATTCACGCTCCTCCCGGCCGACGCATCAGGAACCTGATCGGTCAGAGACCGAGCTCGGCCCGGTACTCCCGCCGGTACTTGCTTTGTGCCCGCATGACCCGCTTGACGTAGGTGCGCGTCTCCGCGAAGGGGATCTCCGAGGACCGGAAGGCCCGGTCGGCGACGCGCGCCCGGACGAGCCAGCGGTCGACGTTGCCCTCCCCGGCGTTGTAGGCGGCGACCGCCAGCGTCTCGTTGTCGCCGTAGCGGTCGAGCAGGTAGCGCAGGTGATAGCTGCCGTAGGCGATGTTCACCTGCGGCGTCGACAGATCCTCGACGCGAAAGTTGGTCGCCCCGGAGCGGCGGGCGATGTCCTGCGCCGTCCGCGGGGTCACCTGCATGAGCCCCTTCGCCCCCGCCGGCGAGGTCTGGTCGCGAAACTTCGACTCGGCGTAGATCACCGCCGCGATGAGCGCTGCATCCAGACGCTTGTCGCGCGCTTGCTGGCGGATGATGTCCTCGTGGCGCAGCGGAAGGGTGACGGTCTCCTTGAAGGCGCGGTCGAGCAACGGCGCCGCGGCGACCAGCCCGAGCGCCAGCGCGGCGATCGCGGCCAGCCCCACGAGCCGGCGAGGGCGGAAGCGGGCTCGCGCCGCTCGGCGGCCCTTGGTCCGGCTGCGGCCCGCCGTGGCAGCGTGGCGCGTGCTCATCCCCGCAGCTTCTCAAGAACGGCCGACAGCTCGCGCCTGAGGTCGTCCACCGTGCCGTCGTTGGCCACGACGTGGGTCGCGCGGCGCGCCTTCTCGTCCTGGGGCAGCTGGCGCGCGACGCGCTCGTCGACCGCCTCGTGACCCCGGCCTTCGGCGCGCCGGGCACGGGTCTCCTCGTCGGCGACCACGGCGATCGTGGCGTCGTAGGCGTCTTCGAGGCCGGCCTCGAAGAGCAGGGGCACCTCGACGACGGCGATGCTCGGCGGCGCCTCCCTCCGAGCGACCTCGTCGCGCCAGGCGGCGACGCGCTCACCCACTCGCGGCCACAGCGTCCCCTCGAGCCAGTGACGCTCGTCGTCCGATGTGAACGCACGGCGGGCCACCGCGGCGCGGTCGACCGTCCCGTCGGCGGCGATCACCTCGCCCCCCCACCGCGCCCTGATCTCATCGCGCAGCTCAGCGGAGCGGTAGAGCTCGTGCACGACCGCGTCAGTCGACAGGGTCGGCACCCCGAGGCGCTCCAGCGCGTCGAGCGCGGTCGACTTCCCGGCGCCCACGCCGCCGGTCAGGCCGACGAACGCAACCATCGCAGAGGCGGCAGCCCTACGTCTGGTCGACGGGGTCCGGCTCGGGAGCTGCCGGCTCAGGATCTGCGGAGGGCGCCTCGTCGACCGGCGCCGCATCATGAGCCGGAGCGGCCTCGTCCACGAGCGCCGGCTCGTCCATCAGCGCAGCGTCGTCCACGAGCGCGGAGTCGTCCATCAGCGCAGCGTCGTCCACGAGCGCGGAGTCGTCCACCAGCGCAGCTTCGTCCACTAGCCCGGGGTCGTCCATCGACGCGGGGTCGTCTGTGACCGCCGGGTCGTCCCCCACCGCCGGCTCCTCCGCGACGGCAAGCTCCTCATCGACGACCGGCTCGTCCGCGACCGCCGGCTCCTCGGCGAGCGTAAGCTCCTCGTCGACCCCGGCCTCGTCGACGACCGAAAGCTCCTCGTTGACCGCAGGCTCTTCGACGACCGGCGCCTCCCCCGGAAACTCACCCGCACCGTCCACGGGAACGAGCGGCTGATCGCCGGCGAACACGTCCTCGGAAAGACCGAGCTCGGGAACGTGGTCGACGTCGGCAGCGCCCTCGCCGACCGCCGCGCCCTCGACACCCGTGTCACGCAGCGGGAGCACCTGGCCCTCGACGCGCTTGATCGACAGCGAGAGGCGGCGGCGCTCGGAGTCGATCTCGAGGATCTTCACGCGCACGGCGTCTCCCGGCTGGATGATCTCGCGCGGGTTCTCGACATGGTGCTGGGCGAGCTCTGAGATGTGCACGAGCCCCTCGACCCCGTCGAGGATCTCCACGAAGGCGCCGAAGGTGACGACCTTGGTGACCGCGCCCTCCAGCTCGTCGCCGACGTTGTAGGTGTCGACCACCCGCTGCCAGGGGTCCTCCTGGGTCTGCTTGAGCCCGAGCGAGATGCGCTGGCGGTCGCGGTCCACGTCGAGCACCTTGACGTTGACCGAGTCGCCGATCGAGAGGATCTCGCTCGGGTGGTTGACGTGCGACCAGGAGAGCTCTGAGATGTGGATCAGGCCGTCGATGCCGTCGAGGTCCACGAAGGCGCCGAAGTCGACGATGTTGGAGATCTTGCCCTCGACGACCAGGCCGGGCTGCAGCCGGTCGAGGATCTCCTGACGCTGCTCCTTGCGCTCCTCCTCGAGCACCGCGCGCCGGGAGAGCACGACGTTGTTGCGCGAGCGGTTGAGCTCGATGACCTTGCACTCGATCTCGCCGTTGAGGTACTCGTCGAGGTTGGGGACGCGGCGGATGTCGACGAGCGAGGCGGGCAGGAAGCCGCGCACCCCGAGGTCGACGATGAGGCCGCCCTTGACGACCT
>JBBPZA010000072.1:0-9756 GCA_038199375.1 Solirubrobacterales bacterium | reverse complement strand
TGCGAGACCGGCGCTCACGGGGTCGCGGGACTCGCCGTGCCGGCGCGCTCGGGCGCTGCACGATCGGGTCTCATGCGGCCACCGCGGGCACATCCACGGCTTCGCGTGTGGCCTCGATGAAGGCCGCGAGCGAGTCGGCCGCGGCGCCCGACTCCAGTGCCGCCCGTGCGGCGGCGGATCCCGCCGACGGGCTCGCCGCGACCCCGGCGGCATAGAGGCGAAGCCCGGCGCTCAGGACGGCGCAGCCGGTCACCTCTCGCGGGGCGAGGCCGGAGACCAGCTCGCGAGTAAGCCGTGCCGAGCCCCCCGCGCCGGCCGTCGCCGCGTCGAGCGGAAGAGAATCGCCGTCGCCCACGTCAGCTTCGGTGATCTCACGGTGGGAGAGCTCGTAGACCTTCGGTCGCCCCGGCTTGGCGACGTCCGAGCCCTCGAGGCCGCGCACCATCAGGGCGCGTCCCGCGTCGAGCCGGCGCAACGCCTCCAGCAGACGCACCGCGTAGGGGAGGTGGGTGACGCCGGCCACGAACGCGTCGCAGGCGACCGGGGCGAGCAGCTTTTCAGCCGCGTTGATCGGCGTACGCACGCCGATCGCGTCGCGCAGCGGTCGCAGCGCCTCCCACGGCGGGCAGAGCAGCGGGGTCCAGAAGACGCCGATCCCGGTTCGCTCGAGCACGAGCGCGGACGCGGCTGGAGTGAGCGCCGGCTCCAGGCCGAGTGCCTCCACCACCTGGGTCGCGGTCGTGCCGTGCTTGGGGCCCAGCGGCGGCGCCCCGTGGAGAGCGATCGCCGCACCCGACGCCGCGGCGATCGCCGCTACCGCCAGCGACAGCTGCGGCCCCTCGACGACGCCGTCGTAGCCGCCCGCGCAGGCCACGATCGGCATCCCGGGATCGGGGCGCGCGACGATGCAGCGCTCGCGCAGCGCGGCTGCGAACCCTGCGATCTCCTCCGGCGCCTCGCCCTTGATGCGCGACGCGACGAGGAAGGCGCCGGTCTGGGCCGGGTCGGCGAGGCCGTCGAGGATCGCGCCCAGCGCGGCTCGGGCCTCCTCGAAGCTGAGGTCGCGGCTTCCCTTGGGACCGGTCCCGACCCGCTTGACGTAGGCCTGGAAGCCGTCGTAGCGCGCCCGTGGCCGTCGTCCTCGCGGGCGGCGTGCGCCGTCGTGCGCCGGGGAGATCACGTGGCCGCCTCCAATGGCTCTCGCTCGAGCGGGGTGCCGTCAACGCCCGAGACGGGCACGTAGAGATCGCCGTCGCGCTCGACCACCTCATAGGCAGGCACCCGCCCTTCCCCGCCGGCCACGACCTCGCCCGTGTGGAGGTCGATTCGCCGGTTGTGCAGCGGACAGGTCACGCAGCGCTCCGAGACGATCCCGTCGGCGAGCGGGCCGCCCTGATGAGGGCAAGCGGCGCCGATCGCGACGAACCCGTGCTCGGTCGAGAAGACGGCCAGCGAGACGCCCGCGACGGTCGCCGTGCGCCCCTCGAACCGAGGGATGTCCTCGGCGCGGCCGAGGCGGTGCAGCGCGGTGGCTGCGGTGCTCCCCGAGGCGGTCACCGAGCATCCTCGGCCGGCGCGCCGGCCAGGACTGCCTCGGCCGGCGGGCCCACCAGCGCAGCCTCACCGTCGGGCTCGAGCCCGACGAACTGCCGCGGGTGGACGGGATCGCGGCGCTCGAGCCACGGGTCGGTCTCGACGGCGGCCTTGGCTATCCGGAAGCGCTCGCGCAGGCGGGCCGGCTCGCCGGACTCCTCGTCGAGTACTGCGCGCTCGATCGCCTCCATCCCGACTCGCTCGCAGAAGTCGTAGGTGCGCTCGAGGTACTCGGCGTTCTCGCGGTAGTGCTGGAGGAAGGTGAGGGCCACCTCGATCGCCTCCTCGGTCGTCGGCACGGTCGCGAGCAGATCGCCCTTGCGCACCCGCGAGCCCGACGCCCCGCCGACGTAGATCTCCCAGCCGCCCTCCACCGCGACGAAGCCGATGTCCTTGACGTAGGACTCGGCGCAGTTGCGCGGGCATCCGGAGACCGACGACTTGACCTTGTGCGGCGTGTAGAGCCCCTCCATCTGGCGCTCGAGCTCGATGCCGGCGGCGATCGAGTCGCCGAGGCCGAACCGGCAGAAGTCGGTGCCGACGCACGTCTTGACCGTGCGGACCGCCTTCGCGTAGGCGTGGCCGGAGGGCATGTCGAGCTCCTCCCAGATCGCGGGAAGGTCTTCCTTGGCCACCCCCAGCAGGTCGATCCGCTGGCCGCCCGTGAGCTTGACCATCGGCACCTCGTACTTCTCGGCCACGTCGGCGATGCGCCGCAGCTCAGCCGGGCTCGTGACTCCGCCGCGGATCCGCGGGACCACCGAGAAGGTTCCGTCGCGCTGGATGTTCGCGTGCACGCGGTCGTTGATGAACCGAGCGTGGCGCTCCTCGCGGTGGCGGTTGCCGTTGATCTCGGAGATCAGGTAGGCCAGGCCGGGCTTGCAGGCCCCGCACCTGCGCCCGGTGCCGCACTGCGCGGCGACCTCGGTGACCGACTCGAAGCCGTGCCCGCGGATCGTCGCGGCCAGTTCCTCGCGGGTCTGCTTGAGGCACGGGCACAGGAAGGACGCCTCCTCGACGTCGCCCCCGCGCACGAAGTGGAGGATCTCGGTGACCAGCGGCTTGCAGCTCCCGCACCCCGACCCGGCGCGCGTGGTGGCCACCACCTCGGCCGTCGAGCCCAGCCCACCGTCCTCGATCGCCTCGACGATCGCGCCCTTGCAGACCCCGTTGCAGTTGCAGACCTGCGCGGCGTCGGGGAGGTCGGCGCCCGTCGCCCGGCTGGCCGCTGCGAGGAGCTCGAGCGGATCGGTCACCTCCTCGCCGGCGCGGACGGACTCCAGCAGCAGCTCGTGCCCGCGGACGTCGCCCATCAGGATCGCTCCGGTCGGCCGACCGTCCTTGACGACGATCTTGCGGTAGACCGACGCGTCGTCGTCGGCCACGATCGCCGCGGCCCCGCCGTGCGCGTCGCCGATCGAGACGAGGTCTACCCCCATCACCTTGAGCTTCGCGCTCATGACCGACCCGCCGTAGGGAGCCGTCCCCTCGCGGCCGAGCAGGGTGTCGGCTGCCACCTCGGCCTGCTCGTGGAGGGGGGCGACGATCCCGTAGACGATCCCGTCGTGCTGCGCGCACTCGCCCACGGCCACCACGTTGGGGGCGGAGGTCCGCATCCGGCCGTCGACCACGACGCCCCGCTCGCAGACGATGCCCGCCGAGCGGGCGAGGTCCGTGCGGGCGCGGATCCCGATCGAGACGACCACGAAGTCGCACTCCATCTCGCCGCCGTCGGCGAAGCGCAGGCCCTGCGCCCGTGCCCAGCCGAGGATGCGCTCGGTCTGGCGCTCGAGCAGGACCTCGGCGCCGAGCGCCTCCATGGCGGGGCCGAGCAGCGCGGCCGCCCCCTCGTCGAGCTGGCGCTCCATGAGCCGGTCCATCAGGTGGACGACGGTCACCGGGCAGCCCCGCGAGGCGATCCCGTAGGCGGCCTCCAGGCCCAGCAGGCCGCCGCCGATCACCGCCGCCCGGCTGGCGCCCTCGGCGGCGCGACCGATCGCCAGACAGTCCTCCGGGCCGCGGAACGGATAAACGCCCTCCAGGTCGATCCCGGGGATCGGCGGCATCAGCGGATCGCTGCCGGTGCACAGCGCCGCTCGGTCGAACTCGAGCGCTTCGCCGCTGCTCAGGCGGCACGCACCGGCCTGCGGGTCGATCGACTCGACTTCCTCGCCGAGGCGCACCTCGACCCGGTTGTCCTCGTACCACTCCGCCGGTCGGAGCTGGAGCGAGGCGGGGTCTCCCTCCGAGGCGAGCAGCGTCGAGAGCGTCACGCGGTCGTAGGGCAGTCGCGGCTCGCCGCAGACCATGACGAGCGGGACTTCGGGATCGCGCCTGCGCAGCGCCTCGCAGACCGCCTGGCCGGCGATGCCGCCGCCGACCACCAGGATCGGCTTGGCGCCTGCGGGTCTGGCCGCGCCCTCGCTCATCGCGCTCTCGGCCTGACCACGAACGCGGGGCCGTGGCCCGCTCGGGGAACGTCTGTCATGCGGGTGGAACCTCCGGTAAGCCGGGACAGTGGAGTGGCTTCTCAAGCTAGGGGTGAGGAGGCCGCGTCCTCTAGGACCGGATGTCGGACAAGGCCCGGTCGGAGTTCGACCGTCGGTCGAGGGGATGGCCCGGCCGCGGTACCCCCCCGACCGCCGGTAGAGGAAAGGCCCGTCAACCTCCGACCGGCTGCCCAAAGAGAGCCTGCTTGCGCCTCCCTAGGGTCAGCGTCGGGACCGCCGGATGCATTCCCACGCGCTGCCAGGCCGGTGCGAACGGCCCGCGGTCCAGTCCGCGAACCCGACGAGGAGGATCCTGCATGTCGCGATGGATCGAGCGGTGGGAGCCCGACGACGAGCAGTTCTGGGAGAGCACCGGCAAGCGGATCGCGCGCAAGAACCTCGCCTTCTCGATCTTCGCCGAGCACCTCGGCTTCAGCATCTGGGTGCTGTGGACGATCGTCGTGATCAACCTCTCGAACGTCGGCTACAAGCTCTCCCTTCCCGAGCTGTTCTGGCTGACCGCCGTGCCCAATCTGATCGGCGCGACCCTGAGGGTTCCCTACACGTTCGCCGTCCCGAAGTTCGGTGGGCGCGCGTGGACTGCCATCAGCGCGTCGCTGCTGCTGATCCCGACGCTCGTGCTGGCGATCGTGGTGCCCAGCGGCTGGCTGCTGGACCAGCCCCACGACGTCCAGTTCTGGGTCCTGCTGGCCTGCGCCGCCACGGCCGGCTTCGGCGGCGGCAACTTCTCCTCCTCCATGGCCAACATCTCGTTCTTCTATCCCGAGAGCAAGAAGGGCTTCGCGCTCGGCCTCAACGCGGCCGGCGGCAACATGGGCGTCGCTGTCGCGCAGCTCCTGGTGCCGCTGGTGATCATCATCGGCGTGCCGGCCGCCGCGGTGAAAGCGCCGACGCACGAGGTGCATCTCTCCTACGCCGGCCTGATCTGGCTGCCGTTCATCGTCGTGGCGGTGCTCGGCGCCTTCTTCTACATGGACAGCCTGACCCAGGCCAAGTCCGACCCGCGGTCCTATGCCGCCTCGCTGCGCCACGGCCAGACCTGGATCATGTCGCTGCTCTACATCGGCACGTTCGGTTCCTTCATCGGGTACGCCTTCGCGCTGCCGCTGGTGATCAAGAACACCTTCCCGGAGTTCCTCGCCCAGCATTCGTTCATCGCCACCTACCTGGCCGGCCTCGGCTTCACGGGGGCCCTGATCGGATCGGTCGCGCGCCCGTTCGGCGGGTGGCTGTCGGACCGGCGCGGCGGGGCCCGGGTGACCCTGTGGGTGTTTCTGGGGATGGGGGTGTTCACCGCGACCGCCATCGCCGGGGTCAAGGAGCACAGCTTCGAGGTGTTCTTCGGCTCCTACATGGCGATCTTCCTGCTGGCGGGCATGGGCAACGGGTCCACCTACCGCATGATCCCGTCCATCTTCGCCGCCCTCGGTCGCAGCGAGGCCGAGGAGAAGCGCCTCGACCGCAAGCAGACGGAAGTCCGGTTCAAGCGCCAGGCGGCCGCGGTGATTGGCATCGCGGGCGCGATCGGTGCGTTCGGCGGATTCCTGATCCAGCTGGCCTTCCGTCAAGCGAGCTTGGGGGTCTCCGCCGCGGTCAAGGCGGCCGACACCCCGGTCGAGAAGCTGGCCGTCGCGCAGGCCAACGCCGACTGGTCGACTTCCGCCCTGTGGGCCTTCCTGGTCGCCTATGTCGTGCTTGCAGGCATCACGTGGTTCTTCTACCTGCGCAAGTCGGTGGCGGTGGAGCGGGTCCCGAGCTTGGCCCACGCGGCGGTGTGAGGCCGCTGGCGCTCGATGGACCCCGAGATCGGGTTTCTCCCCGCCCGCACGCCGGTGTGAGGGCGCGGCTCGCCGCGTCCTGAGCGGTCGTTCCGCGCCTCGAGCACGACCCTCGCGCCCCGCGCTGTTGCGGGGCGGCCTCGGAGGGCGCGCCCAGCGCCTACCCTCACGGCGCCATGGCGCGGATCGTCGTCAAGCTCGGGTCAAGCATCGTCACCGGTGACGGCGGGTCTCCGCGCACTGAGGTGATCGGACGGGCGTGCGACGAGGCGGCGAGGCTCCACGCGCGCGGCGACGACGTCGTGATCGTCACCTCGGGCGCGATCGCCCGGGGTATGCGGCTGCTCGAGATGGCCATGCGGCCCCGAGCGATCGACGAGCTCCAGGCGGCCAGTGCGGTCGGACAGGGAAAGCTCTACCGCGTCTATGACGAGTTCCTGCGCGAGCGCGGCATGGCCAGCGCCCAGGTTCTGCTGACCTTCTTCGACCTCAGCGCGCGGACCCACTATCTCAACGCTCGCCGGACGCTTCGCAAGCTGCTGGAGTGGCGCGTGGTTCCGGTCATCAACGAGAACGACACGACCACGACCGACGAGATCTCCTTCGGCGACAACGACTTCCTGGCCGCGCAGGTCGCGATCCTCATCGAGGCCGATCTGCTCGTGCTGCTCACCGACACCGCCGGGGTGCACACCGCCGATCCCCGCCGGGACCCCGGCGCCCGGCTCGTCCCCGAGGTCACCGACTTCGAGGCGCTCTCCGCTCTTCAGATCGGGCGCTCCTCCTCGCCGCTGGGGCTCGGGGGCATGCGCTCGAAGGTCGTCGCCGCCGAGATGGCGACCGCGGCGGGGATCGAGACGGTGATCTGCAGCGGCCTGGAGGAGTCGGCGCTTCCCGCGGCGGTCTCGGGCGTGCCGGCAGGCACGCGCTTCCCGCCCCGGGAGGCCCGCTATTCGAGCTTCAAGCTCTGGCTCAAGTACGCCAAACCCTCCCGCGGGACCGTCCGGATCGACGACGGAGCGGCTCGCGCGCTGCGCGAGGGGGGCACAAGCCTGCTTCCGGTGGGTGTCCTGGACGTAGCCGGTGACTTCGACGCGGGCGACGCGGTCGAGATCGCCGCGCGCGACCGCCCGGTTGGGAAGGGGATCGTCAATTACTCGGCGCCCGAGCTCCAGCGCGTCAAGGGCCTAAAGTCGGCACAGGTTCGCGAGCTGCTCCCCCGCGCGAGCGAGGAGGCCGTGCACCGCGACTACTTCGTGCTGGCCTAAGCTGACCTGGAACCGCGGCACCGAGGCCACCGGCCTTCTGCCCCGGCTCAACCGCGGTAGGCGCGGTCGAGCCGGAGCAGAACGTGCGTGGCCGGGCGGTGGGGGATCGCCGGTACCCTTCACCGATGGCGACGACCGCAAGATCCGTCACCGACGTGTGCGTTGCCGCCCGGCGAGCCTCACGCGTGCTCGCCCAGCTCGAGTCCGGCGTGCGCGACTCGGCGCTCGAGGCGATCGCCGACGCGCTGCTCGAGCGCACCGACGAGGTCCTCGAGGCCAACGGGCTCGACATGGAGGCCAGGCGCGAGGCGGGCTTGGACGGCGGCCTGCTCGACCGGCTGCGCCTCGACGAGGGGCGGATCGCCGCGATGGCCGACGGCGTCCGCTCGATCGCGGCGCTGCCCGACCCCGTCGGCGAGGTCATCGACGGCTGGCGGCTTCCCAACGGCCTCGACGTGAGAAAGGTCCGTGTGCCGATCGGGGTCGTGGCGATCGTCTACGAGGCCCGGCCCAACGTGACGATCGACTGCGCCGCCCTCGCTCTGAAGTCGGGCAACGCGATCGTGCTGCGTGGCTCGTCCTCGGCGATGCACTCGAACGCGGTGCTCGGAACGATCGCGAGCGACGCGGCCACGTTCGCCGGCGCGCCGGAGGGCGCGCTGGGCATCATCGCCGGAGGCTCGCGTGACGAGCTGGCCGAGCTCGCCACCGCCGACGGCCTCGTCGACCTCATCATCCCGCGCGGGGGGGAGGGCCTGAAGGCGGCTCTGACCAGAGTCGCCACCGTGCCGGTGATCTACGCCGCCTCGGGCAACTGCCACGTGTTCGTCGACGCGAGCGCCGATCTCGACGACGCCGTGGCGATCACCCTCAACGCAAAGCTCCAGCGGCCCGGCACGTGCAACGCCGTCGAGACGCTGCTGGTCCATGCCGACGCCGCGCCGGCCTTCCTTCCCCGGGCGCTCTCGGCGCTGCGTGAGGCCGGCGTCGAGCTGCGCGTCGACGAGCGGGCGCGCTCGTTGGCCGGCGAGCTGGCGGACTCCTTGACGGGGGCGACCGAGGAGGACTGGGCGACCGAGTTCCTCGCGCTGATCCTCGCGGTGAAGGTCGTGGACTCCGTGGAGGAGGCGATCGAGCACGTCAACCGCTACGGCTCGGGGCACTCCGAGGCGATCTTGACCCGCGACACCCGCTCGGCGCGCGCGTTCGAGCGCGGCGTCGACGCGGCGTGCGTCTACGTGAACGCATCGACGCGCTTCACAGACGGCGGCGAGTTCGGCATGGGCGCCGAGATGGGCAACTCGACCCAGCGCCTCCACGCGCGCGGCCCGATCGGCATTCGCGAGCTGTGCACCTACAAGTACGTCGTCGAAGGATCCGGTCACGTCAGGCCGTAGGACCCGGTTGGGCGTCCTGGGGGGAACCTTCAACCCTCCGCACCTCGGGCACATGGTGTGCGCGCAGGAGGCCCATGCCCAACTCGACCTCGACCGCGTGCTGCTCGTGCCCGTGGCCGTCCCGCCCCACAAGGAGATGCGCGAGGAACCGGGGGCTCAGCGGCGGTTGGCCATGTGCCGCGCCGCGGTGGAGGGCGACGAGCGTTTCGCGGTCTCGGGGGTCGACGTCGATCGGGGCGGACCGTCGTACACGGTCGATACGCTGACGGCGCTCCATGCTCAGCACCCGGAGAGCGACCTGACCTTCATCGCGGGCGGCGACATGGCCAGGAGCCTGTCGACCTGGCACCAGCCGGAGCGGGTGCTCGCCCTGGCCGCGTTCGCGGTCGCCGAGCGCGAGAGCGTCGGGCGGGCCGACATCCTCGAGGCGCTGCGCGACGTGCGCGGAGCCGGTCGCCTCTGCTTCTTCGACATGCCCCGCGTCGACGTGTCGAGCTCGATGATCCGCCGGCGGGTCGCCGAGGGGAGGCCGGTGCGCTATCTCGTGCCCGACGCGGTGGCCGACGCCATCGAGGAGCAGCGCCTCTATCGCTCTGCGGTGGGGGCGGCGTGATGGACGCGGCCGCACTCGCGGGGAAGATCGCCGGCTACGCGGCAGAGAAGAAGGCGATCGACATCGTCGAGCTCGACCTGCGCGGCGTGCTCGAGTACACGGACTTCTTCGTGGTCTGCTCGGGCAACACCGACCGCCAGGTCAAGGCGATCCACGACGGCGTTCACTTCGGGATGAAGAAGGAGCACGCCATGCTCCCCCGCCGCGTCGAGGGCGTCGCCGAGGCCCACTGGGTCCTCATGGACTACCTCGACGTCATCGTCCAAGTCTTCACGCCCGAGACCCGGTCGTTCTACGCGCTCGAGCGGCTGTGGGGAGAGGTTCCCGCGCGCGCGGTGGGGTAGCCGAAGGACTTCCGTCCGAGTCGCATGCGAACATCTGTTCGCATGAATTCGAACGCGAAGGGAGCGATTGCCGAGACACAGATCGCGGCGGCGGCCGTAAAGCTTGGCGTTACCGTTCTCAGGCCGGTTACCGAGCACGGCCGGTACGATCTCGTCTTCGAGATCGGCTCGCAGCTTCTACGGGTGCAATGCAAGTGGGCTCGACTCAGAGGCGAGGTGGTCGAGGTCTATCTTCGGACGAATCGCCACACGC
>JBBPZA010000071.1:0-52095 GCA_038199375.1 Solirubrobacterales bacterium | reverse complement strand
CGGGTGTAGTCCGACATCTCGTAGTCGTGGCCCATCGTGATCGCGTCGAAGGGGCACGCGACCTCGCAGTAGCCGCAGAAGATGCAGCGGGCAAGGTTGATCTCGTAGACCGCCGCGTAGCGCTCTCCCGCGGAGACGGTCACCTCCGGGGTGTTCTCCGCGGCGACCACCCGGATGCAGTCCGCCGGGCAGGCGGCGACGCACAACGAGCAACCGACGCACTTCTCGAGGCCCGTGTCCTTGAAGCGGTGCAGCCGGTGGCGGCCGCGGAAGCGCGGGTAGACGGGCTGCTTCTCCTCGGGGTACTGGACGGTGACCGGGCCCTCCACGACGCGCATGAACGTCGTCTTGAGGCCGCGGAGGGTCTCGCCGAACGCGCGGTAGAGCCCGCCCGGCCCGCCGGGGGACGGGCCGCGCTGCACCGCGATCATGTCGTCGCCGGGGTTCCAAGCCATTCGAGTGAGCCTCCTATGCGTCGATCGCCACGACGACGATTGCCGTCACCAGCGCGTTGAGGGTGGCCACCGGGAGCAGGACCTTCCAGCCCAGGCTCATCAGCTGGTCGTAGCGAAGCCGCGGCAGCGTGGCGCGGACCCAGATGAAGAAGAGCAGGAAGAACCACATCTTCCCCAGTACGACGAGCGGATCGACCCAGTGGGGCGGGTCGAGCCCGAAGGGTAGCTGCCAGCCGCCAAGGAACATCGTCACCCCGATGCCCGAGATCACAATCATGTTGAGGTACTCGGCGAAGAAGAACGACGCGAAGCGCCCGCCGCCGTACTCGGTGTTGTAGCCGCCGACGAGCTCGGCTTCGGCCTCGGGGAGGTCGAAGGGCGGGCGGTTGGTCTCCGCGAAGCCGGCGATCATGAAGATCAGGAAGCCGACGAACTGCGGGATGACGTACCACATGCCCGTCTGCGCCTCGACGATGCCGGTCAGCGACAGGGTGCCCGCGGTGAAGACGACGCCGATGAGCGAGAGTGCGAGCGAGACCTCGTAGGAGATCAGCTGGGCCGCCGAGCGCATCGCGCCCAGGAACGAGTACTTCGAGCCGCTCGCCCAGCCGCCGAGCATGAGCCCGTAGAAGGCGATGGCTCCGAAGGCGAAGAAGTAGAGGACTCCGATACCGACGTCGACGCCGTAAAGGCCGACCTCGGTGCCGAAGATGTCCACCGTGTTGCCGAACGGGATGATCGCGAAGGCGGCGACCGCGGTGAGGATGGAGACGACCGGCGCCAGCGAGAAGAGGATGCCCACCGAGGTGCGCGTGCGGAACTGCTCCTTGAAGATCAGCTTCCCGATGTCGGCCAGCGGCTGGAGCATCCCGAAGGGACCCACCCGGTTGGGCCCGTAGCGGCCCTGGAAGCGGCCGAGCAGCTTGCGTTCGACCAGGAGGACGATCGGAACGAGCTGGAGGCCGACGGCGAAGAAGACGACCCCCTTGATGATCTGGATCCACCACGGCTCGTAGTAGGCGACGTCGGCGAAGGGAAGGGTCACGGCCCCTTGCCGATCCGCACCCGCGCCTCGTCGCCGAGGACGTTGGCTCCCTGCTCGCGCGTTCCCTCGGCGACGAAGACGACGCCCTCGGGCACGCTGGCCCGCAGGTGGGCGACGCCGCGGACGGAATGCCCGTTGGCCGCGACCTCGATCTCCTCGCCATGCGCGACGTCGAGCCGCTGCGCGTCGGCGGGCGAGAGCTCGACGAGCTGACGCGCGGTCAGGAACTTCAGGGCGGGCGAGGCATCGATCTCCTTGGAGGCCCAGATCGACCGGTAGCGCCCGATCAGCAGCCCGGCGACGCCCTCGTCGGGCCCGGGCGGATCCTCGAGCGCGAAGGGGGCGCTCGCGCCGGCGGGCACGGCGGCCGCCTGCTCGCGCGCCGGCCAGCGCTCGCCGTGGCCGGCGAGGCCGTCCAGCGTCATCCCCTCGTAGAACGGGACCGCCGCGAAGAGCTGAGCGGAGACCATGGAGCTCGTGAGCGCCTCGAGGTCGATCCCCACCCCCCGGGCGACGTCGACGATGACCTGCCACCCCGCCCGGACCTGGTTGGGCCGGTCGATCGCCTGGCGCAGCCGCTGGACGCGGCCGTCGGGGTGGACGACCGTGCCCTCCTTCTCCGCGTAGGCCTCGACCGGGAAGACGACCGTCGCGTAGTCACGCACGGCCTCGGTCATCTGATCGGCGTGTGCGACAACCGTCTCGGCGGCGTCGAGCGCGGCCTCCCAGAGCCCTCGGTCGTGGTAATCGCGCAGGGGATCGACGTCGAGGAGGTAGAGGGCCGAGAGCTCGCCGCCGGCGAGGCCCCGGGCGATCGCCTGGGCGCCGCCACCCTTGGCGGGCGGGTCCGCCAGCCCCGGCCCCGCGTCGGGGAGCACGCCGACCTCGCGCAGTCCGCGGCCGTTGGGCGAGGCGGGAATGGCGAGCAGACCCGCCCCGCCCACGTCGGCCAGGTTGAGCGCCTCGGCCACGTTCAGCAGCGCGCGGGCAGCGTGGAGGCCGCGCGGGCCGGAGAACAGGCGCTCGCCGTAGAGGATGACGATGTCCTCTCCGGCGCCCCGGAGGAAGGCGGCCAGCTCGCCCGCGTCGTCGTCGGCCTCCCCATCTCCACTCAGCGCGGTGTCGAGGCCGACGAGCAGCGACTCGGCGCCGCCGGGCGGGATGCGGACCGAGAGGAAGGCGTTGGGGTCCAGCGAGCTCGGGCGCTGAGAGGCGACCGCGAGCTTGACCTGCCGTCGGCGCACGCCCTTGCGGATGCGCAGGTCGAGGATCGGCGCGTCGTCGACGGGCTCGCAGTCGAGCACGAGGACGGCGTGGGCGAACTCGAGATCGGGGACTGAGGCCTGAAGGCCGGGGGCGGCGAGCGCGCGCTCGAGCTCGAGCGGCATGGAGGTGGCCGCCCGCGAGTCCAGGTTGGGCGAGTCCAGCCCCTCGCGCAGGAGGCGCTGGAGGAGGAAGCCCTCCTCGTTGGAGGTGCCACCGCCGGCGAGGCCGCCGACCTTCCCTCGGGCCTCTGCGAGGCCGGTCGCTGCCACCTCAAGCGCCCGATCCCAGGAGACCGGCCGCAGCTCACCGCCCTCGCGGACCATGGGCTCGGTGATGCGCTCGTCGACGTGGATCGACTGGAACCCATAGCGACCCTTGTCGCACAGCCAGCCGTCGTCGACCCCCTCGTGGTCGCGCGCAAGCACGCGCATGACGCGCTCGTCGCGCACCGTGAAGCTCACGTTGCACTGAGCGGGGCACAGCGTGCAAAGCGAGCCGGCGTTCTCCGCTTCCCACGGCCGTACCCGGAAGCGGTAGGGGCTCGAGGTCAGCGCGCCGACCGGGCACAGCTCGGTGATGTTCCCGCTGAAGGGCGCGACGTAGGGATGGCCGTCGAAGGTTCCGACGAACGTCTCGGACGACCGCTCGAGCAGGACGAGCTGGTAGTCCTCGGAGACCTCCTGCGAGAAGCGCACGCAGCGGTAGCAGACGATGCAGCGCTCACGGTCGATCGCGATGAGCGGCGAGAGCTCGAGCGGCTTGCGAAAGTGGCGCTTGGGCTCGATGAAGCGCGAGGTGCCCGGCCCCCACCCCATGGTGATGTCCTGGAGCGGGCACTCGCCCCCCTTGTCGCACACGGGGCAGTCGAGCGGGTGGTTGATCAGCAGGAACTCGACGATGGCCTGCTGGGCCTCGCGCACCCGCTCGGTCTGGGTGTTGACCACCATCCCGTCCTTGACCGGGGTCGAGCACCCGGTCTGGAGCTTGGGGATGCCCTCGATCTCGACGAGGCACATCCGACATGCGCCGATCGCGTTGCCGAGCTTGGGCTCGTAGCAGAAGTAGGGGATCTCGACGTCGCCGTACTTGGCGCCGTCGATCAACATCGCGTTCTCGGGCGCGCGGACCTCCCGCCCGTCGATGGTGAAGGTGACCATCTCCGTCTGCGGACGCGGCATGGGCTAGCCCATCTCCTCGACGGCGGTCATAGGCGGGTAGGCGCCCGCATAGCCGGCATTGACCCCCCGCAGCGGGATCGGCTCGGGGACGGCCGTGGTCTCCTGGTTGCGCTCGCGGGCCGCCTCGATGTGCGCCTCGAACTCCTCGCGGAACTTCGCGACCATCGCGCCGATCGGCATCGCCATCGAGTCGCCCAGCACGCACAGGCAGTTGCCGATGATCTGGTCCTGGACGGAGGCGAGGATGTCGAGGTCCATCGGAGTGGCCTCGCCGCTGTCGATGCGGTCGAGCATCTTCACGGTCCAGTTGGTCCCCTCGCGGCACGGCGTGCACTTGCCGCAGGACTCGTGCTTGTAGAACTTCGCGACCTTCTTTGCCACCTCGACTACCGGGACCGAGTCGTCGACGACGATGATCGAGCCCGAGCCGAGCATGGAGCCGGCCTTGGCCAGCGTGTCGAAGTCATAGGACAGGTCCAGGTCGTCGCCCGTGAGCACCGGCGCCGAGGACCCGCCCGGGAACCAGAGCTTGACCTCGCGCCCCTCGGGCGGCCCACCCGCGAGGCCGTAGATGATCTCCCGGGCGGGGATGCCCAGGGTGATCTCGTAGTTGCCGGGGCGCTGCACGCTGCCCGACACCGACACGACCTTCGTGCCCGACGAGGTCTCGGTGCCGATCTTCGCGAACTCCTCACCGCCGAGGCGGAGGATGTGCGGGACCGTCGAGAGCGTCTCGACGTTGTTGACCAGGGTCGGGCCCTGGTAGAGGCCCGTGATGGCGGGGAAGGGGGGCTTGAGGCGGGGATTGGCCCGCTTGCCCTCCAGGGAGTCGAGCAGCGCGGTCTCCTCGCCGGCGATGTAGGCGCCCGCGCCGCGGTGGACGACGAGGCTGAGGTCGTGGTCGGAGCCCAGGATGGCCTCGCCCAGGTAGCCGGCCGCCTCGGCCTCCTCGACGGCCGCGTCGAGGATGTCGGCCTGGTAGGCGTACTCGCCGCGGATGAAGATGAACGAGCGGTTCACGCCGGCGGCGTAGGCGCCGATGATCAGCCCCTCGATGAGCTGGTGGGGGTTCTTCTGCATGAGCTCGCGGTCCTTGAAGGCGCCGGGCTCTGACTCGTCGGCGTTGCAGACCAGGTACTTGTCCATCGCTCCCTTGGGGATGAAGGAGGCCTTCTTGCCCATCTGGAAGCCCGCGCCGCCGCGGCCGCGGATGTCGGAGAGCTCGATCTCGTGCAGGACCTCCTCGGGTGCGCTCCCCAGCGCCTGGCGCAGCATCTTGTAGCCGCCGCGGCGCTCGTAGACCTCGAGCGTGTGCAGCCCGGGCTCGTCGATGTCCTGGAAGAGCAGCTTCACCGGTCGTCCTCCTCGGCGCCGTCGGCCTCGGCCGGCTCGTCGCCGTCTGCGTCAGCCGGATTCTCGTCGCGCGGAAGCGGCGGGTCGGGCGCTGCCGCCTGGTCGATCGCGTCGACGCCCCTCATCCGCGGGCCCGCCGAGCCCGCGGCCGGCTCGCGGACCGGGTCGGCGCCGCCCTCACGCGCTTCGAAGGCCGGCGGCGCGTCGCGCTCGAAGCGCTCGCTGTTGGCCTCGAGGTCGGCCGAGCGGCGCAGGCGCAGCTGCTTGTGCTCGAGCACCGCGCGCCCGGCGTGCAGGTCCTCGACGATCGTCTGGGTGTCCTCGACGAGCAGCGGCCCGACGTAGATGCCGTCGACCGAGGCCATGGGGGCGATGTCGCACGCGCCCAGGCACTCGAACGGCTTGACGTTGACCGCGTCATCGTCGTGCGCGGCCTCCATCATCGCGTCGTAGACATCGTCGGCGCCCTGGATCGAGCACGAGATGTTCGTGCAGACGAACACGTCATGGCTGCCGCGATCGTCGGTCTTGAACATGTCGTAGAACGTCGCCACCGACACCAGGTAGCCCGGCGTCAGGCGCATCACGCAGGCGACCTGGTCGATGGCCTCCGGCGAGCAGTACCCGTGGAAGGCCTGGGCGGCGGCGAGCGCCGGAATCGCAGCGGAGCGGCGGTCGGGGTACTTCCTCATCGAGCGCTCGATCGTCGCCCGCAGCTCCTCGGGCACCGGCGTGCTCGCCGGGTCCGGTACCGCCGCGGGGTCCTTGTCGAGGTCGACGGAATCGTCCCACCCCGGCACGCGCGAGCCGTGCGAGTAGCGGCGAACGCCGGCCGCCAGGGCGGTGCGATCGGCGGCGCTCACGGGTCCGTCCTCCTCGGGACGACCCCGGCCACCCGGTCCACTCCACTCACCGGTCGATGCCCCCGAGGATCGGGTCGAGCATCGCGAGGGTCGCGATCATGTCGGCGATGTAGGCGTCGCGAATCATGGGCGGAAAGCCCATGAGGTTGACGAAGCTCGGGTCGCGCATGTGCACGCGGGCCGGCTTGCCCGACCCGTCGGAGCGCACGAAGCAGCCCAGCTCGCCGCGCGGGCTCTCGATCGGGTAGTAGATCTCGCCCGGCGGCACCCGGAACCCCTCGGTGACGAGCTTGAAGTGGTGGATGAGCGCCTCCATGCTCGTCGCCAGCTCGTGGCGCGGAGGCAGCGCGACCTTGCGGTCCTCGGTGATGTAGGGCCCGCTGGGGAGCCCGTCGAGCGCCTGCTCGATGATCTTGACCGACTCGTAGATCTCGGCGTGGCGCACGCGGTAGCGGTCGTAGTTGTCGCCCACGGTCCCGACCGGGATCTTGAAGTCGAAGTGGTCGTAGGACGAGTAGGGCGCCGCCTTGCGCAAATCCCACGGATTTCCCGCGGCGCGCAGGAGCGGGCCGGTGACGCCGTGGTCGAGCAGGGTCTGGACGTCGGTGACGCCGGTGTTCCGCAGTCGCTGGAGGAAGATCTCGTTGCGCTCGAGCAGGTCGGCGTACTGGTCGGCCCGCTCGACCATGAGCTTGCAGAACTCCCGCGTCTTCGCCTCGAACCCGCGGGGGATGTCCTCCATCACGCCGCCGACCTGGATGTAGCGCGTGTGCATGCGCTGGCCAGAGGACATCTCGAAGAGGTCGAGAATCGTCTCGCGCTCGCGGAAGCAGTACCAGAAGACGCTGATGGCGCCGAGGTCGAGCGCACCGGTGCCCAGCCACACGAGGTGGGACATGATCCGGTTGAGCTCGCAATGGATGACCCGGAGGTACTGCGCGCGCGGCGGGACCTCTAGGCCGAGCAGCGTCTCGACCGCCCCGCAGAACGCGTGCGCGTTGAAGTAGTAGGCGAGGTAGTCCATCCGCTCGACGACCGGGATGGCCTTCCAGTAGGACTTGTCCTCGGCGGTCTTCTCGATGCCGGTGTGCACGTAGCCGATGATCGGCTTCATGTCGCGCACCACCTCGCCCTCGAGCGTCACCAGCAGGCGCAGCACCCCGTGGGTGGCGGGGTGGTGGGGCCCGAAGTTGAGCGTGAGCAGCTCCTGCTCGTGCGCCTCGTGCCGGCCGTCGGGCCGTGCGGGCAGCTGCTCGTCGACCGGCGCGATCGTGATGCTCGCCTCGCGCTCGCGGTAGTCGGCGGGATCCAGGGCCACGCCGCCGGTGCCCTCGCCCTCGTGATCGTGCTCGGTGGTGCTCATTCGATGTAGTTCATGTCGCGCTCGTTGTGGGTGAACATCACCGGCTCGCCGCCGATCGGGAAGTCCCGGCGCTGGGGGAAGCCCTCGTAGTCCTCGGGCATGAGGATGCGGCGAAGGTCGGGATGCCCCCGGAAGACGACCCCGAACATGTCGTAGACCTCGCGCTCCTGGTGGTCCGCCGTGGCCCACAGGTCGACGACGGAGTCGACCTCGGGCTCTGCGATCGGCACGCGGACCTTGACCGAGATGCGGTCGACCCTGTCCATGTCGAGGAGCTCGTAGTGGACGCCGAGGCGGGGCTCCTCGGGCCAGTAGTCGACCCCGTGGACGCTCGAGAGGAAGCGATAGCCGCGGTCGCGCAGGAAGCAGAGCGCGTCGCGCAGCGCCGGCGGATCGACGAACAGCGCCGCGTGGTCGCGGAAGAAGACGGTGCTGCGCACCGCTCCTTCGCGACGGTCGCCGATCTCCTGGGCCAGCAGCTCGAGGCCGGTCGCGTCGGGCATCTCAGCGCTCTCGGTCGGGGGCCGTTTCGCGGGCCGCTCGCGCGGCCTTGGTGTCTGCGCCGCGCCGCATCTTCAGTCGCTGTAGGTGTCCCCACCGGGGACGTTCTCGGCGTGGGCCTCCTGCTCGGCCTCGACGACCTCCTCGGTGCCCTCTCCGCCGTAGCGCGCGCGCCATCCCTCGGGGGGGTTGGCCTGGACCTTGGACCGCAGCCTGAGGATCCCGTGCATGAGCGCCTCGGGCCGGGGGGGGCAGCCGGGGATGTGCACGTCCACGGGCAGGAACTTGTCGGCGGGGGTGATCGCGTAGTTGTTGAAGACGCCCATCGAAGAGGAGCACGCACCCATGGCGATCACCCACTTGGGCTCGAGCATCTGCTCGTAGAGGCGGCGGATCACCGGCGCCATCTTGATCGAGATCCGGCCCGAGAGGATGAGCATGTCGGCCTGGCGGGGGGAGGCGCGGAAGACCTCGAAGCCGAAGCGCGCGATGTCGGCCCGTGCGCCGACCATCGACATCATCTCGATCGCGCAGCAGGCCAGCCCGAACGTCGCCGGAAAGAGCGCGTTGGAGCGCGCCCAGTTGGCCGCCTTCTCGAACGTCGTGAAGAGCAGCCGCTCCTCGACGTAGCCCTCGAGCTCTGAGTCCTGGAGGTCGCCCACGAGCATCTCGCGCGCGCGCAGCTGGCGAATGCGGAAGTCGTCGGGTGGCTTCCCCCCGCTCTGGCGGATCACCTCCATTCCAACGCCCCCCTTCGCCATACGTAGACGAACGCGACCCCGAGCAGCCCGATGAACACGCAGGTCTCGATCAGCGCGAAGGTCCCGAACTCCCGAAGCTGGACGGCGATCGGATACAGGAAGATCACCTCGATGTCGAAGAGTATGAAGAGCATCGCGATCAGGTAGAAGCTGATCCCGAAGCGGAAGCCGGACTTGACCTCGGAGGGCAGGCCGCACTCGTAGGGATCGAACTTCGCCACGCTGGGATGGCGCGGACCGAGCAGCGAGTTGATCGACACGAAAAGGCCGCCGACCCCGATTCCCAGGGCCACGAAGACGATTGCAGGTAGGTAGCTCCGCAGCACTCACACTGGGTTCTACCACCGCTTTGTGCCTTCGTGCTACTTAGTGGCCTGCGGCACGATGAAAGAAGCCCCCCAGATCCGAGACCGAAACGTGCCCTCGACGCCCGCCGGCGCGCCGTGACTCTCGTCCACGCGGTCCTCGGCGTCGCCACCCTGGCCCTCACCGTCGCCGCCGCGGCGTTGGGATCCTGGCGGTGGTGGCGGGTCGAGGCCAGCCCGCTCTTCTGGCGCCTCCTGCGCGCCGCCCAGGTGGCGCTGGTGGTCGAGGCCGCGACCGGCGGCGTGCTGCTCGCGCTCGGCGAGCGGCCGGGACGGGGCCTGCACTACGTGTACGGCCTCGTGCCGCTCGGCGTGTCCTTCCTCGCCGAGCAGCTGAGGATCGGCTCGGCAGAGACGGTGCTCGAGGCACGCGGGCTGGAGGGCGCCGAGTCGGTCCGGGCGCTGCCCGCCGACCAGCAGCGCTCGGTCGTGCTCCAGATCGTCCGCCGCGAGATCGGGGTCATGGCGCTGGCGGCCGTCGTCATGGTCGGACTGCAGTTACGCGCCATTCTCTAGCTCTAGCGGGCCGGCCGGCGGCGGATCGCTGGCCGCCGCGTCGTGGAGCGAGCGGTACTGGCCTCGGTAGAAGACGAGCGGCTCGCCGTCGGAGTGCTCCATCGCGGTCACGGCGCCGATGCCGATCGTGTGGTCGCCTCCTGCGACGAGCGTCGTCAAGTCACAGGCGAGCCAGGCCAGGACGCCGTCGAGGACGGGGATGCCGTCGCGCTGGGCCCAGGGGACGCCGGTGAACTTCTCGCGCTCGGGCCGCTTGGAGGCAAAGACGCGCGACAGGTGGTGCTGGTCGGCGCGGAGCACGTTGACTCCGAAGCGCTCGGTCTCGCGCACGAGGGGCAGCGTCCGTGCCTCGTTGTCGAAGCACACGAGGATCAGGAGCGGATCGAGCGAGAGCGAGCACACGGCGTTCGCCGTCATCCCGCCGGGTCCGCGTCCGTCGACCACGGTCACCACCGAGACGCCCGTCGGGAAGTGGCCGAAGACGGAGCGGAAGTGGCCCGCCCGGCCGCCCGCGGCCGGCTCGCTGCCGGCGGGCGCGCCGCTTCCCGCGGCCGCCCGGCTGCCCGGCGGCACGGTCACGTCACCACCAGGAACCCGTACTGCCCGAGGACGTCGTGGTTGGAGACCGTGCAGAAGATGCGGTATGTCCCCGGCGGGAGGGCGAATCCCTTCGCTCTCGCGGTCTGGCCGGGCTTGATGGTCGTCGTGCGCCCGATGACGAACCCTCCGCGACCCACGGCGAGGTCGTGCGGGATCTCGCCGTCGTTGACCGCCTCCACGGTCAGGCGCGCGAGCCCGTCGCGCCCCGCCTTCATGTCCACCCGCTGCGGGGTGACGCGGTACTCGGTGAGCTTGACCTGCAGCGTCCCGCCGTCCTCGAGCACGAGCTCGGGGACCGAGGTCCCCGAGCCGCAGCCCGCCGCGAGGCCGGAGAGCGCGAGCGAGACGAGCGCTAGGAGTCCGGCGCGGGCGCGGGGCATCGGCCGGGCCATCATGGCATAGGATTCCGCCCTCGATGAGCCGCCTCATCCGCCTACTCCTGCTCGCCGCGCTGCCCCTCGCCGCGGTCGTCCTCGTCGCCTGCGGGTACGGGTCGCGCAGCGTCCAGGTCTCGAAGGGCAACGAGTTCCGCGAGGGCGCCGAGCTCTTCGCCCAGCGCTGCGCGGGCTGCCACACGCTCACCCCCGCGGGAGCGGAAGGCTCCACGGCGAGGCTGGGACACAGCGAACGCACCGACGGCCCGAACTTCGACGTGCGCAAGGAACGCAGCGTCCAGGAGGTCCTCTTCGCGATCCGCAACGGCGGCTACTCCGGCGCGATCATGCCCCAGAACATCGCTGTGGGACAGGAGGCCGAGAAGATCGCCAAGTTCCTCGTCGCCTGCTCGGGCCTCAACGCGGAGCAGCCCGAGGCCCCCGGCATCCCGCCGCCCTCGCGTCCACCCAGGGGCGTCTGCCTCGAGTAACCGTGGCCGCGCCCGGCGCGCAGGCCCCGTGGGACAGCCTCTAGGCTGCCGGTCGTGCTCGACCTCCGCGCGCTTCGCTCGGACCCCGACGCCGCGCGCGCCGCCCTGGCCCGCCGCGGAGCCGACGCGGGCCTCGATCGCGTGCTCGACCTCGACGCGCGCCGGCGCGAGCTCCTGCCCGAGCTCGAGGGCCTGCGGGCTGAGAAGAACCGCGCCTCCGACGCGATCGCCGCGGCCAAGCGCTCGGGAGTGGACGCATCCGACGCGATCGCCGCGATGCGTTCGGTCGGCGGCCGCGAGAAGGCGCTCGACCAGGAGGTCTCGGGGATCGCCGTCGAGCTCGAGGCCGCGCTCGCCTCCCTGCCGAACCTCCCTGACCCGGACGCGGCGCCCGAGGACGCAGTCATTCGCGAGGTCGGCGAGCCGGTGGTCCCGGCCCACCCGCCCCGAGATCACCTGGAGCTCGCCGGGCCGCTCATAGACATGGACGCCGCGGCTCGGCTCGCGGGCTCTCGCTTCGCCTACCTCAAGGGCGACCTCGTCATGCTCGAGCTCGCCCTGGTGCACTGGACGCTCGAGCTCGTACGCGGGCGCGGCTTCGAGCCGGTGATCCCGCCGGTGCTCGTCCGCGAGGAGGCGCTCTTCGGCACCGGCTTCCTCCCCGACACCGAGCAGCAGATCTACCGCCTGGCCGACGACCCCCTGTACCTGGCCGGGACCAGCGAGGTGGCGCTCGCCTCGCTCCATGCCGGCGAGATCCTCGACGAGGCGTCGCTTCCGCTTCGCTACGCGGGCTTCTCGCCGTGCTTCCGGCGCGAGGCCGGCGCGGCGGGCCGCGACACTCGCGGAATCTTCCGCGTCCACCAGTTCGACAAGGTCGAGATGTTCGCCTTCGTGGCGCCCGAGGACTCGGCGGCCGAGCACGAGCGCCTGCTTGAGATAGAGGAGTCGATCCTCCAAGCGCTCGCGATTCCCTACCGGGTGGTGAACATCGGCGTCGCCGAGCTGGGCGCATCGGCGGCCAAGAAGTACGACTGCGAGGCGTGGCTGCCCAGCCAGGGGCGCTACCGGGAGGTGACCTCGTGCTCGAACACGACGGATTTTCAGGCACGGCGCCTCGAGATCCGCATGCGGCCGCAGGAGAACGGGCGCCCGGTCGTGCTCCACACGCTCAACGGCACCGCGGTCGCCGTCGGGCGGACGATCATCGCCCTGCTGGAGAACGGGCAGCGCGAGGACGGCACGGTCGTCCTTCCCGAGGCGCTGGTGCCCTACGGCGCGCCCGAGCTCCTGACCCGCTCGCCCGCCGTCCGCTGACCGGCACCCGCCCGGGTCGGTCCGGATTTCTCCCTGCCCTCTGTCGGTGCGCCGGGCCGCAGCGGCTGACAGAGCTCGCCTGTCGCCCCGCCGCCCACATGCGACCATGTCCCGTGTGCACGTGCATCTCGGGGCGTCGCTCGGACACGCCCGCGAAGGCGTGACCGCACTTGGAGCGGTGGCAGAGTCAGGCTGATTGCAGCTGCCTTGAAAGCAGCCGGCCCTCACGGGCCCGGGGGTTCGAATCCCTCCCGCTCCGCTTCAGGGCTCGCTGGCCGCGGGGTCGGCCGCCGGAGAGCCTCTAGACTGGGGCCCTCGCGCGCACGGAGAGGTGGCCGAGTGGCTGAAGGCACTCGCCTGCTAAGCGAGTATGGGGTTCACGCCCCATCGCGGGTTCGAATCCCGCCCTCTCCGCTCAAGCCCGCGGGGGTTCGGAAGGCGACGACGCGCCGCGCCTGACCCGGTGCGACTGCCTCGGAGAGGAGAAGCTCAGGAGCACGGCGGTGCGACCACCGTGTCCGGTGAACCGGGGAGCGGGCGCGGGACGACGTCCGCAAACCGCTTGGCCTTCTCGGGCTTCATCACGATCTCCATAGAGGCCGGCGCGCATGGCGCGACGACGATGTTCGTCGCCGCGCTTCCGTTGGGAAGGATGACCTTCGCCTGCGCGCGATTGGGATCGCCGAACCTCCCGGGCTTCTCTGATGGCCTGCCGTTTCCCGGCACCTCGCGGGACGTCGGCACGAAGGCGGCCGTAGGGATGCTTGCGCCGACCCCGGTGCTGGGACGGCAGCCGGGAATCACGACCGTCCGAACGCCGGCAGAGGGTGGGAGCTTGACCACGGTGGTCCCCGGCGTCGGGGTCTGGTTGGCGACGTTTCGCGCGGTGATCATCACCGGCGCCTCGCATGGCGCGACGACGACGGTGCGCGGGATCGTCCCGGTGGGTACGACGACGGCACGGACGCCAACCTCGAGCTTGGTCTTAGGCTTGCTGTTCTCGGCCAGGGCGGCGATCAGCACGAAGAGGATGCCGAGCACGGCCATCGTGACGTACGGGATGCGGTTGTGGTCAGCCTCTGGCATGTCTGGTGGAGGTCGGGGTTGGCGGGCGTCGCGGCCTCGGCCAGAGACGCTCGGCCCTACATCATCGCCGGAGGTGCGGTGCAGGGCGGCGCTGTGATCGTCTTCGGCCCCTCGCCTCCAGAGGGGACCGCGAGCCCCTGATCGGCGCCCGGGGTCATCATGCCCATGCCGCCGCCCATCATCGTCGCCGTCGAGCAGGGGGCGAGGATGATCGTCGTGATGTTGCTGTTCTCGGGGATGACGAGCTGGTTCTGCATGCTCATCATCATCATCATCATCCCGCCGCTCACCTGCTCGGCCACGGTGCCGCCCGGCGTCAGGAGGATGGTGCTCGAGGGCGGAGGCATCGTCATCATCCCGCCGCTCATCATCGCCATCTCAGGCGGACAAGGCTGGACTGCCACGGACTGGGTGAGCGCGCCCTGGGGCACGATGACCTCGTTCGAGCCGGGCGGGATCTTCGTCGATCCCTGCGAGACCTGGGCTGCGGAGCAGGGCGGCACCACGATCTTCAGGTCGTTGCGCTGCTTGGGGATGACCACTACCCGGATGCCGGGCATCATCAGCGCCGTGGTGACGGCGTCCATCATCTTCTTCTTCTTGCCGCACGCGCTGAGCCCGAGCCCGAGGCTCCCGGCGACGCCTATCGCCGCGATTACGCTAAGCACTCGCCTGAAACGGATCACCCTCTACCGCCCTCCCACGAACTATTAGAGGTCCTCTCCTGCCTCCCGGCGCGAGGCCGGATGAGCAGTGGGGACCAGCCTTGAGGCATCAACGTGCGCAACGTTACTGATCGCGGCGCGCACGCGCGCGCCACTCGTCTGCGACCCTGTCTCGCCGACAAGCCCAACCGGGCTCGTTCACGCGTCCGGGTGCCGCTCGGAAGCGATCCCATCGGGCGCGCGCAGCCCTGGCCACAGACGGAGGATGACCATTGAGCGAAGGCCTTGACCATGAGGCGGTTGTCGCGGCTCTGCAAGAGCGACTGGGCGACTACTGGACCGTCACGGTGCGCTCCGCGAGGCCCCAGGCGCCGCTCATCGCGATGTTCAGCGGCGCCTTGCAGAAGGCCGAGCCCAAGGACGACGCTCCTCCCGGCGAGACTGACTTCGTGTGGTACGTCGGCTCCGACGAGATGACCTTCGGCGCGTTCGCGATTCCCCGCGATGGCTTCCGCACGGCGCAGTGGGAGACCACCCAAAAGGGCGCGGCCCTGATGGTCCAGTCCTCGGATGTCCTGATCGCCCTGTTCCCGCGCTCCGTCGAGGACGACCAGCCGGTAACCGGCTAGTCGTAGAGCGGGGGGTCGGAGACCTGGTTCGCCCACTCGAGGATCTTCGAGTAAGCCCACGGCATCAGGAACAGTCCGGCGAGGCAGGCGAGCTGGATCGGCGTCGCCCAGACGTGGTCGGCGACCAGGATCGCCGGTAGAAGCGCCACCACCCACCACGCGATCAGCGCATAGATGACGGTCTTGAGGAGCTCGGGGTCGTCGCGCGTTCCGTCCACGGTCACCCGACCTCGGTGCACCCCGACCTTGCGCCGCCAGAAGACGACGACGAAGACAGCCACCAGGCAGCCCAGGTACCACCAGCTCGAGGTGTACCAGACGCCTTCGGAGGGAGTGGTGTCCAAGGCGACGAGCACCAACAGGAAGACCGCGCACACGAGCATGAAGTCCTCGAGGAAGCTGCGGATGTGGTCGTCGCTGAACCGCCCCTCGGCCCTCCGTCTCATCGCGGCGGGGATGGCGAAGAGGACGATCATCACCGGTATGACCCACAGCGGGCTCAGGTTCCAGATGGAGAGGCCCGGCAGTCCGTCTAAGTTCTCGTGCATGCGTCCCTCCCGGGCTCACTGGCGGCCGGCCGTCCTTGACCCTGCGGCGACAGATGCTAGATCACGCAGAGCCCGATGAGCGGAAGGTCCTACCCGGCCGACGTCAGGTGATGGCCTCCGACGCTCGCCGCGAGCTCTCCGCGCGCGCCGTCGAGCTCCTGCGCGCGATGGGCGGCCTCGCCGGCAAGATCGAGCAGGCCTTCGAGTTGGTGCCCGAGGATGCGCGACCACGCGGGCTGCCGGAGCGACCCGAGCCCCTCCCCCTCCGACGGGTGCGCGGGGTGCTCGAGGACGAGTGGGACGAGGACGTCGACGAGCTGATCGCGGAGCTCTCGTCGCAGCCGATCGCCCTCGCCTCGGACGGCCAGGTTCATCGCGCGGTGCGGGTGGGAGACGGAGTCGCCGTCGCGGTGAAGGTCCAGCGCCCGGGCACCGCCGAAGCGGCGCGGGCGGACCTCGGGGCCTTGGCTGCGCTCGCGCGGCTCGGGTCGTCGATCTCGTCCCGGCTCGACACGGGCGCGCTGGCGGACGCGCTGCGTTCCGAGGTCCTCGACGAGCTCGACCACGAGCTCGAGGCCCAGCACCAGCGCGCCTTCGCGCGCGCCTACCGGGGTCATCCGTTCATCCACGTCCCTACGCCCGACACCCGGCTCTCGACGCGCCGGGTGCTGGTCAGCGAATGGGTCGACGGACGATCGGTCGACGAGATCGCCGCGCTCGACCAGGCCGAGCGCGACCGGGTCGCCGAGGCGCTTCTGCGCTTCTTCCTGGGCAGCCCCTTCCGGGCCGGCCTCGTCCACGCTGATCCCCATCCGGGCAACTGGCTGTTGCGCGACGACGGCCGGGTGGCGGTGCTCGACTACGGTGCGGCGGGACCGCTCGCGCGCGTGCGTGTAGCTCAGACCGTGCGCGTGTACGCGGCGGTCGCGGCCGGCGACGCCGCCGCCGCGCACGCTTCCCTCGTCGAGCTCGGCTACCTGCCCGACCCTGGCGCGATCGACCCCGGGCGCCTGCTCGACGCCGTCCTCGCGATCGCGGGCTGGTGGGTGGACCAGGACGCGATCGTCAGGGTCGACCAGGCGCTTGTGCGCGCATCGGCGCGGGGCGTCGGCTCGCACCTCGCCCCGCGTCTCGACGCGATCGTCCTGCCGCCCGAGGATCTCCTGGCGCGGCGCGTCGACGTCACGCTCCCCCTGGCCCTCGCTCCGCTCGAGCCTGACCTGCCGTGGGGTGCGATCGGCGCCGAGTGGTGGGCCGGAGCAGAGCCCGCCGGGAGACTCGGGGCCGCCGAGCGGGAGTTCTGGTCCCGGCGGGGCGGAGCGCTGGACTGAGGTTCCCGGTTCGCGCGGAGTGACCTGGGTAGCCCGTCCCCGCGACGTCTACGCCGCCCGCGAGCGCGCCGTGGGCGGCTCTGGCCGCCGCCGGGGCGCGCGTCCGCAGCGAGCGCCTAAGGGGATGCGCCGCGCCGTCGAGCTCTACCTGGCGACCCTGCGCGATGGTGCCGGCGAACGAGCTCTCAGAGATCTTCGGGCTCGACGCCGCGCCCCGGCTGCGCCACATGGCCTTCGACGCCGTTCGCCGCACGGGCGACCACACGGTGGCGACCGGCCTCCTCTTCGCAGCCGACCGGCTCGCGGACCAGATTCCCGACGGCGTCACCCGCCGCTCCATCTCCGCCGGCCGAGCACTCGCCCGCGAGGTCGACGAGGTGATCGGTGACGGGGTCCTGCTCCACCCGCCCTTCCCGCGCACCGCACCGCGCCACGGCATGACCATCGGCCGGCCGTGGCTCCTCGCCAACGCGGCGGTCTTCAACCTCCTCGAGCTCCCGGTCACCCAAGGTCCCGCTCGGCCTCAGCACCAGCGGCCTCCCGGTCGGAGTCCAGGTCGCCGCCTCCCGCGACTGCGACCACGTCACCATCGCGGTCGCCCTCGAGCTCGAGCGCGTGTTCGGCGGCTGGGTACCGCCCGAGGCAGCGCGAGAGCGCGGCACCCGCACGCCCGCCTGACCCGGCGGCGCGCGCTACCCTGCTCCTCATAGGCGCCCGTAGCTCAGCTGGATAGAGCGTCGGTCTACGGAACCGAAGGTCAGAGGTTCGAATCCTCTCGGGCGCGCTTCGCGCTACAAACCCTCGCAAATGAGCGATTTGTATTTCTCGTTGGGGCCAGACCGCCAAGAAAGGTCCCGAAAGAGTCCCGAAAGTTCACCCCGCCGTGCCCGCCGGAGGATCATCGATCAGGCGGTTCGGCGCTGAAGCCCCGGGCGATCCACGCGCGGTAGGCGTCGTAGAAGGGCACGAACTCGGCGGCGACGATGACTGCGGCTTCGTGGACCTGCTCGGCGCTGGCGGTGGCGTATTCGTGCACGAGCAGCCGCCGCAGCTCTCGCAGGCGCTCGAGACGCCGCGCACGCTCTGCGCCGAGAACGCCGATCCGGAGTAGATCCTGTAGATCGCGGCGGGCGTTCAGATCGGCGTCGCGAGCTCGGACTTCCGCGAGCTCCAAGCCGAAAGCGGCGAGCTCGGCGATGTAGTTGTAGAGCTGGTCGACGCCGCGCTCGACGGCCTTCACCTGGTTGAGTGCGGTCGGATCCTCGGAGGCGTAGGCGACGCGGAAGGCTTCGAGGTCGAAGTCCTCGCCGAACTCGGCCATCGCGGTGCGCAGGGCGATCAGGTGGCGGCGCACGTCGGCGACGCGGTCGCGGATCTTGGCCTTCAGCGAACGGGCGCGCGCGGAATCGTGCGCCTCGAGCGGGGCCGGCGGAACAGGCAGCGCGCTCATCTATGGCAGATCGAGGTCGGGCATGGCCTGCTCGAGCGGAAGCTCCGTGGCGGCCGCGCGCCGGCGCCAGGCCGCTTCACGCGCCTTCAGGGCCGCCCACCGGTCGCCGCGATCGACGAGCACCCGCCCCTCACGGAGAGCGTCGGCCATCAACGATGGGGTGCGCTCGGCATCCTGGAGGCATACGAGCTGCACGGCGCGGCCGAGACGCCGCTCCAGCCGTCCGGAGATCTGCGCCACGCGTTCCGCGGAGGGCTCGCGGAGCGCGACGAGCAGGTCGACGTCCGAGCGGTCGGTGCCGCGCCCGACGGCTTGCGAGCCGAACAGGACGGCGAGGCGCACGTTCGGCTCCGTGCGGAGCGCGTTCCGCAACTCGCTGAGCAGCGACCAGTGCCGGCGCAGGTAGGTTTCCTCGCGCAGCGAAGTCTCAAAACGGCGCGTACTGATGCGGCGCCCGTGGATGAGCCCCTCAGCCGCGACCCGTCGCAGGGTTCGCTCGGGGACATCGAGATGGCGGGCGAGGCTGCGCAGTGAACGCAAGGGCATGGTGCGGCCGATATTTTAGCCTCGTGTGGCCGATCTGTCGAGTTCGTATGACCGATTCGTCTCTCTCACCGGGGCCCCGGCGAGGTGATGCGAGGGCTGGCGCGTCTCTCTCTCACAGGGCGGAGAGCTGCTCAACCGCGATGGCGCGCCGGGCTTCGAGATCGGCCAGATCCGGTCTTTCGGTCTTTCGTTTGTTCAGACGCAACGCGGCGGGATTTCTCCCCAATTTCTCTCTCGGCGCGCGCCGCGCCCCTTCCGTTCGCTCGCGCCCGTGCGTGGTTGAAAGGGGACAGAATGCGCTAGTCTGAGCGCATGCCGACGGATCGTTTCACGGAGCTTGCCGAGGTTGCCGGCGACCGGCACGGCTATTTCGAGCTGGTCGATTCGCGGGAGATCGGCTACGCCGACAACACGATCGCTCAGTTGGCGCGTCGTGGCCGCATCGAACGCGTCAGCCAGGGCGTCTATCGGATCCCATTCCTGCCGGCCGGTCGGCTTGGCCCGTACATGGCAGCGGCGCTGTGGCCGGCGGGTGTGCGGGGGGTCATCAGCCGCGACAGCGCGCTTGACCTGTGGGAGGTCGGCGATGTCAATCCGGCCAAGATCCACATCACCGTTCCTCGCGCGCACCGTGCTCAGCGAAGCGTGCCGGCCGCCTACGTGCTGCATCGCGAGGATCTCGCCGCCGACGAGGCGACCGAGATCGAAGGCGTTCCGGTGGTCACGCTCGAACGCGCGATCCGCGAGTGTCACGCGGCCCACCTCGCGGCTGACCAGCTAGAGCAGGCGATCCGCCACGGCCGTGAGCAAGGCCTGCTCACCGCAGCGCAGGGCCGAAGGCTGGCGACTGAACTGGGGACGGACCGCGTCGCCGTGGGCCGAGCGTGAGCGACACGCCCGATCGGCCTGAACCCGAGCCGCCCAAGACCAAGGCGCGCCTGGAACAGCTCATCACGCAAAAGGCAGAAGGACACCGGCCAGCCGATCGCCGCGGCTGAACCTGCGCATCGTCATGCGCGGCGACACGGATCAGCTCGCCGACCTTCTCGACGCCGGATTGCGCGAGCCCTACGAGGGCCCCACCGCCTGACCCGCTCGGGTCGGGGACCCGATCTCAGCGCTGGCGGGCGGCGTCGATCGGGCGGATGTAGCCGCCGCGGTTGAAGGGTGTGCGTCGCAGAAATGCGTTGAGATCGGCAGTGTCGAGGTGGTTGATGCCGCCGGCGCGCGCAGCGAGGTACTGCGAGGTGGCCGCCATGTCGTTCATGAAGCCCAGGACGCTGCGGCTGGCGGTCCGCGCGACCTGGACCTTCACGGGATCCAGCGGCCCCAGGCAATCCGACGACAGCCCCTCGTCGGCCAGCGCAGTCGCGACCGCGCCGGCAAGGTAGTGGCCGATCTTGGTGAGCTGCGGCTTGCCCACGTCGGCGAGGAAGACTGAAAAGAGCGTGTCGGCGTGCACCACGAGCAGGCATTTGCGCCGGTCGATCCAGATGAAGTTCGCGTACCAGTCGTCGGGCGCGGGCGAAACGCCGGCGACCTCGCCAGGGGTGAGCAGCGTGAGCAGCCGCGCTGTGCAGCGAACGATCACAGCGCCACGGTATCGCCGTCGAGCCGGCGTTCCGCGTCAGGCGCTGCTGGGCACCCGACGCATCCACACCTCGACTATCGGCGGGAGGCACGGCGAGCCGCTGTCAGACGCGCGAGGTAGTAATTGCCTTTGAGGTCGCGAAACCAGACCAGTGAACCGATGTCTGCGTCGTGGAGCCACCGGACCGGGCCGGTGGTCTTGGTACCCCACGTCGCCTTGACTCCTGCGTAGTAGTCATCGAAGCCAGTCGGAAGATCGTCCCGGAAGTAGTGAGGTCCCCAGCCGACGCCGATAATCGATTTCTCCAAGCAGTAGTCGACGAGGGCCGCGCGATCGGCAGCATCGGTCTTGAGATTGATCTTGTAGAGCGCGGGGAGTCCCATGACGCGGGTCCGCGATTCTAATCACGCCACACGGGGCCGACGGATCGCACGAACCTCCACTTGCCCGGCCAGGATGTACGCCCTCTCTATCGGCATAGCGCGGGTGGTTCTCGCGATCGTCGTCCTTCTTGTTCTCGGAGAAGGAGGAGACGATGGTCGGGCCAGCGAGCAGGGTGTGCAGGGTGTTGATGACGGGCCGTTGACTCCGCTTGCGGATGCATATGCGGCGGAGTTGAGGGGGCGCGGCTATACGCCGTTGACGACGGTCAACGAGCTGCGGCAGGTGGGGCGGTTGAGTCGTTTGCTGGAGGCGGCCGGGCTGTCGGCTGCGGATATGGGCGGCGAGCGGGTCGAGGAGTCCTTGACTGGGCAGCGTGCCGGTGGCGCCAGTCTGACTGCTGGATGTGCTGCGCAGGCTGGGGGTGCTCGCGGCGGAGGGGCTCGCGTCGTTGAGCTCGCCGACCGATCTGGTGCTAGCGTCGTTTTAGCGCTACCGAGGTTCAAGAAGGCGTAGTAGGTGAGCAGCGGGCTGGCTGGGGTGCGCGCTCGGCCCGCGTCGAAGAACGCCCTGGCCTGGGCGACGAAGGCGAGCGACTCGTCGCGTTCGGCGGTGACGACCTGGTCGGCGACTGCGCCTTCGATGAGCGCCCAGGGGTCGACGGCGAACACGATGTCGTTGAGCCCGTACCGGCGTGTGTTGCGGCGGACGGGAAAGAAAGAGAAGCGCGGCGGTCGGCTCTTGATCTCGAGCGCGACGCCGGTCCTTGGTGGTGGGAGGACGCGGCACGGCGTCAGCATGACCCATCGGCGGTGCGACGCGTCGGTCATGACCACCCTGCGAGGGATGGCGGATCGGGTGGCGCTGGTGCTCGGTGCGCGCGCGTCGTGGGCGGCTCCGGCGGGCCGGCCGCTGTTCGGAACGATCGCCGAGGCGTTGTTCGACGGCGTCGGCGTCGCGGTCGACCGTGACCGGCGCTGGCTGATGGCTCCGGAAGCGCTGCTGAGCCGGCTCAGTGATCGCGGGGTCGATGTCGACGCCGAGCTGCACGGCGCGCTCGGGGGTCAGCCGAACGCAGCTCACTACGCCGCGGCGACAGTGCTCGCGGGTCGTGGAGCGGTCTGGACGACGAACTTCGACGAGCTGGTCGAGGCGGCGGCGGCAATGAGCGTGCCCTTCCACCGGGTCGTTCCGGGAGACGACCCCGGCATGTGCGTGCTCGCGCGGTTATGTGTTCAAGGTCCACGGCACCCTGAGCGGCGAGCGGGTAATCGCCCGCAGCGACGAGGTGCTCGAGCCATTGCCTGCGCCGTGGATTGAGCGGCTGCGGCAGGACTTCGACGGTGCCAGCGTGGCACTGCCGACGACCGTCTCGATGAAGGCGACGGCGTGCTGGGTCATCAGTTCCCTGGGTGATCGGCCCGTCGACGTCGGGGATGCGCCCATGCCCGCGGCGGTCAGGAGCAAACACGTGGAAGCGCGCGGCGAGCGCCGGAAGGTCGTCCTGCCGTGCGCGCCCGCCGGCCTGCCGGGCGGCTGTGCCGAGAGGCTCGAAGCTCGTCACCGATCGGTCAGCAGGGAGGGCGTGGCCCACAGGCCGACCGTCTCCTGGCACAGGCGGCTCGCGGCCTGAGCCAGGCGCCGGGCCTCCCCTCCATCTCCGCCCGACTGCGCACGGATGGCGGCGCGAGCGATCCGAAAGATCGCCGCGGCGTGCTCGTCGTCGAGCTGCTCTTGACGCTGTGCCTCCAAGCCGGCCCGCAGCGCGGGGAAGCTGCTGCGCTCGCCGGTCGGCGTTCGCCAGAACGGAGCGGCCGTCGTCGGCGAGCGAGCGGCCAGGTCGCCATGGCGATCGGCGTCGTCGAAGAGGCTGTCCATATCTGGCGACATCGTCCCGAGGGCCAATACCCCCAACGGGACTCGAACCCGTGCTACGGGCGTGAAAGGCCCGCGTGCTAACCGCTACACCATGGGGGCGCGGGGCTCAGTCTACGAGGAGACGGGTTCCCACCGGGAGCCATCACGGGCTGGCACACTTCCTTTTCAGGCGCCCCTAACTCAATAGGCAGAGTTCCGGTCTTTTAAACCGGCGGTCTGGGTTCGAGCCCCAGGGGGCGCATCGTTCCGTCCGGTTAAGATGGGAACATATGTTCGTCATGAGGGAGGGTCGCTTCAACTCGGACGGACCGGTGGTCGCAAAGAAGGGTCGGCCTCCCTCGCTTCAGAGCACCGCGGAGTTGCGCGAATGCCCGCGGCATGGGGTCATTGCGTTCCATCGCTACAGCGACGGCAAAGGGGGCCGTGTCTACCGCTGTAAGCGGTGCGTCGGAGAGGCGGTCACTCGGCGCCACAGGAAGTTGCGAGCGATCCTCCTGGAGGAGGCGGGAGGCGCTTGCGTCGTGTGCGGTTACGACCGGTGCATCCTGAACATGCACTTCCACCACGTGGACCCCACGAAGAAGGCGTTCGCGATGAACATGGGAGTCGGCAAGTCGCTGGCAGCTTTTCGAGAAGAAGCAAAGAAGTGCGTGCTCGTGTGCGCGAACTGCCACGGCGAGATCGAAACCGGCTTGATCCCGTGCCCGCCGCTGTGTACGGGCCCAGCGCGGGCCGTCGGTTACCAGCGCTCTGCTTTCCCCAGCCGCACCGAAGGGGATTGGGAACAGCTATGTGCGGGCAACACTGTGGCAACATCTGCCGATTGACCGCAAGGCGGTCTGACGCGTCCGGAGCCCTTTGTCGTCCCACTCAGGTCTACGAATGCCTACCAAGCTTGAACTTACGCTCCCAGCCGGTCCGCAGGCCGCCTCCGCCGCCCGTGTCGCTTTCGAAGACCTGGAGCCGGAGCTCGACTCGACCTTGCTCAAGGATCTCTGCCTCATGGTCAGCGAGCTGGTGACCAACTCGATCCGCCATGCGAGCAGCGACCCGCGCGACGTGGTCGAGTTACGCGCCTGGCTCTGCGGCGACCGCGTCCGCATCGAGGTCTCGGACGGCGGTCCGGAGTTCACGCCGGTGGCCACCCGCGGGCGTGGTGGCGAGGTCGGCGGGTGGGGGCTCTTTATCGTCGATTCCCTCGCGGACCGCTGGGGCGTCGAGCGTCGGCAGCGCCGCAACTGCGTCTGGGTCGAGATCGACGTCCCGGAACGCCGCACACCCGTTAGCAACTCGGCCCACGATCGCACGCCGGCCGCCGCCGGCCACCGGGGTGGCGGGGGGACGCGGCGACGAGCTCGGTTCGCCGACGAGCGCAACGGCGTCGATTGCGGCCGCCCGGACATGCGTGACGGGCGAAACGCGGCTGCCTCGAGCGGCGTTCTGACCAGCGCCTGACGCGACGCCGCGCCGCGGTCCGAGCGGCTCGCCTACCAGCGCATGCCCAACGCGACTCCGTGCCTTGCCGCGGCGCGGTCAGGGTTCGCGCAGGAATAAGTGCGAGGATTGGGTGCCCGGATCGTGGATGCTGGGCGCCGCACGTGATGTGAGGAATACCAGTGGTATTTCGATCATCGCGGGTGGCATCCAGCGCCGCGAGACGAGTATCCAAGCCCGCAGTTATTCCTGCGTGGGCCCTCAGTGCCGAAAGTGCCGCCGACTGGTGAAGACCATCGCGATGCCGGCCCGATCGGCCGCCTCGACGACCTCGGGGTCGCGGACTGAGCCTCCGGGCTGGATGATTGCCGTCGCGCCCGCCTCGATCGCGAGCGCAGGGCCGTCCGCGAAGGGGAAGAACGCGTCCGAGGCGAGTGCCGAGCCTTCGAGTGAGCCCACCGCCGTCGCCTTCTCCACGGCCAGGCGGACGGCATCGACACGGCTCATCTGCCCCGCTCCGATCCCGGCCGTCGCCAGGCCCTTGGCCAGCACGATCGCGTTGGAGCGCACGTGCTTGCACACCTTCCAGGCGAAGAGCATTTCGCTCCACTCGTGCTCTGAGGGCCGGCGCTCGGTGACCACCTGCATCTCCGCGCGCTCCTCGTGGTCGGTGTCGCGATCCTGGACCAGGAGCCCGCCCATGACCTGCTTGACCTCGGACTCGGTCACGGCCACGGTTCTGCGCTCCTGGTCCTCGAGCAGACGCAGGTTGGGCTTGGCGCCGAGGATCTCAAGCGCCGCGTCGTCGTAGCCGGGTGCGAAGACGACCTCGGCGAACTGCCCACTCACTGCCTCGGCGAGCCCGGCATCGACGGTTCCGTTGACGCAGATCACGCCGCCGAACGCGCTCATCCGGTCCCCCGCGAACGCGCGGCGATAGGCCTCCGCTGCGGTCTCCGCCATCGCGCAGCCGCACGGATTGCCGTGCTTGACGATCGCGCACGCCGGCACCTGGAACTCTCCGACGAGCAGGCGCGCGGCGTCGAGGTCGAGCAGGTTGTTGAAGCTCAGGGGCTTGCCCTGAACCTGGCTGACCATGGACATGACGTGCATCCGCGCACCCACCTGGGCGTAGAAGGCGGCGCGCTGGTGGGGGTTCTCGCCGTAGGGAAGGTCGAGCACCTTCTCGAACGCCCGCAGGTAGAGCGGCGGGAAGTCCTCGCTGCGCTCCCCGTACCACCGGGCGATCGCCGTGTCGTAGCGGGCGGTGTAGGCGAAGGCCTCGGCGGCGAGGCTCTCCCGCGTCGGGAGCGAGAGGCGGTTTGCCGACGTCCGGAGCTCCTCGAGTACCGCGTCGTAGCTTTCGGGGCCCACCACCACTGCGCTGAAGGGGAAGTTCTTGGCCGCGGCACGAATCATCGTCGGCCCGCCGATGTCGATGTTCTCGACCACCTCGGCGTCGCGCACCCCGCGCCGGGCCGCCGTGGCCTCGAACGGGTAGAGGTTGACGCACACCAGGTCGACCCACTCGACCTCCTGCTCGGCGGCGGCCTGAAGATGACCGGGGTCGTCGCGCCGCGCGAGGAGGCCCGCGTAGAGCTTGGGGTGCAGGGTCTTGACCCGGCCGTCCATGATCTCCGGGAAGCCGGTGAAGTCGCTGATCGAGCGGACCTCGACTCCGGCCGCCTCGAGCTCGGTCGCGGTGCCGCCCGTGGAGACGATCTCGATGCCCAGCTCGTGCAACCCCTGCGCGAACTCCACGATCCCGCGCTTGTCGGAGACCGACAGAAGCGCACGGGCGACCCGAACCTCCCCCGGGGCGGCGGGCTCCGGCGCCTGCGGGGTGGTCGGCCGGGCCATGGAGCGTGCGAGGATATGGGATGTGCCGGAGGAGGACCCGCCAACGGAGGAGTTGCGCCTCGCCCAGGCCCAGCGTGAGCGCATCGAGCGCGAGCGCGCGAAGCAGTCCGAGGACGACACCGAGACCCGCGAGCACGAGCGCCGGGCCGACAAGGCGGCCTACCTGCGCGACCGCCTGGCCGAGCGCGAGCAGTCAGAGCGCGAGCGCGGCTGACGGGAAGCGTCGCGCCGGGAAGAGGTACTACCGCGCTACCAGCACCCGCCGCGGGTTGTCGGGGTCGGGCTGGAGCGCTCCGCGCGCGAAGAGGCGCACGGCTTCCGGGAGGAGCTCGTGCTCGATCGGCGCCAGGCGCCTGCGGACCTCCTCAGGGTCCGGCGCCCCGGGCAGCTCGACCGCGCGCTGGAGGATGATCGGGCCCGAGTCGATGCCCTCGTCGACGAAGTGCACCGTCACGCCGAAGACCTTCACGCCGTGCTCGACCGCCTGCTCGATCGCGCGAACGCCGGGGAAGGCAGGCAGCAGCGCCGGATGGACGTTGATGACCGCTCCCGGAAAGCGCACGAGGAACGCCGCGGTGAGAAGCTGCATGTAGCCGGCGAGGACGACGAGCCCCACGTCGCGCTCCCCGAGCCAGTCGGACATCGCGGCGTCGCGGGCCGCTCGATCTCGGTAGCGCTCGAGCTCGAAGACAGCGTGCTCCACTCCGGCACCGGCGGCCCGCTCGAGCGCCCCGGCGCCCGCCCGGTTGGAGAGCACGCCGACGAGCTCGACTCCCCCTTTGCCGTGGACGCCGTCGAGCAGCGCCTGAAGGTTCGTGCCCGCGCCCGACACGAGGACGCCGACGCGAAGCCCTCCTGCGCTCACGCCCTCGCGAGCTTTGGAAATTGCCCCCCCGTGGAGCGCAGCGAGCCGGCGGCGAGCATCCCGTCCACGCGCGCGAGGACGTCCGTCTTGCTCAGGTGGGCGTAGGCGCCGTAGCCGGGAAGGCCGTCGTAGGCGTAGTCGCGAACGACCCGCGAGCGACCGCCGCGCAGGATCTCCACCGCCCGCGTGCGCCCCACCGCCGGCTTCGCGCGCACCACGATCTCGAGGATCGCGCCGTCGAGGTCGCCGCCGTCGGGCGGAGATATCGCGAGGCGGCCGCCGGCCCGCGCCGGAGCGGTCGGTGCCGGCGCGGGCCGCCATCCGGGAGCGCAGACGTCACAGCAGGGGACGCCTTCCACCGGCTCGGGCCGGGAGCGGTCGCCGAAGTGGCGCAGGATCGCAAGGCGGCGGCATCCTTCGCCCTCGACGAAGGCCCACACGGCCCGGAACTGGCGCCATCGAGCGCGCTTGGCCTCCGCGGCGGAGGCGGCGGCCTCGAGGGTCTCGGGGGCCTGGGACGCCTCACGCTCGATGAAGAATACGTGCAGGCCCTTGTCGCGGCGCTCGGCGAGCAGGATGCCGCGCGCGGGCAAGCCGTCACGGCCCGCGCGGCCGGCCTCCTGGTAGTAGGCCTCGATCGAGGGGGGGACCGTCGCGTGCGCCACCGTTCGAACGTCGCGCTTGTCGATGCCCATGCCGAACGCGTTGGTCGCCACCACGACGCGCGTCGCGCCCCCCATGAACGCGTCTTGAGCCGCGGCGCGCTTTCCCCGGTCCATCCCGGCGTGGTAGACCGCGACGTCCTCGCCCAGCTCGCGCCGCAGCTCGCCGGAGAGCTCCTGCGCGCTCGCGCGCGTGCCGGTGTAGACGATCGCCGGCAGCGCGTCGCGCTCGCGCAGCGCTGCGACGAGTCGGCGCCGCTTGTCGACCCCGGAGCGGCAGGGGACCACCGCGAAGCTGAGGTTGGGCCGGTCGAACCCCGTGCTCACCCGCACCGGGTCGCGAAGCCCGAGCCTTCGCACCACGTCGAGGGCGACCTGCGGCGTCGCGGTGGCGGTCGAGGCCACGATCGCCTTGGCGCCCACGCGGCGCGCCGCATCGGCCAGGCGAAAGTAGTCGGGCCGGAAATCGTGGCCCCACTGGGAGACGCAGTGGGCCTCGTCGACGGCGAAGAGGCCCACGCGCGCGGCGGCGAGGCGCTCCGCGAAGCCGGGCGCCGAGAAGCGCTCGGGCGCTACGTAGAGGAGAGCGAGCTCACCACGGGTCGCGCGCGCCAGGGCTGCGCGGTTGGCCTCAGCGTCCTGCTGGGCGTTGATCAACGCGACGCGGCCGGGAGCGCGCACGCGAAGTGCGGCGACCTGGTCGTGCATCAGCGAGACGAGCGGCGACACCACGACCGTCAGGTCGTCGCGCACGAGGGCGGGAAGCTGGTAGCACAGGGACTTACCCGAGCCGGTAGGCATGACGACGAGCACGTCGCGGTCGCAGAGCGCTGCCTGCACCGCCTCGCGCTGGCCGGGCCGAAAGCCGCCGAACCCGAAGTGCTCGTGGAGGGCCGCGGAGAGGTCCATTGCCTCACCCTAGCGGCGGCAACGGCGGTCGGTGAGTGCATTGCGCAGAGTCGCGCGCAAGCTGCGACGAAGACGTTTGCGTGCGGGCTCCCAGTGCGCCGGATGCGGCGAGAGAAGGCTCGAGCCCGGGGAACCTCTACTGGCGTTGAGCCGAGAAGGCCGGCGCGGCGCAGGTGCGCCAGGGCGAGCGCCGGCGCCGGGGGGGACCGAGCATTCGCCACGGCGGGCCGACGACCTCGACGAGGGCGCGCGACGCCGTGGGGCAGAACTGGCGACCGGCCTCGCGCTCGAGCTCGTCGAGCGCGGCGCCGAGGGCCATTGCGGACCGGTAGGGCCGGTCGGAGACCATCGCGTCGAAGGCGTCGCACACGAAGCTGATGCGGCTCGCGAGCGGGATGCCGTAGCCACTGAGGCCATCGGGGTAGCCGTCGCCGTCCCACCGCTCGTGCGAGGCGCGAATCGAGGCGGCGAGATGCGCTGTCTCGGGGCGTTCCGCGACGAGGTCGGCCCCGTGCCCGGGGTGGTCGCGCACGATGCGCCACTCCTGCGCGTCGAGGGGCCCGGGCTTGTCGAGGATCTCCCTCGGGACGTCGACCTTGCCGACGTCATGGAGCAGCGCGACGAGAGCGACCTGTCGGAGCCCGGACGCGTCGAGGGCCAGCGCCCGGCCCACTCGCCGTGCGAGCCTCACCACGCGCGCGCTGTGCAGCGCCGTCATCCGGTCGTGCCGCGCCTCGACTTCGAGCAGGTTCCGAACCGGGAACGACAGGACCGGGATCTGCGTCGGTGCATGCATTCGCCGGCCTCCCAAGCAGCGGATTGGCATCGCTTCCTCGCGGATACCGAACACATGCTGCCCCGGAAGGTTCGGAGCCCGCGCAAAGTGGACGACTATTTGAGTGCGACGCGCACCTACGCCCGAACGAGCGGCAGCGGCTCGAGCGCGAACTTCCCGTTGGCCTCGTCTGTGCCCTCGAGGGGGTACTCGCCACTGAAGCACGCGTCGCAGTGGGTCTCGCGGCCCGCCCCGATCGCCTCGTAGACGCCCTCGAGCGAGAGGTAGGCGAGCGTGTCACAGTTGAGCTCGCGGGCGATCTCCTCCACCGAGCGCCCGTGGGCAACCATCTCCTCGCGCGTGGACATGTCGATGCCGTAGTGGCACGGGTGGCGGATCGCCGGCGCCGAGATCCGCATGTGCACCTCGCGCGCTCCCGCGTCGCGGAGCATCTGCACGATCTGGCGCGTCGTGTTGCCCCGGACGATCGAGTCGTCGACCACGACGATCCGGCGGCCGCCCACGATCTCCGGAAGCGGATTGAACTTCATCCGCAGACCGTGCTTGCGCAGCTCCTGGCCGGGCTGGATGAAGGTGCGCGCGACGTAGCGGTTCTTGATGAGGCCGTCGTCCTGGGGCAGCCCGCTCGCGCGTGCGTAGCCGCGCGCCGCGGCGTTGCCGGAGTCGGGCACGGCGATGACGAGATCCGCCCCGGGCGCGGGGGCTTCGCGGGCGAGGATCTCCCCCATGCGCCCGCGCGAAGCCTGGAGGACGTTGCCGCCCAGCCGGGAATCGGGCCGCGCGAAGTAGATGTGCTCGAACACGCAGAACGCCTTGCGCTCGCCGTCGATCACGGCCCGTGTGCGCATGCCGCCCTCACCGAGGGAGACGAGCTCGCCGGGCCTGACCTCGCGCAGCAGCCGGGCGCCGATGATGTCGAAGGCACAGGACTCCGAGGCCACGCAGTGGCGACCGTCGAGCTCACCGAGGCTCAGCGGGCGGATGCCATGCGGATCGCGGAAGGCCACCACCCCCTCCCTGGTCATCACCACCGTGGAGTAAGCCCCCTGCAGGCGGGGCATGACCTCGGCGACCGCGTCCTCGATCCGGTCGGCTTCGTGGGTGGAGAGCAGGGCGGCGATGATCTCCGAGTCCGACGTCGACCGGAAGCTCACCCCGCGCTCGACGAGCTCTGAGTGCAGCTCGACGGCGTTGATGAGGTTGCCGTTGTGGGCGAGCGCGAGCTCGCGCCGATCCGATCGCCAGACGGGCTGCGCGTTCTCCCACTTGCTCGAGCCCGTCGTCGAGTAGCGAACGTGGCCGACCGCCATGTCGCCGGCGAGCGCCTGAAGCTTTCGCTCGTCGAAGACCTGGCTGACCAGGCCGAGGTCGCGCAGGGTCATGATGTGCCCGTCGCGAGCGCTCGCGATCCCCGCGGACTCCTGGCCGCGGTGCTGGAGGGCGAAGAGCGCGAAGTAGGCCAGGCGCGGAACGTCGTGCTCGGGCGCGTAGATCCCGAACACGCCGCACTCGTCGCGCGGCCCGTCGCGGTGGTCGAGGTCGGGCTCCATGCGACCCGGCTAGCCTAGCAACGCCCTCGGCCAGCCCCGGCGCACCCAAAGGTGCAGCTCCACGACCCCGCCACCGGCCGCTGGAGCGCGACGGACTCGCTCGAGTTCGGGCGCTATGACCCACACCGCCACCCGCAAGCGGTATGAGCCCAACGAGCGCCTGAGCGCCGCTGGGCTCCCCAAGCTCGACTACCGCTTCTTGCACAGCCTCGAGGAGGAGGGCTTGCTGCGCTCCAGCTGGGCGCCCGGGTGATGCCGTTGGGCCGGAGCGGCGCGTCTACCGGCTGACGAGCAACGGGACAAAGCAGCCGCGAAAGGACGCAGAGGCCCTGCGAGAAGCCGCCGAGACCTTGCGCGCCTTCTTCAGCCACTACGACGAGGTCGTGGCCCAGCTCGACCGCGGCCGAGCAGACGAGGCGGCCCAAGAGGCATCACGTCGTCCACCGGCGGATGACGTTGCGGCAAGCTCGACCTCCGCGGAGCCGAAAGGTTCCACCTGCCTCTAGGTGCGGTGCGACACACTGCCTCGTGCGTGGCGCTGTCAATGCACAACACGACAGTGCTCGAAACGGCGGCGAGAGCCGGCATCGGACTCGAGCGAATCGATGTCGTCATCGACGAAAGCCTCCGCCTACTGGGCCGCGGCCTGTACGGATACACGTACTCGGAGCTGGCGCCCGCGGCAACCGTCGAGATCGAGGGCGAACGCATACGCGTGGCCACCGTCGATCAGATCCGCGCCATGAAGACCGGCACGGGGCGGCTCAAGGACATCGTGGATCTCGAGGAGCTCGACGAGCTTCAGTGACCTCACGCCAAGCGCGCGCGCAGCCTCACGGATAGCCACTGGGCCGCCGCTGAGCCACACTACTGCCCATCATGCGCCGTGTCGCACTCCCCGCCGAGCTTTTCGACGCAGAGGTCCGGGTCAAGCACACGCTCTACAAGGCGGCCGACGAGAGCTTTGCCGTCGTTCTCGTCCAAGCCCCCGACGGCGACACCGTCACTGCCGCCGGACCGCTCGCCCACCTTTCCCCCGGCATGCGGGCCAGGGTCGCCGGACGCTGGCATGAGCATCCCAAGTACGGGCACCAGGTCCAGGCAGACCTCGGCTACGAGCTCGATCCCGACGACGCGGCCGGCGTGCGCAAGTACTTGCGCACGATCCGCCACATCGGGAAGTCGCGTGCTCGAGCGCTGATCGAACGCTACGGGGACGCCGTCCTCGAGCAGATCGACAGGGATCCCGAGGCCGCGTTCGCCGCGCTGCCCGGTATGCGGCGCAAGGCGGCCGAGAGCGCGGCCGAGTCGTGGCGCGAGCGGCGCGTGCTGCGCGACCTCTATCTGCTGCTCGCCCCCCACGGCGCGGGCCGGCTCGCGGGCCCGCTGCGCGCATGCCACGGCACCGAGGCGACAGCGCTCGTACGCCGCCAGCCCTATCTGCTGACCGAGGAGCACGGTGTCGGATTCGCGACGGCCGACGCGATCGCGCGGGCGAACGGGGTCACGAACGACTCCCAGGCGCGCCTGCGCGCGGCGACCGTCCATCTGCTGCGCGAGGCAGAGCTGCGCGGGCACACCTATCTGACCCGCGCGGACCTGCGCACCCGCGCCGCCGAGCTCGTCGGCGCGCTCCCGGACTCCCTGCTGGAGGAGCTCGCCTCCGACGGGGTGCTCGCGCTCGCCGGCGAGCAGGCGGCGCTGGCGAGCACCTTCGAGACGGAGCGAGCCGCAGCGGTGAAGCTCGCCCGACTGGCGGAGGCCCAGCCCGTGCTTCGCCGCCCGAAACGCCGCACGGGCCCGTCCGCGGAGCTCAGCGAGGAGCAGCGGGCGGCCGTCGAGGCCGCCTTCGCCCGCCCGCTGTCGGTGGTCACGGGAGGCCCGGGCACCGGGAAGACGACGCTCGTCAAGGCGATCGTCGAGCAGGCCAAGGCCGCGAAGGCGCAGCTCGCTCTGTGCGCGCCCACGGGTCGCGCGGCACGCAGGCTCGAGGAAGCGACCGGCCACCCCGCGACGACCATCCACCGGCTCGTGGAGTGGCAGCCCGGTGAGGGACCGATGCGCTGCGACGGGTACCCGATCGAGTGCGACCTGCTCGTCGTGGACGAGTCGAGCATGCTGAGCCTGCGGGTTGCCGCCGTGCTGCTCGACGCCCTCGACGATGAGACCCACCTGGTGCTCATCGGCGACGCCGACCAGCTGCCGCCCGTCGGCGCCGGCAAGCCGTTCGCCGACGTGATCGAGTCAGGCCGCGTGCCGGTCACGCGGCTCACGCACGTCTTCCGCCAGGCAGCCCGCTCCCTGATCGTGCAGGCCGCGCACGCGATCAACCGCGGCGAGCCCCCGCGAACCCAGGCGGCAAGCTCGGAGGTGCGGGACTTCTTCTTCATCGAGAAACAAGGCGATTCGGACGCCGCGGACGAGATCGTCGCGCTGGCGACCGAGCGCCTGCCGCGCCACTACGACGTCGACCCGATCCGCGAGGTCCAGGTGCTCGCGCCGATCTATCGCGGCGCCGTCGGCGTCGATGCGCTCAACGAGCGCCTCCGGGCGAGGCTCAACCCCGACGGCGCGCGCTGCCTCGACGGCCCGCTGCGCACCGGCGACAAGCTCATCCGGCCAGATCGTGATCGCGCTCGGCGAGGACGCAGACGGCGAGGAACTGCTTGTCGAGACCGACGCGGGCGACAGGCTCGCGGTGCCGGCCGACCGCGCGCACTCGCTGCGGCCCGCCTACGCGATCTCCGTGCACAAGTCACAGGGGTGCGAGATGCCGGTCGTGATCGTGCCGGTGCACATCTCGCACACGGCACTGCTCTCGCGCAACCTCCTCTACACCGCGGTCACCCGCGCGCGGAGAGCCTGCGTGCTCGTCGGCCAGCCGCAGGCCGTCACCCGAGCGCTGCGCCGCGCCGACGCCTTCCGGCGCAACTCGCGTCTCGCCGGCCTGCTCGCCGCCGCGGAAGCTGATCCACGGTGAGCCTCGGCGGCGGCTGCGGGGGAGCGAGACCGCACCCGGGCGCTCTACCATGGGCTGGTGTCCACCGAAACCGCACTTGACATCGAGCAGGTGCACCGGCTCTCGACGGACGAGTACCACCGACTCATCGAGGCCGGCGGGTTCGACGAGGACGCTCGGGTGGAGCTCATCGACGGCTTGCTCGCGGACATGAGCCCGAAGACCCGCGCGCACGAGAACGCCGTCGCCTGGCTGACGAACTGGCTCACTGACGCCGTTGATCGGAGCGGCTATCAAGTGCGTGTCGGGAGTCCGCTCACGCTCGAGCACTCAGAACCCGAGCCGGACCTGGCCGTCATCCCCCACGACGCGCCACGGCCCTACCATCCGGCGACCGCCGCGCTCGTGATCGAGGTCTCGGTCTCTTCGCTGCAACACGACCTCGCCCGCAAGCCTTCGCTCTACGCCGCTGCGGGCATCGACGAATACTGGGTCATCGACCTCGCCGGACATCGTGTCGTCATCCATCGAGATCCTCGCAGCGACGGCTACGCCGACGTCGCGGAAGTTCACGCCGGAGGCGAGCTGGTCCCGGCCGGACTCGCCATCGGGGGGATGGAGCTCGATGCCCTGCTGCGTGCCGGCGCAGCCTGAGCTCGGCTCTTCAGAGGCGTTGCTCGCTACCGGCGGTTGGGTGGATCCAGGTGCACGTGCCCGCTGGACGCTCGAGGAATCGCTCGGGAGGGAACACCTCAGGTTCGGGATAGAGGTCGGTCGACGGGCGGTGGTCTCGTGATCGGAGCAGCGTCATCAGCTCCTCGCGGAGATGCCCAGCACATGAGACCTTCGTCACGGGAACAACGACGCCAGACCGCTCGCGTGCACTTCTCGCAGCTCGTCGAGTGAGGCGTCGAGCGAGGCGTCGCCCGCGCGCAGGCGCACGCCGACGCCACCGACGCGGCCGATGACGACGACCTCGGCATCCAGTGCGCGCATGGCTTCCTCCTCGCCGGAGACGACGAACGCGCCGACTCCCTCGCCGAAAAGTGCTGCGAGAGGGTCGTGGAGGGGAGCCGAAGCGCCGCCCGTGGAAAGCGTCGCCGCGACGCTTGAAAGCGACGCCGCGCCGCCCGGGGGCGCCTCCACCTCCACCCCGAGGCCCCCCGCGATGCAGCACTCTGCGATGGCCACCGCGAGGCCCCCCTCGGCGATGTCGTGAGCGCTGGCCAGGGCGCCGCGTCGCACCCCGGCGCGGACGGCGGCGAGCGTGCGGCGCAGCTCGTCGACGTCGACGTCGGGCAGTTCGTCGGGGAGCGTCTCGCCGTGCAGCTTCGACCACTCCGAGGCCGGCAGCCAAGGCGCAAACCGACCGACCACGGCGACCGCGTCTCCCTCGCGGGCGAACCCCAGGCGCCCCGCCCGAGCCGGGTCCGGGAGCTCACCGACCATTCCCACCACCGGCGTCGGGTAGATCGGTCCCTCCGGCCCCTCGTTGTAGAGCGATACGTTGCCGCCGACCACGGGCACTCCGAGCGCCCGGCACGCACCGGCGAGGCCGGCGACCGCGCGCTCGAGCTGCCAGGCGATCCCCGGCTTCTCCGGGTTGCCGAAGTTCAGGCAGTTGGTCAGCCCCAGAGGCTCGGCGCCCACGCACGCGAGGTTGGCCGCGCACTCGTAGACGGCTTCAGCGGCTCCTCGCTCGGGGTCGGCCGCGACCCGGCGGCCGTTGCCGTCGATGGCCACGGCGATCGCCCCTCCGTGGGAGAGCCGGAGCACGGCCGCGTCGGCCTGCGCCGGGCGCCGCACGGTCCGCGACTGCACCAGGCAGTCGTACTGCTCGAAGAGCGGTTGGCGCGAGGCGAGGTTCGGCGAGCCCAGCAGCGCACGCAGCACCTCGCCTGGGTCCGTCCCGGCATCGGGGAGCCTCGCCGGCGGCGGCAGGTAGACCGGCCGCGCCGCGGGGTCGGGCTGGAGGTCGTAGAGCGGGCAGTCGTCGACGAGCGCGCGGACCGGCATCTCACCGACGACCTCCTCGCCGTGCAGGACGCGCAGCACCTCGGAGGCGGTCACCTCGCCGATCGCCGTGGCGCGCACCTCCCAGCGCTCGCAGACGGCGAGAACGTCGGCCACCCGCGGTGGTTCCACCACGGCGAGCATCCGCTCCTGGGACTCGGAGACCATGATCTCGAAGGGCTCCATCCCCCGCTCGCGCAGCGGAATCCGCGCAACGTCGAGGTCTATCCCCACCTCGCCCTTGCTCGCCATCTCCGCCGCCGCGGAGGTCAGCCCGGCGGCGCCTAGATCCTGGAGCGAAGACAAGAGGTTGCGCTCGAGCAGGTCCAGGCAGCACTCGAGCAGCTTCTTCTCCTCGAAGGGATCGCCGATCTGCACCGAGGGGCGCTTGGCCTGACCCTCCGCGTCGAGCTCGGCGGAGGCTAGGACGGATGCGCCGCCGATCCCGTCGCGCCCGGTGGAGGCGCCCATGAGCACCACGACGTTCCCGGGTCCGGCGGCGGCCGAGCGGATCAGCGAGGCCTGCGAGGCGAGGCCGACGCACATCGCGTTGACCAGGCAGTTGGCCTCATAGGGACCCTCGAAGTAGACCTCGCCGCCGACGGTCGGAACGCCGATCGAGTTGCCGTAGTGGCCGATGCCCGCCACGGCATGGTCGAGCAGGTAGCGCGAGCGGGGGCTCTCGGGCTCGCCGAAGCGTAAGGAGTCGAGTATCGCGATCGGTCGGGCGCCGATCGCGAAGACGTCACGCAGGATCCCGCCGACCCCGGTGGCCGCGCCCTGGAAGGGCTCGACCGCGCTCGGGTGGTTGTGGGACTCGACCTTGAAGGCGACCGCGAGCCCGTCACCGACGTCCACGGCGCCGGCGTTCTCCCCCGGCCCCATGACGACCCGCTCGCCCTCGGTCGGCAACGTGCGCAGCAGCTTCTTTGAGTGCTTGTAGCCGCAGTGCTCGGACCACAGGAGCGAGAACATCGCGAGCTCGACCCGGTTGGGCCCTCGACCCAGCTTCTCGACGACCTGCTCGTACTCCCAGTCGGTCAGGCCCAGCGCACGCCAGGGAGCGGCGAGGTCAGACGAAGGCACGCGCGAGCGAGGAGAAGAGCTTGCGACCGTCCGTCGAACCCTCGAAGTCGTCGACCGCGTGCTCGGGGTGGGGCATGAGCCCGACGACGTTTCCCGCCTCGTTGCAGACACCGGCGACATCGCGGAGCGAGCCGTTGGGGTTGTGCCCGGGCGCGTAGCGAAGGACGACGCGGGCGCGGTCGAGCTGCTCGGCGGGAGCGAACCAGCAGCCCGAGGTGTGCTTGACGGGAATGCTCAGCCGCTCGCCCTCCTCGCAGGCGCGCGTGAACGGCGTGCCGGCGTCGACGACCTCGACCTCGACCTGGCGGCAGACGAAGCGCAGCGATTGATTGGGGAGGAGCGCTCCCGGCAGGAGGCCGGCCTCGCAGAGCACCTGGAAGCCGTTGCAGATCCCGAGCACGGGCCCGCCCGCACGGGCGAGCTCGATCACCGCGCCCATGATCGGCGAGAACCGGGCGATCGCGCCGACCCGGAGGTAGTCGCCGTAGGAGAAGCCTCCGGGGACGATCACCGCGTCGACGCCCTGGAGAGAGGTCTCCTGGTGCCACAGGATCCGGGCGTCGTCGACGAGCGAGGCGGCCTTCAGCGCGTCGACCTCGTCGCAGGAGCCGGGGAAGCGGACGACGCCGATCACGGCGAGACGCCTCCCGGCGCGGGCCGCTCCGCGAAATCTCCGGGCGCGGGCCGGTCCGCGGCTCCTCCCGGCGGCGACCCCTGTGCGCCGCCTCCCGCGGCCGGTCCGGGCGCCGTTTCGGTCACGACCTCGTAGTCCTCGATGAGCGGGTTAGTGAGCAGGCGGTCGCACATCTCCTCAAGGCGGCTCGGATCCTCGACGTCGAGCTCGATCAGCCGGCCGACATGGACGTTGCGCACTCCCTCGAACCCGAGGGCGGGCAGAGCGCGCTCGACGACCTTGCCCTGGGGATCGAGGATGCCGGCCTTCGGTCGGACGAGGACGCGGGCCCTCACTCCGGCGTCCCAGAGCGTGAGAGCCAGGCGTCGAAGGGCTCGCCGGTGATGAGCTCGTAAGCCTCGAGGTAGCGCCCGCGGGTGCGCTCGACGACGTCCTCGGGGAGCGGCGGAGCCGGCGGGCGCCTGTCCCACCCCGTACCCGAGGCCCAGTCGCGCACGATCTGCTTGTCGAAGCTCGGCTGGGCACGACCCGGCTCGTAGCCCTCGGAGGGCCAGAAGCGCGACGAGTCGGGCGTCAAGACCTCGTCGCCCAGAACGAGCCGACCGTCCTGGTCACGGCCGAACTCGAACTTGGTGTCGGCGAGGATGATCCCGCGTTCCAGCGCGTGCTCGAGCGCGAAGTCGTAGAGGGCGAGGGAGAGACGGCGGAGCTCTTCCATCAACTCGCGGTCACCGACGATCTCGACCGCGCGCTCGAAGTCGACGTTCTCGTCGTGGTCGCCGAGCTCCGCCTTGGTCGCCGGGGTGAAGATGGGCGAAGGCAGGCGCTCTGACTCCTTCAGGCCATCGGGAAGCGGGATCCCGCAGACGGCGCCCGTCGTCTGGTAGTCCTTCCACCCCGAGCCGGTGATGTAGCCGCGCACGACGCATTCGACGGGCACCATGTCGAGCCTTCGCACGGCGAGCGCACGGCCGCGAACCTCCTCGGGAACCCCTTCGGTCGCTGACACCAAGTGGTTGGGGCAGATATGCCCGGTCCGCTCGAACCAGAAGTGCGAGAGCCCCGTGAGGACCGTTCCCTTGCCGGGGATCGGGGTCGGATGGACGACGTCGTAGGTCGAGACGCGGTCGGACGCCACCATGAGGATCTCGTCCCCGAGGTCGTACATCTCGCGGACCTTCCCGGAGGCCAGCAGGGGAAGCTCGGCCACCTTCGTCACGACGGCGATGCTAGCGGACGAACCGTCCGCCCCAGGCTCAGCCAGAAGGGCCCGCAGATCGGCCTCGAGCTCGGTCAGGCGAGCCCGTGCGCCCCGCACCTGAAGCCGCGCGTGGGCCATCCGCTCGAGCGCCTCGAGCTCCACCTCGGACGGTGGGTGCGCCGCTGCCTTGAGGCGGGCGGCGGCCTCGGCGAGGCGGGAAGCTGCATCGTTCCCGGTTCCCTTAAGTCGGAGGGAAGGCTCGGGCGCTGTCCTGCTTAGGGTTCGGTATGCGACGTCAGGGCAGGACAGCGCGGCGGTGCGCCGTCGCTCTGCCTGCTCTCCTCTCGGCGCGGGCTCGTGCTCGGCGGCGGCGGCGTCGGCGTCGGGCTCCTCCATTACAAGATGCTCTCGCGCGCGCCGGACATGTTCGACGACGCCCTCTGGCGAGTGCTACCGGGGCGCGATCGCGTCGAGCCGGGCGACGATCTCCGCCGCGTGGCGGGTGAAGTGGCGCTCGTCGAAGACCGCGTCGAGGTCGATGCCCCGCGCGGCCGGCTCGACTGCCAGCAAGTCCCGCAGCGGCGTCCCCGTGTCCCACGCCCGCTGGGCGGCCGCCTGGACGACGCGGTAGGCATCGTCGCGCGCCGTCCCACTCTGCACCAGTGCGAGCAGCGCCCGCTGGGAGAAGAGCGCGCCGGAGGTGAGGTCGAGGTTCGCCCGCATCCGGTCGGCGTCGACCACGAGCTCGCGAACGACCCGGATCGCGCGGTGCTGGAGGTAGTCGAGGAGGATCGTCGAGTCGGGCAGGACGATGCGCTCGACGCTCGAGTGCGAGATGTCGCGCTCGTGCCACAGCGCGACGTCCTCGAGTCCCGCCTGGGCGTTCGCGCGCAGGACGCGGGCGAGGCCGGCGATGCGCTCCACGGTGATCGGGTTGCGCTTGTGGGGCATGGCGCTCGAGCCCTTCTGCCCGGCGCGGAAGGGCTCCGAGGCTTCGCGGACCTCGGTGCGCTGGAGGTGGCGGACCTCGGTGGCCAGGCGCTCGAGCCCGGCGCCGGCCAGCGCGATCGCGCCGAGCAGCTCGGCGTGGCGGTCGCGGGCGACGACCTGGGTCGAGACCGGCTCGGCGTCCAGGCCCAGCCGTGCGAGCACGCGCCGCTCGTAGTCGGGCCCGTGGGCGGCGTAGGTTCCCACCGCGCCCGAGATCGCACCGACCGCCGCCTGCGCGAAGGCCCGCTCGAGCCGGCGCGCATTGCGATCGGCCTCGAAGGCAAAGCCGGCCAGCTTGATCCCGAACGTCGTCGGCTCCGCATGGACGCCGTGCGTGCGCCCGACGGTCACGGTCTCCACGTGCTCGCGGGCCCGCTCCGCGAGCGCGCGGACGAGCTCACGCGCGCCCGGGACGACGACCTCGCCGCACGCCCTGAGCTGCAGCGCGAGCGCCGTGTCGAGCACGTCGGAGGAGGTAAGCCCGAAGTGGATCCAGCGACCGGCGTCGCCCGCCGAGGCGCCGAGGACGTCGACGAACGCCGCCACGTCGTGGTCGATGACCCGCTCGCGCTCGGCGACCGCCTCGACCGTGAACGTCGCCGCCCGGATCGCCTCGAGCTCTGACTCGGTCGGCCCCTCGAGCTCCTCGGCCGCCGCGACCTCCACCCCTCGCCACGCCTCCATGCGCGCCTCGTCGGTCCACAGGGAGCCGAGCTCAGGGCGCGTGTAGCGGGCGATCACCCGCCGAATCTAGCGCGTCGCCTGCAGACGGCCGTCTCAGCTCGCAATGATCCGCGCGGCGAGCACGGCAGCGTTGCGCGCGGCGTTGAGGCCCACGGTTCCGACCGGTACGCCGGGTGGCATCTGCGCGCAGGAGAGCAGCGCGTCGAGGCCGCCGAGGGCCGAGCTAGCGCTGGTCAGCGGCACGCCGATGACCGGAAGCTCGGTGTGGGCCGCCATGACGCCCGGAAGGGCGGCCGAGAGGCCTGCGCCGGCGATCACGACCCGCAAGCCGCGGAACTTCAGCTCCTTCGCGTACTCGACCACGGTGTCGGGGTCGCGGTGGGCGGACATCACCCGGACCTCGAAGAGGATCCCGCGCTCCTCCAACTCGACTTCGGCCTTGGCCATCGTCTCCCTGTCTGAGTCCGAGCCCATGACGATGGCCACGAGCGGAGCGTCGATCTCGAGCTCTGCGAGATCCTCCTCGACCTCGGCCTCCACCTTCGCGAGCTCCCCTCCAGCGGGGATCTCGGCGACGCCCCTCTCGGCGGGCATCTCGGCGACGCCCTCGTCGGGCCGCTCGATCACGCGGTGCACTCCACGGCGCGCAGCGCGATGTCGCGGCGGAGCTGGCGGCCATCGAACCGGATCATGTCCGCGGCAGCATAGGCGGCGTCGCGAGCGGCCGCGGGGTCGTGACCCCGTGCGGTGACGTTGAGGACGCGTCCGCCGGCGGTGACGAGCTCTGAATCGAGGCGCGCCGTCCCCGCGTGGGTGACCTCGACCTCCGGAGAGACCCGCTCGAGGCCGCCGATGACGTCACCGCTCGAAGAAGAGGAGGGATAGCCGGCGCTCGCGAGCACGATCGTCACCGCCCACTCCTCGCTCCACTCCAGGGACGCTCCCCGCAAACCCCCGGGCTCGGTGGCCGCCGTCAGCGCTTCGAGGAGGTCGGAGCGCAGCCGCGGGAGCAGCGCCTGGGTCTCCGGATCTCCGAAGCGGACGTTGAACTCGATCACGCTCGGGCCGACGGCGGTGAGCATCAGGCCGGCATAGAGGACGCCGTGGAAGGGTGTGCCGCGCTCGCGGAGCAGGTCGACCACCGGCTGGTGGACCTGACCGCAGATCTCCCGCGCACGGGCGACGTCGATCCCGGGCACCGGGGAGTAGGAGCCCATCCCTCCGGTGTTCGGTCCTCGGTCTCCGTCGAAGATCCGCTTGTAGTCCTGCGCCGGCGCCATCGGGACGGCCCGCTCACCGTCGCACAGCGCCAGCAGTGACAGCTCCTCCCCCTCGAGGTGCTCCTCGATCACGACGGGCGCGTCGCCGTGACGCCGCTCGACCAGGAAGGCGTGGAGCGCTTCACGCGCCGCCCCCTCGTGCTCCGCGATCACGACGCCCTTGCCGGCGGCGAGGCCGTCGGCCTTGACGACCGCGGGGTAGCCGGCGATCGCGTCGAGCCCCTCCGCGACGGTCGTCACCACTCGATAGCCGGCGCTCGGGACGCCGGCCGCGGCCATCACCTCCTTCGCAAAGGCCTTGGAGCCCTCGAGCCGGGCCGCCGCCGCGCTCGGGCCGAAGCAGCGCACGCCCGCCACGGCGAGGCGGTCGGCGAGGCCTTCCACCAGCGGAACCTCCGGCCCGACGACGACGAGGTCGACCGCCCGCTCGACGGCGATGCGCTCGGGATCACCGTCGACGACCTCGGCGTCCGCGGCGATCCCGGCGTTGCCCGGCGAGCTCAGCACCTCGGGGCGCTGGGGCGAGCGGCGCAGGGCGCGGACGAGCGCATGCTCGCGCCCACCCGAGCCGACGACGAGGACCTTCGGTGGCACCTTGCCCGTTCTACCCGATCTCGCGGCGGAGGGAGCGGCGGGCGTCGATGGCGCAGCCGACCCGCCGCCGGGCCCTATCGAGCACCAGGGGGGCGAACCTGGCGGCGCTGCGCCCTATGGAAGAAGATGGGTCGCGGAGCTACGATGAGTGCCATGCAGGTCACCGAGCGCATGACGGCGGACGAGTTCCTCCTCATCGAGGATCCGCGACACCTCCAGCTCATCGAGGGAGAGGTGGTCGTGACCGAGGCCGAGTTGCTCCACCAGCGTGTCGCTGGGCACCTCCATTACACCCTGTGGCAATGGACCCACGGAGAGCCCGGCCGAGGGGAAGTGACCTTGCCCATCGACGTCAAGCTCAACGAGCGAAACGTCTACGCGCCCGATCTCTCGTGGTACGCGGAGGGCCACGTCCCGCCAGGGCGCGCACCCAAGCGTCCCTACCACATTCCGGACCTCGCGATCGAAGTACGCTCGCCCTCGACCTGGCGCTACGACGTGGGGACCAAGAAGCGCGTGTACGAGGAGCGCGGGTTGCGCGAGCTGTGGCTGGTCGACACCGACGCCCACAGCGTGCTGGTCTTCCGCCGCTCGACCCCCGACCAACCGGCCTTCGACATCGCGTTCGAGCTCGACCGCAGCAGCGAGCTGAACTCACGCCTGCTTCCCGGCTTCACCCTCCCGCTGGTAAGCCTCTTTCCCGAGGATTAGGAAGCCCCCGGACTGCTCGCGGGGCGAACGATGCCGCGCACTCCCTATAGGCGATACGCACTCCCTATAGGCGATAGAGAGAGTCGCAGGTCTACGATGAACCCCATGACCGTCGCCGAGCGGATGACCGCAGACGAGTTCATGGCCATCGAGGACCCGCGGCACCTGCAGCTCATCGACGGAGAGGTGGTCGTGACAGAGGCGAGATGGCTTCATCAGCATTGTCTGCTGGAGATCGTCCTGGCGCTTCGAGGATGGACAGCAGGCGACGAGGGCCGCGGGGCAGCATCCCTGCCGATCGACGTCAAGCTCGACGAGCACAACGTGTATGCGCCGGACGTCTCGTGGTACGCCCAGGGACGCGTCCCGAACGACCCGGCCATCGATCCGCCCTACCCCGTGCCCGACCTAGCCGTCGAGATCCGCTCACCCTCGACCTGGCGCTACGACGTCGGCACCAAGAAGCGTGTCTACGAGGACCGCGGCCTGCTCGAGCTGTGGCTGGTCGACACCGACGCTCCGAGCGTGCTCGTCTTCCGACGCTCGGCGCCCGACCGGCCGGCCTTCGACGTCGCGCTCGAGCTTCACCGCAGCGGCGAGCTGGCCTCGCCCCTGCTTCCCGGCTTCAGCCTCCCGCTGGGCAGCCTGTTCCCTGAGCAATAGCCCGTCCCGGAGACCCCCTACAGCGCCGAGATGAAGTCGTCGATCGGGATCGCGGTCAGGGTCTCGTACTTCGCCGTCCCGCGCGAGCCCAACTCGAGCGACACCCGCGCCATCGTCGTCTCGTCCGGCGCCTCTACGACGTTGACGAAGTCGAAGTGGCCGAGCGTGGCGTATTGGGCCTTCACCGTCGCGCCGAGTTGCTCGATCTCCTTGGAGACCTCCTTGATGCGCTGCGGGTTGTTCTTGACCGTCTGCACGCCCTCAGGCGTGAGCGTGGTAAGCATGATGAACGTCGGCATCGGGCCTCCCGTCGTGGGTCGCGGACCTCTCGCCCGCCGTTCTAGCACGCTCAGCCCTCGGTGATGGCAAAGCTCCTGGCCTCGCCGTTGCGCGTCCACGAGGCGCTTGACGCGGCGGTCATGGATCACGAGCCGCCGGCCGGTCTGCCCGCAGCGCGCGCACACCCGGCGCCGACGGCGCAGCCGGACCGTCACGATCACCCCTCGCCCGTGAAGCTGACGTCGATGACCGATGCTCCGGGCAGACGGAGCAGCCTGTTGAATGCCGTGGTGACGCGCACGTCGCCCTCCCTTGCAGGGCCGCTGTTCTCGACAACCAGCAGCCTTGCGCCCGGGGGCGGCTGCGCGTCGCTGCGATCTGCGCAACGTCCGCAGACTTCTCATCGGCCAGGAACACGACCGCGAGCAGGCACATCGCGGCGCTCAGACGGCTACGTCACCCACAAGTCGACGGGAGACCCGGAGATCAACCCGATCGTGCGCAGCTCGGGGCAACTACTTTCGCACCGGCAACGCCGCCGAGAAGTTCCGGGAGAACGATCGCTACGTCGCGTGGCGGCTCAAGCGCCTGCTGATCAAGCGCAAGGGCCGCTACCTGCGCGCCGGAGAGGCAGCCGCCTGGACCGAAGACTGGCTTTTCAGCCTCGGCCTTCACCGGCTCAGAGGCACGATCCGCTACCCCGGGGCCGCGTAAGCCATGCGGATAACATCATCGCTGAGCCGTGTGCGGGAAAACCGCACGCACGGAAACTGAAAGGGGAACGGGGAACCAGAGCCGCCACCGGCGGACACTGCGCCCCTGACGACTAACGCCCTCGAGGTAGCCCGCTCCGAGCACGAGTCGCGGCAGCTCAATGGCCTGCAGCGCGCGGACCTCGATCCGGGCGCGCCACAGCGGCCCCCGCGCAGGATCTCAGGAGCGGTGACGCGGAGCCGAGCCTTCGGCCCCTCCGCACTGCCGGCGCGATCGGCCTGACCGATGAATCCCAGGAGTCGCGGCGGCGATCAGCGCCGAGCAGGTCACGATCAAGCAGCGCTTGACCCACGATGCAGCCCTCGGCCGGCGAGGTCACGGTGGCGCTCGACCGACAGCTCATCGGGCAGGTCTGACATCTCGGGAGACTTCGACCCGGGATGCTCGACCTCCTTTCGCCTCGCAGGTCGCTTTCGCGCTCCGGACCTCCCGGACGACAGCCCGGAGCGCGGCCCGGCTGCGATCACCGCACGCTGACCTGCTTGAGCATCCCCTCCAGGAAGTGCGGCTTGCCCTTGCCGTCGCGGTCGGGGAGGAAGCAGACCATCACGTAGTCGCCGGCCTTGCGCAGGTTCAGCGTCGTGACCATCTCCGTCTTCTGGTCGAGGATCGCGGTGCTGTCCCCGTTCTCGAAGTCGACCGGCGGCGGGCCCGGGGCCTTGCCCTGCGTCATCAGGAACGTCTTCGCGTCCTGCGCGGTGCGTCCGGGCTGCAGCTTGAAGATGACGATGTGGTGCAGCTCCTCCTTGCTCTCGTTCCTGAAGAGGACCGTGTTCAGGCCGACCTTCAGCCCGGAGACCTCGTAGCTGTGCTTGTGGTCAGCCGTGTCCGTGGCGGTCACGGTCGCCGTCGTCTTGGGCAGCGAGGCGCTCTGCGCCTCGCCCGTCACCTCGAACGTGGCGAACGCTCCCCGCTCGGCCGCGGAGGGCACCGGCTCACCCTCGCGGTCGTCGTCGAGCGCGTAGTACCGGCCGGGCGGCAGGATCTCCGTGGTGGAGCGGCCGGCGTCGGACTTGACGCCGGTCACGCCACCGGCCGCGTGGAGCCAGTCCGGGACGGCGGCGTCCTCGGCGAGGAGGATCTTGCGCACCTCGGCCTCGCTGTGGTCCCCGTCGACCCGCACCAGTTGGATCTGGTGCTCGCCGCGCGCCCGCGTGGCGAAGTCGATCTGCACCGGGCCGGCGGGAATCGCCTTGATGCCCTCCAGCGCGTAGCGGTTCTTCGACGGCTGCATCTCGGTGACGGCGAGCACCGTCGTCTTCGGCGGCGCCGCCTTGGCGGCGGGCGCGCTCGCGCTCTTCTCGTCGGAGCCCCCGCAGGCGCCGAGCGCCAGCACGATGGCCGTGCCGGCCAGGAGGGAGAGGGTGGGTTTGGTGACCTGCGGCATGGCTGACCTCCGGAAGCTTGGATTCATGGGTCGAGCTTCCTCTGGCGATGCGCGCGTGTCGTCATCCCTCCGGATGAACGAGCCCCTTGCGGCCTCACCCGCGTGAATGACCCCGCGCGGCCCTCAGCGCGTCGCGGCGGTGACACGTCGCGGCAGGCGCGCCTCGAGGCGCCAGCCGCCGTCGGGCGTGGGTCCGGCCTCGAGCGTCCCCCCGCAGGCGCCGACGCGCTCGCGCAGGCCCCGGAGTCCGTTGCCGGTACCCGCGCCGCCCAGCGCCGCGTGGTCGGGCGCCGCAGCGTTCTCGACCTGCACCACGACTGCGTCGTGCTCGCCGCAGACCACCACCGTGACCGCAGCGCCGGCCGCGTAGCGCATCGCGTTGGTGAGCCCCTCCTGGACGACGCGGTAGGCGGCCTGCCCCAGCGCGGCGGGCATGCCCTCACGCCCGCCCTCCAGCCGCAGCGTCACGTCGAGGCCGCTGCCCGCGGCGCGGGCGACGAGCTCGTCGACGAGCGCGAGATCGGGGGCGGGGCCGGTCGCGCGCTCGTCGCCGAGCAGCGCGACGAGGCGGCGCATGTCGTCCTCGGCCTCGTGGGCGGCGCCCGAGATCGCGGCGAACGCCTCAGCGGTGAGCCGGGGGTCACGGGCGGCGAGGCGCTGCCCGGCGCTGGCCTGCACGACCATCACTGTGATCGCGTGGGCGACGATGTCGTGCAGCTCGGAGGCGATGCGCGCGCGCTCGTAGCGCACCGAGAGCGTCGCGTGGGCCTCGCGCTCCTCTTCGAGCTCCCGCGCGCGCTCGGCCAGCGCCGCGGCGACGAGCTCGCGCTCGCGCAGTGCCCGCCCGGCGCCCCAGCAGGCGGCGGGGATGAGCAGGAACGGCACGACGTCGTCGTCCTGGCCGATGACCCCGAGTTCCAGGGCGCCCACCAGCGCCGCCAGCGCGAGGATGCCGGCTCGCCGCGACTCCCAGCGCCCCGTGCAGAAGGCGTGGGCCCCGACGAGCAGCGCCACGCCGAACGAGGCGCCGTACGGCGCCATGGCCAGCAGGGCGACGACGGCCACGATCCATGCCGCGCGCACGTGGCGGCGGGCGCCGCCGAGCGCCCCGCCGACCGCGGCCGCGGCGACGAGCATCGCGACCCCGGGGACCTCGATCGCAGCAGATCCGGCCCCGAACGCCGCTGCGCCGAAGCCGATCAGCAGCTCCGGGCGCCGCAGGGTCACCACCTCAGGCCACCGCGAGCACAGGCAGCGACACCAGGGCGTCGGCACGGCCACCCCGCATCGTCGCCTCGAGCGTTCCGCGCTCCAGCTGCGCCCGCTCGAACGACGGGCGGGCACCCCGTCGGGCGCGGCCGCAGACCGCGAGCTCGAGCGCGTCGTCGGTGAAGCGCACCCGAACGTCGACGTCCGGTGCGTCCTCGAGTGCGGCGAGCAGGTGCTCGACGATCCGGCAGGCCGACAGCTCGACGGCGACGGGCAGCACCCGCGGACTTCCCTCCAGGGCCATCCGGGCGTCGGCGCCCTTGGCCCGGACGAGCAGCCCCTCCAGGTGGGTGAGCGTGGGCGGTGGCGCGGTCGGCGCGGCCGGGGAGGCGCTCCGCACCACCGCGCGCATCTCCTCGAGCGTGCGCCGGCTCGTGCGCTCGATGTCCACGAGCGCGGCCGCCGCAGCGGCAGAATCGCGTTCACGCACACCCTCGTCGGCCATGCGCGCCAGCTCCCCCAGCCGGCGCTGGAGCAGCACGTCGAACTCACGCGAGAGCCGCGCGCGGTCGTCGCCCACCTCCAGCCGCGTGCGCTCGTCGCGCGCATCGCGCAACTCCGCACTGCGCTTCCCGAGCTCGTCGGCCATCTTCCCGCGTGCGTGAGCGATGCGCCCGATACCCCAGAGCGCTGTGGTCAGGGCCACCGCCACGACGGTCGTCGGCGCCCCGAAGCCGACGACGATGTCGAGCGCGGCCAATCCCGCGGAGAGCAAGAGCCCGATCCGGGCGCCGGCGGTGTAGGCGAAGAGGAAGGCCGTCGGGAGGACCACCCCACAGCGCAGCACCTCGGTACCGATCAGCAGCTCATTGAACACCAGGCCGGCCAGCGCGGCTCCCACCGCGGGGACCGGTGCCACCCGCCGCCACAGCAGCGGCACGGTGACCGCGAGGAAGAAGGGGATGGCGAGCTCGATCGGCAGGAGCCCGTCGAAGGGGATCGCCGACGTCGCGTCCGGCCCCTCGCGGAGATCGCCGTAGACGTTGTCGTACATCAACAGCAGGCCCAGGATGCTGAGGACGCCGGCGATCACGACGTCACGCCTGGCGATCCCGCGCGGCGACCAGCGGCTCAGACCATGGCGGTAGAGCCCACTCTCCGGAGGTGGGAATGCGTTCGGCGGGTGGCGTGGCCCCACGTCACACCGTCGCGAGGACCGGGAACGAGGCCAGCGCGTCGGCGCGGCCGTCGCGCGTGGTCGCCTCCAGCGTGCCGTGGTGCAGCAGCACGCGCTCGCGCGCCCGCTCGATCGCCGCCCGGGCGCCGCGGCGCGCGGGCCCGGACACCGCCAGCTCGAGCGCGTCGTCGGTGAAGCGCACCCGGACGTCGACGCCCTCCGCATCCGCGAGCGCGGCGAGGAGGTGCTCGACGACCCGGTAGGCCGACAGCTCGACCGCGGGCGGCAGCACGCGCGGATCGCCCTCCACCGTCAGGCGCGCGTCGGCGCCCTTGGCACGCACGAGCAGCGCCTCGAGGTGGGTCAGGGTCGGTTGCGGCGCGGTGACCGTCGTGGTGCCATCGTCCCGCAGCACGCCCACCACCTCGCGCATCTGCTCCAGCGTGAGCCGGCTCTCGCGCTCGATCTCGACGAGCGCCGCCGTCGCCGCGGCCGGATCGCGCGGCCGCGCGCCGCTGTCGGCCAGCCGCGCCAGCGCCCCGAGACGGCGCTGCAGCAGCGCGTCGAGCTCGCCGGAGATCTGCGCGCGCTCGGTGGCGACCCCGAGCCGTGCGCGCTCGTCACGGACCTCGCGCAGCTCGTGGGTCCGCGTCGCGAGCTCGTCGATCATCCGCCCGCGCGAGCGCACCACGCGGCCGATGCCCCAGGACGCCGTCGCGAGCGCTGCGATGACGAGGCCGAAGCTGCCGATGAAGTACGCGCTCTCGGTGGCGATGAGTCCCAGCGCGAACGCCAGCCCGATCCGTGCCTCGCGCAGCTCGAGCTGGGCGCCCGCGGCGAAGGCGAGCAGGAGGGCCGTCGGCAGCACGACGCCGCAGCGGATCACCTCGGTTCCGAACAGCGCGAGGTGCACGAGCAGCCCGGCGAGTGCCGCCGCGCCCGCGGCGATCGGCGCCGCCCGCCGCCAGGCGAGCGGCACTGTGATCAGGAGGAACAGCGGTGCGGCCAGCACGTTGACCTGGACTGCCTCGTCCGTGACGTTCCCGAACATCAGCAGCAGGCCGAGCAGGCTGGCGACGGCGGCGATGGCCACGTCGCGCTTGGTGATCCGCGCGGTAGCGGTGTTCATGGCCGCGATCATGTCACGAGCTCGCCGCGTTGACGACCCCTGCGCGCCGTGCACGCAGGCGGGCGCCGAGGGCGTTCAGGCCCACGCCCCCGGCGAGGATGACGGCGTTGACCACGAAGTACGAGATCGGCGCGTCGGGATCATCACCGAGAACCACGATCGTCTGGATCGGGAAGATGACGGCCCAGGCGAGCAGGTAGAGCCCGAGCCCCTGCCTGCGCGTGCGGCAGAAGTAGCCGAGCGGACCGGCGAGCAGGACGGCGGCGATTAGTTCCATGCGAGTGCTCCTTCTTGGGGTGCGGTGTCACGTCGCACTGAACCGTCACCGTGCGCTTTCGTCGTCACCCAGGCGGGTGACGCGCATCGGTCGGCCTCATTCGCGGGGATGACACGCCGCGTCGCCAGCGGCGATGATGCGCCGTCGCATGGGCGGGCCCTTCGTCACGATCCTGGTCACCGAGCTCGTCGGATCCGCGTCCCTGTTCGGGCGCCACGGCGACGAGGCGGCGGACGCCGTGCGCCGCGAGCACTTCGCCGCGCTGCGGCAAGCGCTCGCCGAGCACGACGGCCGCGAGGTCCGCTCGACCGGCGAGGGGCTGATGGTCGCCTTCTCCAGCGCCGTCGCCGCGGTTCGCTGCGCGGCCGCGATGCAGCACGCCACCGTGGCTGCCAGCGGTGGGGCGCAGCTGTGTGTCGGCCTGGACGCCGGCGAGCCGCTTCCCGACGGCGAGGACCTCTACGGCACGCCGGTGATCGTCGCCGGCCGCCTGTGCGACGCCGCCGGCCCCGGCGAGATCCTCGCCTCGGAGGTCGTCTGCCAGATCGCCGGGCCGCGCGTCTCCGAGCTCATGGCGCCCGTGGGCGCGCTGCGGCTGCGGGGCGTCGCCGAGCGCGTGGCCGCGGCGCAGGTGCGCTGGCGCGGAGAGCCGGGCGGACCAACGTCAGCGCCGGAGCCGCCGGCGGCCCGCAGGCAGATCAGCGTGGTGATCGCCGACGACCAGCGCCTGCTGCGCACCGGCTTCAAGGTGATCCTCGACGCCGAGCCCGACATCACGGTCGTGGGCGAGGCCGCCGACGGGCGCTTGGCGGTCGACGTGGTGCTGCGGCGCCGGCCCGACGTCGTCCTGATGGACATCCGCATGCCCGAGCTCGACGGCCTGCAGGCCGCCCGGCGCATCCTCTCCGAGCCCGAGCTCACCACGGCGGTCCTGATGCTCACAACCTTCGACGTCAGCGAGTACATCTACGAGGCCCTGCGCATCGGCGCCAGCGGCTTCCTGCTCAAGGACACCCCCGCCGACCGGCTGCTCGACGCGGTACGCGTCGTGGCCGCCGGCGACGCGCTGCTGGCGCCCTCGATCACCCGCCAACTGATCACGCAGTTCGCGCGCTCGGCGCGGCCGGAGCCCGGCACCGTCCCCGCCGTTCTGGCCGAGCTCACCGCCCGGGAGCTCGAGGTTCTGCGGCTCGTCGCGCGCGGGCTCTCCAACGCCGAGATCGCCGCCGAGATCGTGCTCGGCGAGAACACGGTCAAGACGCACGTCGCCCACGTGCTGGGCAAGCTCGGGTTGCGCGATCGGGTGCAGGCGGTGGTGCTCGCCTACGAGACCGGGCTCGTGGCCCGCGAGCTCGCACCGGAGGACGGTGGCCCGGCCTGAGGCCGGCAAGGGCTCATCCTTACGGGTGAGAGCCGCCGGCGGCTTTCATCCGCGGGGATGAGGACGCCGCGCCCCACCACCCGGATAGTGGTGCGGACAGCAGCCCAACCTCAGAGGAGCCACGATGAACACAGCCACCCGAGCCGTCACTGCCGCGGCGCTCGCCGCGCTCGCGGCGGGCGCCGCGATCCCCGCGCTGACCGGCGCCCAAGCCCCTGGAGGGCGGGAGATCACCGTGCGGGAAAAGGTCCGGTCCGTGAAGTTCGTCCGCGCCAAGGCCTCGACCAAGGGCGATCGCCTGGCCACGGGGGACCGCGTGGTCACCCGCCAGGCGCTCTTCGATACGGCGAACAAGCCGATCGGGACGCTCTTCACCGACTGCTCGAACCTCGGGCTCGCCGCACCGGTCTTCAAGGCGACTCTCCAGTGCACCGTGACCTATCGCTTTCGCGACGGACAGGTGGTGGCCGCGGGCCAAGCCGACCTCAAGCCGGGGGCGCGGGTCCCGATCATCGGCGGCACCGGCGCCTACAGCCTCGCTCGCGGCGAGGTGCAGGCCAGCGCTCCGGTGAAGGGCTACGACAGCGTCGACGTGCTGCGCCTGGCGGGATAGCGGCCCAGCGGCGAAGCCGGCCCCGGGCGCGTCGGGAAGGCGTTGAGCTCTCAGAGGAAGCACGTCTGCTCGCGTACCGCGCTTGGCAGGTGGCGCGGGAGAACATCTACGACGAGTGGACAAAGGCGACCGACCCCGCCGAGCTCGCGCCGAAGGTCCCGCGCATCCTGCGCGAAGCCGGGGCGCTGCTGCGCAAGGCGCCACCGGACGGCATGCCGCGCGAGGAGCTTACGCAGCTGATTGACGCGCTGGAAGCCCCGTACCGCCACGCATCCAAGGCGCGATCCGCAAGGCGATGGCGGGAGAAGGCACCGATGCCGAGCGCGCGGCCAGGCTCGCCGACGAGGTGACGCGGCGCGGGCGGCAGCCCAGCGTGCAGCCCGAGCCGCGCCCGGGCATCACGGTCGAGGGCGGCCACCGCGGCT
>JBBPZA010000070.1:0-8204 GCA_038199375.1 Solirubrobacterales bacterium | reverse complement strand
GGGCACCGGGACCACCTCGCCCCACAGCCGGTCGAAGTCCTCGCCGTAGAGCCGCCGGGCGCTCGCGACGAGGCGCTCGGGGTCGGCCAGGTGCGGAGCGCCGCGCTCGTGGACGTAGACCGGCAGCTCCGGCCACCGGCGCACGAGCGCCCCGCTCGCGCCCGCGTGATCGAAGTGGATGTGGGTGAGCATCAGTGCGCGCGGCTCGAAGCCCTCCCCCAGCCTGTCGAGCAGCGTCTCCACGCACGACTCGGGCCCCGGGTCGACTAGCAGCCCGTCGAGCTCGTAGCAGCAGATCACCCGCTCGCGGCCAAGGTGCTCGACGTCGATCGCGCGCATGGTGCCGGAGGCTACCGCCCATACAATCCGGCGTGATGAGCGAGCACCGCCTCCCCGAGCGCGACCGGCCGTGGATGATGCGCACCTACGCCGGCCACTCGACGGCCAAGCGCTCCAACGAGCTCTACCGGGGCAACCTGGCCAAGGGTCAGACCGGCCTGTCGATCGCCTTCGACCTCCCGACCCAGACCGGCTATGACGCCGACCACGAGCTCTCGCGCGGGGAGGTGGGAAAGGTCGGCGTGCCCGTCGCCCACAAGGGCGACATGCACGCGCTGCTCGACGGCATCCCGCTCGACAAGATGAATACGTCGATGACGATCAACGCCACCGCCGCATGGCTGCTCGCGCTCTACATCGTGGTCGCCGAGGAGAACGGAATCGAGCAGGACGTCCTCCAGGGGACCACCCAGAACGACATCATCAAGGAGTACCTGTCGCGGGGCACCTATGCCTTCCCGCCCGCGCCCTCCATGCGGCTGATCGCCGACATGGTCGCCTACACGGTCGAGCACGTGCCCAAGTTCAACCCGGTCAACATCTGCTCCTACCACCTCCAAGAGGCGGGCGCCACTCCCGTCCAGGAGATCGCCTTCGCGATGTCAAACGCGATCGCTGTGCTCGACGAGGTCCGCGAGCGCATCGACGAGGAGCTCATGGGCCGCGTGTTCGCCCGTATCTCGTTCTTCGTCAACGCCGGCGTGCGCTTCGTCGAGGAGCACGCGAAGCTGCGCGCGATGTCGGTCCTGTGGGACGAGCTTGGCCGGGAGCGCTACGGCGTCGAGGATCCCAAGGAGCGCCGCTTTCGCTACGGCGTGCAGGTCAACTCGCTCGGGCTCACCGAGGCCCAGCCCGAGAACAACGTCCAGCGCATCGTGCTCGAGGCGCTCGCGGTGACGCTGGGCCGCAACGCACGCGCCCGCGCCGTCCAGCTCCCCGCCTGGAACGAGGCGCTGGGGCTGCCGCGGCCCTGGGACCAGCAGTGGTCGCTGCGCATCCAGCAGGTGCTGGCCTACGAGACCGACCTTCTCGATTACCCCGACATCTTCGAGGGCTCCAAGGTCATGGAGGGACTTGTCTCAGAGCTGCTCGAGGGCGCGCGGGCCGAGATGGCGGTGGTCGCCGAGCACGGCGGCGCCGTCGAAGCCGTCGCCTACATGAAGGCGGCCCTGGTGGAGTCAAACCGCGATCGCATCCGCCGCATCGAGGAGGGCGACCTGGTCATGGTGGGCCAGAACCGGTTCACCGAGACCGAGGACTCGCCGCTCACCGCCGACGCCGAAGGCGGGATCCTCGTCGTCGATCGCGCCGTCGAGGCCGGGCAGATCGCGGAGCTTCACGCATGGCGCAAACAGCGCGACGAAGGCGCCGTCGAGACCGCCCTCGAGGAGCTGCGCCGGATCGCGCTGGTGCAGGACGAGAGCGTCATGGAGGCGACCATCACCGCCGCCCGCGCGGGCGCGAGCACCGGCGAGTGGGCCCAGGCTCTGCGCGACGCCTTCGGCTCCTATCGCGCGCCGACCGGCGTCGCCGACGCCTCGGCCGGCATCGAGGACGAGCGCCTGGAGGAGCTTCGCGACGAAGTCGGCCGGGTGAGCGAAGGGCTCGGGCGGCGGATGAAGATCCTGGTCGGAAAGCCGGGGCTCGACGGGCACTCCAACGGCGCCGAGCAGATCGCGGTGCGCGCCCGCGACGTCGGCATGGACGTCGTCTACGAGGGAATCCGGCTCACTCCGACGCAGATCGCCAAGAGCGCCGTCGACGAGGGCGTGCACCTGGTCGGCCTCTCGATCCTCTCAGGCTCGCACCGCGAGCTCATCCCGTCGCTGATCGAGACGCTGCGAGAGGCCGGCTCCGAGGCTCCCGTGATCGTGGGCGGAATCATTCCCGAGGCCGATGCCGCAACCCTGCGCGAGGCGGGCGTGGCCGCCGTCTACACGCCCAAGGACTTCGACATCAACCGCATCATGCGCGACGTCGTCGCGCTCGTCGCCGAGCACAACGGCATCGCGGCCGCGGCCTAGCGGGGCCAGCGGCACCGATTCAGTGGATCGGCAACCTCGCTTCCTGCTTATCTCTCAATGCAGGATTCGGTGCGTACGCGTCGCGCGTGCCGGTTGGGAAAGCGCGCGCAGCGCGATCCTCCCCGGGGGCGCTACACCGAGGCCGCTCCGGACTTGTAGTCGTAGAGCGCGTAGGGGTTGAGGAACCGCGTCTGCCATAGCCCGTCGCGTTGAACAGCGTCGAGCTTGGCTTCATCGCAGACATCGCTCCACCGACTCTCGATGACGTGGAGTTGGTGGTCGATGATCTCGCGTGCCTGGCCAGCCGTGAGGTGGTAGGTCGCGGCGCGCTTGACGCAGCCCGCGAGCTGGCTGTAGCGCCAGCCGTCCTGGCCAATGGCCATGACCTGCTCGGTCTCACCTCCGCCCCGTCGCTGCGGGCAGATGTCGTACGCCGGCGTGAGCGTAAGCTCGGTCCCGTCCCAGAACGCTGCGTGGTTGCGGGCATGATCGTCGGTGTTGCCGGTGAGGATGTTGAGAATGATGCGGGCGAACAACTCGTGCAGCGTTGCGTCAGGACCGCTGAATCGCTGCCGGATCTCGTGCGCGAGATCCGCGTAGCTGGCGTACCTGGCCGCTGTCTCGTCAAGCCCGAGAATCGTCAATGCCGAGACCATCGCCAGGCGGCCTCCGCCCGGCTCGCGATCGAATCGCTCAACGAGCAGCGCCATCTTGTCACCCGTCGGCTGGGTCAGCTCGACCTTCGCGACGTTCATTCCGGCGAACGCGGCGAGCCGCATGGCGACGTACTCGGCCTGGACAACCGGGTAAGGATCCGTCCTCGAGCTGAACTTGGCGATGAGGCGCCGGTCGCCGTCTTCGAGGACAGCCTTGGGACGCGCGCCACCGATCGAGGTGCCCCGCAGCAGCGCCTCGGCGAGCGCCGGGGTCAGCGGCACCCCTCTCTCGACGAGCTCGGCGGACTCTGCCAGCTCGGCCAACGTGGCTTGACCGGCGTTGCGCGGGACGTACTGCGTCGGCGATCCCTGGAAGTCGAGCGCGCCGATGCGGTCCGACCCGGACTCGAGCAGGTAGCTGAGAAGCGGCAGATCCGCGGTGGCCTGGCTAGCGCGCCCGAAGCGTCGGTTGAGGATGACCCGCCGACCCCATGAGTCCGGTGCGGCGTCGCTGATGCAACCCGGCTCTGTGCCGTCGAGCGGCAGGATCGCCTCGTCGCCGAGGGGAAGCTCGGGCAGGTACAGGGGGATCGCATCGGGCCGATCCAAGTAGCTGCGCCCATAGGTGAAGAGGTGACTCTCGCCGATCGCGTCGAGGCGGCCGGCGACTACCGGCTCTGAGCTCCTCGCGAGCCACACCCACACGAACGCGTGACCGGGCTCACCCGCCTCAGAAGTCATTGTCGACGTTCACCGGACGGCGGACGCGCTCGGGCAGCACCGCAAGACGGTCGGCGATACGCCCTGCCTCCAGCGAGCGTCGGCGAGCGTCCTCGTCGAAGAGCGGAACGCCGAGCAGCGCCGCAGCTTCGAAGGCCGGACCGAGGCCGACCGAGAGGTCGCCGCGCTCGACCTTGCGAATCGTGCCGTGATTGACTCCGACTCGCTCAGCGAGCTCCTCGACCGTCCAGCGACGCTCGCGCCGCGCGACTCGGACCTTGCTGCCGAGCAGGCGCGCGGCCTCGACAGCCATTGGCGAATACGCGTGCGGCTTCCTCATTGCGACCCGACAATCTAGCATCGCTAATGGACTCTAAGCAACACTTTACTGTCGAATCATATTGCCCTACTGCCGAATCTCATGCGAAGGCCGGCGTTCGCGTCTCCGCTCGAAGCGCCGGCGGTGATCTAAGCTTGCGCCTCGTGATGGTCCGCACGCAGCCTTCGCTGGACTCGGAACTTCATCGTCGCGCACGCGATCGCGCCGCTGCGCGTATCGACGCATCCGCGTTCTACACGGCGGTCGACGATGAAGACGTCTTGCGCTTTGATGGTGGGCACAGGCTGGCGTTCGCAGTCCTCCGGTGACCGCGGCGCAACTCGGCCGGCGGCTGCGCGACCGCGACCTCTCTGCGGCTCCCGCGGCGCTGAACTTGGTCGAGAATCGCTCGCCCGCGAACCGCGACGAGATCGCGGCGCTCTTGCACGAGGTCTCGCCGGTGGCGCTGGGCGGCGAGTCCCCGGCGCACGTCATCGGGGTGACCGGGCCGCCGGGCGTCGGGAAGTCCTCGCTGCTCTCAGAGCTCGTGCGGGCGTGGCGTGCGGGTGGCCGGTCGGTCGCCGTGCTCGCCGTCGATCCCACCTCGCGGCGGTCTGGGGGCTCGCTGCTCGGCGACCGGACGCGGATCGCCTTCGACCCGGCCGACCGGGGCGTGTTCATCCGCTCCACCGCGGCAGGAGAGCGGCTGGGCGGCCTCGCCGCCGCGACCAGGGACGGCGCCCACGCGCTCGCCGCAGCCTTTGACGTAGTCGTCATCGAGACGGTGGGGGTGGGTCAGTCCGAGACGGAGGTCGCCGACGTGGCCGACACCGTCGCCGTCGTCGTCCAGCCCGGAAGCGGGGACGTCCTTCAGTTCCTCAAGGCGGGCATCATGGAGATCCCCGACGTGCTCGTGGTGACCAAGGCAGATCTCGGCCGGGTCGCCCAGGCCGCGCGTCGCGACCTCCACGCCGCGTTGCGGGGGCTGGGGTCTGACGAGACTGCCGTCGTCGCCGTCTCCAGCGTCACACCGCCGCAGGGCGTCGAGGAGCTCGTCGACGCGCTCGACGCCCACCGCGAGACGCTCGACGTACCGGCTCGGCGGCTGCGCGCGCGCCGCCGAGCGGCGCTGGACGGCTTCGCCGCCGAGCACGGTGAGCGGGCGCTGCGGGCCCTCGGCGGGCGCCGAGCCACCGAGCGCTGGCTCTCCGAGCAGGATCCCGGCCTGGACGTCGTCGCGCTCGAAGCCGCGCTGGCCGAGCGCGTCGGCGAGGCCTGAGGCGTTGGCGGTGGGTTGCACCGCGTCGCCGCAAACCCGCCCGCCGCGGGCAGTGGGGCACAATGCTCGGCTCGTGCTCCGAGCTGCGGCGATCCTCCTCAGCGTCTTCGCGCTGGCAACCGTGGTGGCCGAGCTGGTGGGGGCGGTGAACCTCGGCACGGCTGCGACGTTCGGTGAGCTGGCGTTCCTCGCGGTCCTCGTCTATCTGATGACTCGCGAGTGACACGGGTCGGCGCGGGTACTCCTGCTCCAACCGACCAAGGAGGAACGGGAAGATGTCGCTTGGCCCCGTCGAGATCATCATCATCGCCGTCGTCGTCCTCGCGCTTATCGCGCTGCTCGTTGCCCTGTTGCGCAGGGGCGCGGTCCGCAAGCACCAGGAAGAAGCCCATGAGGCCCGTCAGGTCGCCCAGGAGGCCCATTCCCGTGCGGAGATGAAGGAGGCCGAGACGCACCGTGCGCGCGCCGAGGTGGCCCAGGGGCAGTCCGAGCGCGAGCAGCTCGCCGCGGAGCTGCACGAGACCCGTGCCCAGGCGGGCTACGAGGAGGGGCAGCCGTTGCCGGCTGCCGAGCACGCCGCGGAGCCGAGGTACGAAGACGGCTCGGAACCGGCGCCCGAGCGCGGCTGGGAGCAGTCGCCACCGCCCGAGCGCGGCTCGGAGCCACCGCCCATGCCAGCGGATCGGCCCGCGCGCTAGGAGGGTTCGCGGCGACGCATCAGGCGCCTCTCTCGGAGAGGGTTCGTGCCTTCCGGCGATCGGGTGGGCGGCGAAACGCCCGCGCTCTCGGCCGCTTCGAGCTGCTCGGGGGTGTCGATGTCGTCGGGGCGGCCGTGGGCGTCACACGCGAGGTCCCGCACGCCGGGGGCGGAGAGGAGTCCTCGGGCACCCTCGTCGCCGCGCAGGGCGCGAATGGCGCTGAACATCGACCGCTCGATGACCACGGGATGGCCGGGCACACCCCCGTACGTCGCACGCACCGCACGGGCGCCCCGCCCGCGTGCGCCGAGGACCGCCTCGACGGCGCGCGGCGAAAGCCAGGGCTGATCCCCGAGCGCGACCACGACCGCCTCCGCCTCAGCCTCAGCCAGCGCGGCGACCCCGGCGCGCAGCGACGCGGACTGCCCTTCGTTCCACTCCGGGCAGAGCACCGGCTCGGCGCCGTGGAGGTCGACGTCTCGCCGGATCGCAGCCGCGTTGGCGCCGAGGACTACGGCGAGCCGATCGAGGGGCGCCGCGGCCATCGCGACGAGCGCATGCTCGAGCAGAAAGCGACCCCGTAGACGAGCGAGCTGCTTCGGCGCGCCGAACCGGTGCGCCTCGCCGGCAGCGAGGACCAGGCCCGCGATCACCGTCCCGGTCGCTCGCGCCCAGTGAGTCCCCGACCGTTCGCTCGCGCGGCCGGCGCTCCCCCGGTCACACCCCGACCTCGTGGATGCGTCCGCTGGCCTGGGAGAGGCGACCGCCGTCGCGCCCGTTGCGCACGGCGACGATCTCGCTGATGATCGACAGGGCTGTCTCCTCGGCGCTCAGGGCTCCGAGGTCAAGGCCGATCGGGGCCGCCAGGCGGGCGAGGTCTTCATCGGTGAGCCCGACCTCGAGCAGCCGCTCGCGGCGGCGGGCCTGCGCGCGACGGCTGCCCATCGCGCCGACGTAGGCTGCCTCGGAGCGCAGTGCGATGGTCAGTGCGGCGTCGTCGAGCTTGGGATCGTGGGTGAGGACGGCGATGAACGTGGCCCGATCGATTCCTCCGAGCTGCTCGAAGGCCTTGCCCGGCCACCCCACGACCACCTCCTCCGCGTCTGGAAAGCGCTCACGGGTCGCGAAGCGCCCGCGCGGATCGACCACGTAGGGCCGCCACCCGGCGGCGCGGGCCATGCGACACAGCGCGGCGGCGAAGTCCACGGCGCCGAAGACGATCAGCCGCGGCAGCGGTGCGACCACGTCGACGAAGAGCAGCACTCCGCCGACTTCACGCTTCTCGGAGCGCTCGGCCCACATGAGCTCGTCGGAGTAAGCGAGCGCGGTGGCGTTGAGGGCGCGATCCCCGAGGGATCCCGTGTGCGACCCGTCGGGAAGGACGAGCAAGCGAGCGGCCGCGGACACCCCGGTGGGCAAAGCGGCTCCCTCCGGCGGCACGGACCCGTCCGTGCCTGATCCGGGCCGACTGGAGGGCTGCAGCACGGTCACGAGCGCCGCTCGGCCGCCGTCGCGGGCGATGCGCGCAAAGTCGGACTGAAGGCTCACGGCTCGTAGCGCTCCACCCACACGTCGATCTCGCCGCCGCAGGGCAGGCCGACGTCCCATGCCTCGCTGTCGGCGATGCCGAAGTGCAGCAGGCGGGGCTCGCCTCCGCGCAGCACCTCCTCGGCGATCTCTACCACCGCGCCCTCCACGCAGCCGCCCGACACCGCGCCCGAGACTTCGCCACGGTCGTTGACCGCCATCTTCGAGCCCGGCGGTCGCGGCGCCGAGCGCTTGACGTCGATGACGGTCGCCAGCGCGACGCCGTCGCCGCGGGCGGTCCAGGTTTCGAGGTCGTCGAGCACGTCCTTCATGTTCTCGGTCCTTTCTCCAGCAGGTCGGCGAGCTCCTCGAGGGAGGCGATGGAGTTGCCGGCCAGCAGGTGGTCGGTGTGGGGCAGCGCCGCGCGCATGCCCCGGGTCAGCGGCGCGTAGTCGGGATGGGCGGCGAGCGGGTTGAGCCAGAGGACCCGGTGCGCGCAGCGGGCGATCCTCGCCATCTCGGCGCCGAGCACGTCGGGATCGCCGCGATCCCAGCCGTCGGAGAGGATCGCCACGACTGCTCCCCGGCCCAGCCGCCGGCCGTGCTCGCGGGTGAGCGCGGCCAACGAGTCGCCGATCCGGG
>JBBPZA010000069.1:0-5081 GCA_038199375.1 Solirubrobacterales bacterium | reverse complement strand
GAGGCCTGGACCGCCTCGAGGATCGTCTTGGCGCGCTGGAGCCCCAGCACGTCGATCTGCTGACCGAGAAGCGAGAAGCTCCCGCCGCGCAGCAGGAGGCCGATGTAGCTCGCCGCCACCTTGGTGAACTGCCCCGAGAGCGCGAGGTTGGCGTCGGCCAGGCGCGACTTGATCGTCGACTCGACGAAGCTCGCCTTCACGGGGTCTGAGGCGTTGTAGAAGACCTCGACGGTCGGGCGCTCGCCCGCTCCCTGCAGCTCGGCGCGCAGCTTGTCGGCGGCGTCTTCGGGAACGATCACCGCCGCGAGCGCGTCGCCCGAGCGGACCTTCTCGATCGCCTCCGTGCGGGTCTTGACGCGGACGGGGTCAATGGCCTCGAACAGTCGCCCCGAGTACTGCGCGGCATCGACGGTGCGCCCGCCGAGATCGAAGGTGGTCTCGTTGGAGGGCACGAGGTTGAGGAAGGCCACCCGCGGCTTGTCGGGCCCGCGCGACAGGGCGAACCCGATGAGCAGCGCAATGACCACCGGGTAGACGATCAGGAGGGCGACGAGCAGCGGCGAGCGCCGCAGGATCTGGAGGTCCTTGAGCAGGAGCCAGCGCACTCAGGGGCCCTGCTCAAAGCGTTGCCCGGGCGCGGAGGGGACCGCGGCGACCCGGTCGAGGGGCGGCGGGGCGCGCAGGGCAGATGCCGGGGGAGCCACTCAGTGGCCCTGCTCGTGCAGGAAGGCGACGAAGGCGGCCTCGAAGTCAAGCTCCCGGTCGCTCGCCCCGACCGCCTCCTCGAGCGCGCGCGGGCTCCCGGCGAAGACGAGCTCTCCATCGGCGAGGAGCAGCAGGCGGTCGGCGTAGCGTTCCGCCTCCTGCACGTTGTGGGTCGACCAGACGATCGTGGTCCCGCCCTGCGCGAGGTCGCCGATGAACTCCCACAGGCGCTCGCGCTGGCGCGGGTCCAGCGAGGAGGAGGGCTCGTCGAGGAGGAGCGCGGCGGGGCCCGCGAGCAGGCCGATCGCGATGTTCAGGCGTTGCTTGCTTCCGCCCGAGAGCCGGCCGACCTCCTCCTCCGCGCGCTCGCGCAGGCCGGTCTGCTCGAGCATTGCCTCTACCGAGGACCGGACGTCGCGTACGCGCTCCAGGCGGGCGAACAGCGCGAGGTTCTCGCGCACGGAGAGCTTGGAGTAGACGGCGGGCTGCTGGGGGACCCAGCCGATCTCGCCCGCCGGCTGGCCGACGGAGCCCTCGGTCGGCGGCTGGATCCCGGCGAGGATCGTGAGCAGGGTGGTCTTTCCCGCCCCGTTGGGCCCCGTGATCGCTACGCGCTCCCCGCGAACGGCCTCGAAGGACACCCGCCGCAGCGCCCACCGCTCGCCGAAGCGCTTGCCGAGCTCCCGCGCGCTCAGTGAGGCGGTCGCGACCGTCGTGGGCATCGTTGTCCAGGCTACTGACGGGCCGCGACCTCGGGCTCCACCTCCGGCGGTTCCTCGGCGGGAAGCGGAGGCGGCGCCGGAGGTGGAGGTGGAGGGCGCCCGCCGCCGGCGATCGCCTCGGCGGTCGGCGTTCCCCACGGCTCCATGACCAGATGGGCCTGAAGGTAGACGACGGTCTCGCGCGCGATCGCCGCCAGGGGACGGGCCATGAGCGCGCCGACGATCCCGTAGAGCTCGACCCCCAGGGCGAGCGAGAAGATCACCAGCAGGGGGTTGATGCGCAGGGCCTGGCTGAAGAGGACGGGGGCGACGACGTGTCCCTCGACCTGCTGGAGAGCGACGAAGAGCAGGGTGACCCAGAGGGCGGTGAGCGGGTCTTGGAGGAGCGCCACGATGATCGGCGGGAATGCGCCGATGATCGGGCCGAGGTAGGGGACGAGCTCCATCAGTCCGAAGAACGCGCCGAAGAACAGCGCGTAGGTCTTGCCGTCGGGAAAGATGCCGATCGCTCCGAAGAGCCACAGCGCGATCCCTGCCCCCGTTCCCATGGCCAGGCTGAAGAGCACCTGGGCCCGGATGTAGCCGAAGACGGCGCGCTGGACGCGCCTCGGATAGTCGTCATCTGGCGTCCCGTTGCCCGGCGGCATGATCGAGCGGACGCGGGCGCCGATCCGCGGACCGTAGATCAGCATGTAGATCGAGACGACGAGGATGAGCACCAGCGCGATCGTCGCCTCGGCGATGCGCTGGAGCAGGTCGCGCGTGAAGGCGACCAGGTCGCCCGAGCCTTGGAGGACGTTCTCCTGAAGTGTCTGCAGAGCGGTCGACCCCTGCTCTGAGATCTTGGCGTCGATGCCTTGGTCGTCGAACCAGCCCTGGAGGTCGTCGAGCCCGGCGTTCGCGTCGTCGACGAGGTCGGGGACGTCGGCCTGGAAGGCCGCGATCTGGTCGGCCACCGGGTTGGCGAGCAGGAAGCCCACGCCGGCGAGCGCGATGAAGAAGCCGAGGTAGACGGCGGCCACGGCGAGCCCGCGCGGGAAGCGCAGGCGGCGCTGGAGCAGGCTGACGAGCGGATTGAGGATCAGCGCGATGACCCCGGCGATGAGGAAGATGACGAGCACCGGACCGGCCGGCCGGGCCAGGCCCCACGCCCCGATCACCCCGAGCGGGAGGAGGACGAGCTGGATCCAGCGCGGGACGACGACCGGCGCGACGAGCTGGGCGCGGAGCGAGGCGGGGTCGTCGGCGGGATGGCCCTCACGCCGGCCCTCCGCGTCCCCGTCGCGCCGCTGCGGCGCGTCGGCCGCCGGCTCGTCCGTCTCGGGATGCGCTCGCGTGGCGGGCTCGTCGGTCATGGGGATCCCGGGGCGGAGGGTACCCTCCGCCGGTGCCCACGGCCGACGATGCGCGCGACCACGACACCGCCGCGACCACGATCCTCTTCGTCGGCGACGTGGTCGGCGGCCTGGGGCGGCGCACCCTCCGAGCGCTTCTCCCGGGCCTCCGCGACCGCCACGCCCTCGACTTCGTCGTGGTCAACGGCGAGAACGCGGCGGGTGGCGTGGGCATCACGCCGAAGGTGGCCGAGGATCTGTTCGCCATGGGCGCCGACGTCATCACGCTGGGCAACCACACCTACCGCCACAGGGAGGTCTACGCCTACCTCGACGAGACCGAGCGCATCCTGCGCCCGGCGAACTTCCTCCATGCCCAGCCCGGGCACGGGACGTGCATGGTGGAACGCGACGGGGTGACGCTCGGCGTGGTGAGCCTGAGCGGCAACCTGTTCATGAAGGCCGGCCGCGCCGCCTTCCCCGAGGCCGAGGCGGCCCTCGCGCGCCTGGAGCGGGCCGACCACGTCCTGGTCGACATGCACGCCGAGGCGACGAGCGAGAAGATCGGCCTCGGCTGGCACCTCGACGGGCGGGTCACCGCGGTTGTGGGCACCCACACGCACGTGCCGACGGCCGACGCGCGCGTGCTGCCCGGCGGGACCGCCTACATCTCCGACGTGGGGATGACCGGGCCTCGCGGCGGTGTGATCGGCGTCCGCCGCGAGCAGGCGATCGAGTCGCTGCGCACCCACATGCCGGTGCGCTTCGAGACCGCCGAGGAGGATCCCTGGCTCAACGCCGTCGTCATCCGGGCGACGGGGCGGCGACGCGCGACCGCGATCGAGCAGCTCCTGCTTCCCGCGCCAGGAGCGTGACCAGCGCGGCGAGGAGCAGCGCGTTTCGCGCCGCGACGATCGCGACGACCCCGGGCTCGCCGTCGACCAGGTCCCAGTAGCGGACCGGGAACTCGACCAGGGTCAGGGCCATCGCGGCGGCGCACAACGCAGCCGCCGCGCGCTCGCCCCATGCCCAGGCCACCGCGGCGAACGGCACCAGCCAGACGACGAACTGGGGCGAGAGGACCTTTCCGAGCGCCGCGAAGGCGAGCACGGCGGCGAAGGCGGTGAGCACTAGCGCGCGCGGCTCGGGGCGGCGGGAGATCCGAAGGACGATCCACGCGAGCGCGGCGACCTCGGCGATCAGGAACGCCGTGCTCACCTCCCGTGCCGCGCCGCCGTCGAGGCCGTTTGACTTGAAGCGGTCGGGCGCGACGGGGTCGCCGGTCACGGTGGAGCCCCCGATCGCCCACAGCACGCTCGCCGGCGCCGACTCGATCTGGACCGGCCGCTCGAGGTGAAACGTGTAGGCGTCGACGTAGCCCGAGCCGGCGAAGGGCGCCGAGACGGCGAGGAGGACGACGGCGAACGCGATTACCCCGAGCACCGCCTCGCGCGTCCGCCCGCGGCCGAGGAGCCACGCGGCGGCGATCGGGACGACGAGCGCCGGGAAGAGCTTGGTCATCGCTCCGACCCCGAGCAGCGCGAAGCCAAGCAGCGAGCGATCTCGCACCAGCGCGAGGAGGGCCGCGAGCAGAATCGCCGTCGGGAGGAGGTCGAAGTGGGTGCGGAGCATCGCGCCGCAGAGCAGCGGAGAGAGGGCCACGAGCCAAGCGGCTGTGAGCGCCTGACGCGAAGGGCGCCACGCGAGGAGTGCAGAGGCAGAGCTGGGCGCTCGTCCGCCCGCCTCCGCGAGCCGCGCGGTAAGGACCATCGTCGCGAGCATCGCGATCAGCATGAGCAGGGCGAAGCCGATGCTGTAGACGCTCGGGTCCTCGCTGGGCAGCGCGGGCAGCCAGATCGGCGCCAGGGCGAGCGGGGGGTACTCCAGCGCGAGGTCGCGGTAGGGCGCAGCGCCGTCGTTGAGCGCGCGCGCGTAGGTGCCGTAGAGATAGAGGTCGCCGACCCGCGTGTCGGCGAGTGGGCCCGCGACGAGCACGGTCGCCCACAGCGCGACGAGGACCGCCGCGGGGAGGAGCAGCCGCTTCACACCGGGGCGGGCTCGGCAAGCGACTCGGCCCCGCGCGCCGTCTCGCGAGCTCGCTCCGGCGCTGGCGCCGCGGGCCGCTGCGGCGCAGTGAGGAGCACGAAGAGCAGTGGCGGAAGGAACCAGACGACGTAGAGGTAGAACCAGTGCGTGATGCCGATCTGCATCGCGATGATGACCGCCGCGGCCAACGCGGCGAGCACGCGCGGGTCGCGGCGGCGGGGGAAGAAGGCGACGAGCACGGCCAGCGCCGCCGCGCCGATCTTCACCGCCGTCT
>JBBPZA010000068.1:0-4681 GCA_038199375.1 Solirubrobacterales bacterium | reverse complement strand
CTTGCGCGAGCGCCCGAGAGCGAAGGCGTTGGGCAAGGGGTTGTCGGCCACCGCCACCCGCGGCTTGGGCATGTCTGACTGGAAGCAGAGCCGGTCGACGATCGCATGGAGCTCGGGGGCCTGCTGAGGGGAGACGATGCGCGCGCCGGCCGCCGCGAGGGCGAGCCTGCTCGAGAGCAGGAGTTGCACGAAGGCGACGGTCGCGGCGCCCCCCACCACGAGCCAGGCTTCCGCTCCCGAGGCGACCAAGACCAAGCCGGCGGCCGCGTAGAGCGCGGCCAGTCCGAGGACCGTCGCCGCCATTCGCAGGAGCAGGCCGCCGTCCGGCCGCAGCCGGGTTCGAGTGGGTGCCATGGTTCAGGCCGGAGGCTTTTCCGAGGGCATCGTTCCGGCCCGGATCCTACTCCGGTTCCCGCGCCCACTCGACCGTTCCCAGACCGTCGAAGCGGAGCTCACGAGCGGTCGCCGCGGTGAAGTCAAACTCGCGACCGGCGACGTTGGGGCCACGGTCGATGACCGTCGCGCGGACGGTGCGGCCGTCGAGGCGAAAGACGAGCTGCGTGCCACAGGGGAGGGATCTGTGCGCGACACCCCGCTCTGCGGACTGGAGGGTTCCGCCGCAGGCGAGCGGCTCGCCGTAGTCGGAGAAGGTCGAGGCGACGGCGGGGCGGAAGCGGGGCTCGTCGCCTCCTCGAGCGCCGACGACGAGCCCGGGCTCGTCGCCTCCTCGAGCGCCGAGGACGAGCCCGGCGACGAGGGCCGCGAGGGCGAGAAGGCCCAGCTTTGCCCGTCGCCTGGCAACGGCGGGCGGTGGACGGCGGTAGCTCACGGGCACGCCGGTAGGCTCGCGCATATGCCCGGGGAGAGCGATCCAGCCACGGAGAGTGGTCGAGCCGGGGAGAGCGATCCAGCCACGGAGAGCGGTCGAGCCGGGGAGAGCGATCCAGCCACGGAGAGCGGTCGAGCCGGGGAGAGCGATCGAGCCGCGCCGCTCAACGCCGACCTCTACGAACGCGCCTACCGCACCGAGGGGGAGGCGGCCGAGCACTACGGCCGCTGGCGAGCGCTCGGAGCCCGCGCCAAGGCCGACCACGTAGTCGAGCTCGCGAGGCGCGCCGGCCGGCGGCCCCGCACGCTGCTCGAGGTCGGCTGCGGCGATGGCGCGCTGCTCCTCGAGCTGGCGCGGCGGGGTTTCGTCGCGGCGCCCGACGGCGTCGAGATCTCCACCTCCGCGGTAAAGATCGCTGGCCGCCGCCCCGAGCTGGGCTCGGTAGCTGTCTTCGACGGCGAGCGCATCCCGGCTGCGGACGAGGCCTACGACCTCGGAGTGCTCTCCCACGTCCTCGAGCACGTCGCCGACCCGGGCGCGCTCCTCGCAGAGACCGCCCGAGCGTGCCGAGCGGTGATCGTCGAGGTTCCTCTCGAGCTCAACCTCTCCGCCCGCCGCGCCTCCAAGCGAGGCGGCGCGGCGGAGGTCGGCCACGTACAGGACTTCGACCGCGCCTCCGCCCGTGCCCTGGCCACCGATTGGGGCTTCGAGGTGCTCGCCGAGCTGGGCGACCCGCTCGCCCGCGAGGTGCATACCTTCTTCGCCGACACTCCCGCCGCGCGCTTCCGCGGAAGCGCGAAAGCCGCGGTCCGCCGCGCGGTGTTCAGCGCATCCCAAGGCGCCGCCGAGCGACTCTTCACGATCCACTACGCCTACTTCTGCGAAGCCCCCGGCCGCCGCTACGATGCGCCTACGCCGACGTAGCTCAGCTGGTAGAGCACTTCACTCGTAATGAAGGGGTCCCCGGTTCGAGTCCGGGCGTCGGCTTGGGTGTTTGTGCTGGAAATCGGCAGGTTGGCTTGGCGTCGGGCGGCGGGCGAACCGGGGCCAGTCAACATTTCGGTCAACACCGTGCCGCGGGGCCGTAGAGGAGGAACCGAGCGCGTCCAAAGCGCCGACCATCCGAGGCTCGAGCACTGGTCAGCTACGCGAAGACCCCTTCGGCGAGACCATCGATCGCGCCGAGTACGCGCCGACCGTCGCTGGCGCGTAGGAACTCGACCGGCTTGTGGTGGTCGAGCGTGGGGTTCGGAGTGAAGAGCCAGTCGTGGGCGGCGTCTGGTTTGAGGACGCCGGCGAGCTGCTCGAGCACGGCGATGAGCTCGAGGAGTCGCTCGCGCGGCTGGGGTCGAGGCTGGCTCTCGCGTCCGAGCCATCGCGCGATCGTCCTCGGGTTCATATCGAGTACTCGCGCCAAGTCCGCCTGATCGAGGCCGACGCGATGGCTCACGTTTCCTAGGCGCTCGGCGAGGTCGGCCACGTCCGCTCGTGTGTCGTCGCTGTTGGTCACGGAGTTCGTCAGCATTGTGCCGGACATCTAACGCAGCGACCGGCGTTCATCGACGATTCTGCGTACCTCTCGCGTCGGAGGACCATCGACATGTCGCGTCCTGCAGTGATGCCATATATCGACTACCACCATATGTCTTATTGGTCGTAGACGTGATATCTTACCGACGTGGGACCGATAAGGGCCTTCCCGGTTCAGAAGCCGATCCGGCCGGAACATCGTCAGGTCGGGCGGCGCCCCGCCATCGACGCGCTCTGCCGTCAAGTCGTCGAGAAGCGCCAGGACACGCTGCTGCTCGCGCCTCGCCGCGTGGGGAAGACGAGCATGGCGTGGGCGGTCCTCGACCGCATCCGCGACAACGATGCCGGGTGGGCGCTCGAAGTCGATCTCTCGCGTGGGCCGATCACGACGTCCGCGACGCTTGCCGATCGCCTGGCCGAGCAGGCGCGCGCCGCGCGCGTCCACGTTGAAGGCGCCGACAGCAGGGCGTGGCTTCGCCGCGGTCGTGGAGTTCTGAAGCTCTCCCCCGCGTTGAAGGCGGCAGGTGCGGCGGTCGGGATCGACGAGGCGGTCGACGCGGCGACGATCGGCGCCGCCATCGACCAGGCGCTCGCACCGGTTGATGATGACGTCGGGTCGCCGGAGCTTCGCGAAGTGCTCCTCGCAATCCATGCCGCCACGCTCGCCGCCGACCGTCAGGCGACGATCTTCGTGGACGAGATTCAGCGGCTCATCACTCACTGGACCGACCCGACTGACAGCGACTACGCGCAGGGGGTCCTCGCCGAGATCATGGAGCTCGCCGACGGCAACGTCGTGGTCCTCGTCGCGGGAAGCGACGGGCAAGCGGTGGGCGAGCTTATGGCGGTCGGCCGGCCGCTCCATCACGACGGCATGACCTTTGCGGTTCCGGAGATCCGTGCTGATGACTGGCACGCGGAGCTTCCCCCGCGCTTCGCCGAGATCGGCTTGACGGTCACCCGCCAGAACATCGAGCAGATCCTCGACGCCAGTGGCGGGCATCCGCAGCGAACTATGCGCGTCTGCGCGCACGTCGAGCAGCTCGCCGACGGCGATGTCTTCGAGGTCTCGGACGTTCTCATCGAGCAGGCGATCGAGACGACCAAGGGTCATCCGTCATGGTCCGACTGACCGAAATCATCCCTCGGCTCCAAGCCGCGCTGACGGCGGCGCGACACAGCGAGATCGTCCGTATCGACGAGGCCTTGCGGCGCTTTGGGATGACCGGCGTCCACGGTGAGCCGGAGGTAGGCGTCACTCGGCTGATCGCCGAGACGATCCGGGCGAGTGGACAGTCCTCCATCCGTGTCGACCTCGACGGCGCGACCGACGAGGCGTACGTCGCTTGGGTGATGGCGCGTGAACTGGCGGTGGCCGTGATCGGGCGAACGAATCTCTCGTTGATGCATGCGCCGGTCGGCCTGCGCCCGACCTCCGCCATCCAGGACTTCATCCACCTCACCGAGCAGGTTGGCAAGCCCATCGCGGAACTGGCGACCGCGGAGCTTCCGAACCCCGACATCAAGGCCGGGCCAGTACTCGAGGCCCTCGGCCGCGTCTACGAGCACGCGGCGGCGCCTCCGGTGCTGTGGATCGACCACCTCCAGGCCCCGCGACTCACGCCGAGGCATCCGCTCGACGTAAGCGAGCTGCTGTGGAGCGTCCGCGCGCTCCAGCAGCGCATCGAGCTGCCCATCATCCTCTCCGGCAACCGGGTAGCGACGGCGATCGCGCACGAAACGCAGGGCGCCTTTCACGGGGACGGTGTGTGGCTGGAGATTGGCCGGCCCGACGTCGAGACATGGATAGCTACCGTCTCGGCGCTCACTGATGACCGCTCCCGACCCGCGGTGTGGGTGACCGAAATGGCGGAGATGACGCGTCGACACCCCTCCACGATGCTGCTCGCCCTCGGGCTGGCTTTCGAGCGGCTCGCGGGCCCAACGTCCAGTCAGCGAGGCGACGCACCGCCGCCGCTCGACCGAGAGGTCGGCGTCCTCTCGCCGCTGGAGATGTGGCAGTTCATGCTCTCTCTTGACGACGGCCACGCCGGCCGGTCGATGCAGCACGCCCGTACTCTCCACCGCCTCGGGGGGCGTGTGCTCGAACAGATCGCGCATGGCGCCGGCCCCTACACCAGCCGCGAGGGCGCCTCCATCCAAGAGATCCATCGCGCCGTGCGCCGTCTCCACGAGGCCGGCCTCATCACCCAGCCCGCCGAGCGTCAATGGGAAGTCACCAATCCCCTCGTGGCAGCGCGACTTCGCAGCAACCTCCCGCTGACGACTCGCGACGCCGTTGGCGTCGTGGCGCACGACCCG
>JBBPZA010000067.1:0-3724 GCA_038199375.1 Solirubrobacterales bacterium | reverse complement strand
CGATCTTCATGGCGATGATCCCAACCTCCCTGGGGATCGCCCTGCTCGCCCCGAACGTGGTCGCGCTCACGGGCGTCTTCGCGCTGGTCGCGGCGCTCGAGATTCAGACTCGGCTGATCGAGGAGCCCTACCTGCGCAAGGCCCACGGCCGCGCATACGCCGAGTACGCAGCGAGGGCCGGACGTTTCCTCCCGCTCGTCGGGCGCCTGCGGTGACGTCCGCGCCCCTTTCGCTGGATGAGATCCCTACGCTATGTCGGACCCTTGAGTCGACAGTGGGTTTGAAGGGTGGTCCCACGCCATGGACGACGCCACGGAGAAGTCCGAGGCGGCTGAAGGGCCCGAGCAGGCCGAGAAGGGCGAGGCCCGCGAGGGCGAGGAGGTCCCCGGTGACGACGGGCCCGGTGGGCACGCCGACGAGCCGGGCAACCCCAACGCCGACCACCAGTTCCAGGGCGAGGAGTAGCTCCTGGATCCAACCGTCTGACATAGCGCTGCGCGCTGCGGCCAGCAGCGGGGCCGGCCTGGCCGCCCTGGCCGGCGTCGCCCTCTACGGGGCGCTTCGCACCTGGCGCCAGCGGCGGCGGGTGGCGGCCGCGAAGGCACCGGCCTGACGGCCGGCATGGAGCTCAGCGCAGAGGATTGGGGAACTCGATGCAGATGTCGGCGCCACCCGCGTCGCGGTTGCGGGCGCGGGCCTCGCCGCCGTGTGCGCGAGCGATCGCGGCGGCGATCGCCAACCCGAGCCCGGTGCCGCCGCGGCCGCGCGCCTCGTCGGCCCGCGTGAAGCGCTCGAAGGCCTGCCCGAGGAAGCCATCCGGAAATCCGGGGCCGCTGTCGCTGACGCGGAGGGCGGCGACTCCGTCGTCCTGAGAGGCGGCCAGGTGGATCGGGCCGCCTCCGTGACGGAGGGCGTTGTCGACGACGTTGCCAAGCGCCTGCTCCATGCGCAGCGGATCGACGATCAGCTCGAGGCCCGGCTCGGCCGCGACGTCGACAGCACGGTCCTGCTCGGCGGCGCGGCGGGCGAAGCGCTGCCTCACGTCCTCGAGCAGATCCGCTGCGGCGACAGAGGTGAGGCGGACGGGAAGGCGCCCTCGGTCCGAACGCGCGATGACGAGCAGATCCTCGGCGAGCTGTGCGAGGCGGTCGGTCTCCTCGCCCACCGAGCGCAGCGCGTCGTGGAGCTCCTCGTTGGTGCGACCTGCGCGCAGCGCGAGCTCGATCTCAGTCTTGAGAATCGCCAGCGGCGTGCGCAGCTCGTGGCTCGCGTCGGACACGAAGGTCCGTTCGCGTTCCAACGCGCCCTCGAGGCGGGCGAGCATCGCGTTGAGGGTGTCGCCGAGCCGTGCGATCTCGTCGTCGGCTGGCGGCACCGGCAGGCGCTGTCCGGGCTCTGCGTCCTCGATCTCCGCGGCCCGCCTGCGCATCGCATCGACCGGGCGCAGTGCCCCCGCCGCTACCCCGTAGCCGGCGAGCGAGGCCAACAGCAGGGCGATCGGTCCGCCGATCGCCAGCAGAGCGAGCAGGTTGCCAAGCGCCTCGCGCTGGTCCTCCAACGAGGTTCCGACGACCACGACCAAGCGCTGCCCCTGCGCGCGGACAGGCGTGGCCAGCAGCCGTGCGGGCTCGCCGGGCTCGACCACCCCGTCCCGCTCGACCTCGATCGTGCCCGCCCGCGCACGTGAGAGCTCGGCCCGGGTCAGGATTGAAGCGTCTCGCACCTGGGCGGTCCCGTCGATCACGCGTCCGCCCGGCGCGATGATCTGAGCGAAGCTCTCGCCCTCCTCGGTCAGGGCCCTGCCTCCTCCCTCCGTAAGGCCGGAGTCGGCCTGGCGCACGAGCGCGGTGACGTCGTCGGCGCGCGAGCGCAGGCCCTGGTCGACGGACGCGTCGAGGTCGCGCTCGAAACGCAGGTAGAGAAACGCACCCACGGCGACGAGGACGACGGTCATCACGCCGGCGAAGGCCAGCGTCAGCTTGAGGCGGACTGGCAGCCGGCTCAGGATGCCGGCGCCTCGCGCAGCCGGTAGCCCGAGCCGCGCACAGTCTCGATCGACTCCGAGCCGAACGGGCGGTCGACCTTCTCGCGCAGGTAGCGCACGTAGACGTCGATCAGGTTGGAGCGGTTCTCGTACTCGTAGTCCCAGGCGTGCTCGAGCAGCTGGTAGCGCGAGAGGACCTCGCCCGGGCGGCGCATGAAGGTCTCGAGCAGGGCGAACTCCTTCTGCGAGAGCGCGACCTCCGTCTGGCCGCGCCACACCTGCTGCGTCGCGGGATCGAGGCGCAGGTCGTCGACCTCGAGCACCGTCGGACGCTCGACGGGGCCGCGGCGGACGAGCGCGCGCAGGCGGGCGAGGAGCTCGGCGAACGAGAACGGCTTGGTCAGGTAATCGTCGGCGCCGCCGTCGAGCCCGGCGACGCGATCCTCGACCGCGTCTCTCGCGGTCAGCATCAGCACGGGCGCCCAGATCCCGTCGTCGCGCAGCCGCCGGCAGGTCTGGAAGCCGTCGAGGCCCGGCAGCATCACGTCCAAGACGATCGCGTCATAGCCGGTCGCGGCCGCCATCCACAGCGCGTCCTCGCCCTTCACCGCGACATCGGCCGCGGCCCCCTCCTCACGCAATCCACGCCGGATGAGACCCGCCATCTTCACCTCATCCTCGACCACGAGCACCCTCATGGACCAAGCGTCGCAACCTCAGATGAGTAGAAGATGAGCAATGTGAGAGGGCCCGACGTTTGTCGGGCCCTCTCACGCCTCGGAGTCGTCCGCCGGAGGGAACTAGCGGGACTCGTCCTCGCGCTCGTCATCGCCTTCGACGGCGACCAGCTCGTAGCTCTCGTCGAGACGCACGTCGACGGTCTGCCCGTCGGGCTTGGTCACCTCGACCTCCCACGTGGCCCCGTTCTCGTCGTCACGCTCCACAGAGTTCGCGGTCCCGCCGTTGGTGATCCCGACCGCCGCTGCCTTGGCCTTCTCGGCCCCTGGGCCGCTCACCGACTCGTCCTCCTCGCCGGCTTCCTCCTGCTCGCCCGCGTCCTCCGCGCCGTTCTCTCCCTCCTCGTCGTCCTTGCCCTCGTGCTGGACATCGTCGGTGTCGGCGTACGACCTCTCGCGCTCACCCGCCCCTGAACGCTCCTCAGCCCCGGCCTTGTCACCGCCGGAGCTCCCAGCCTGGGCAAGCGCGCCCCCACCGAGAGCGAGCGCGGCGAGTGCGGCGAGACCCATCGACGCCTTCTTGATCCGTTCAGGCATTCCGTCTCCCTTCGTAGGTGAACTCAGCCGGCGAAGCTAGGGAGAAGACATGAGATGACGATGAAAGCGGGGCCGCACCGTGTCCGGCTCCCGAGGCGCTCACCCGCCGAGCATCGTCGCCGACTCGGCGAGCGCGAGCAGCTGCTCGGCCACGACGCCGACGGCGACCGTCGCCAGGGTGGCGACCCCGAGCGCGCCCGCGAGCGGCGCCGAGCGCGCCGGCGGGGCGGGGGCCGGCGCGTCCGGCGCCGGCTCGAGCACCGCCGGGGCGATCACGCGCAGGTAGTAGAAGAGCGAGATCACGGTGTTGACCACCGCGACCACGGCGAGCCACGCCTGGCCGGCGTCGATCGCCGCGGTGAAGACCTCGAGCTTGCCGACGAAGCCGCCGAGCGGCGGGATGCCGACGAGCGAGAGCAGCGACAGCACGAGCGCCGCCGTCCACCACGGGTGGCGCGAGCCGAGG
>JBBPZA010000066.1:0-31015 GCA_038199375.1 Solirubrobacterales bacterium | reverse complement strand
GACCTGGCCGACGATGTCGAGCATGGCGTTGGTGGTCTGCGGGTACTGGCCGAGCAGGCCGATCAGCGCGACGAGCACGATCAGCCCCGGGAACATCGCCAGCACGGCATAGTAGGTCAGCGCCGCGGCCCAGTCGGTCAGATTGTCGTCCTGGAACTCCTTTGCGGTGCGCTTGACGACTTGGAGCCAGGACCGCTTGGGCAACTCCGTCGGGATGTCGGGCTTCGTGCCCGCGCCCCGTGCTCTGCGGCGGCCCTCCTTGCCGGCGGTCACCGAGGCCATGACCGTCAGTTTGCCAGGCTACGCGCGATCGATCTTGCGGTGGTAGCGCTCGCCCGTCTTGCCGCCGAGGATTGCGAAGAGCAGGGTGCCCAGCACGATCGCGGCCAGCGCGATGGCCCCGCCGGTGGTCAGGGTCCCCTCGTCGACCGGGATCCGCGGCAGGTCGAGCTTGGCGAAGATGTTGTACTTGGCGCCGAGAAGCGCACCGGCAACCGCCACGGCGATGGTGATTAGCAGCGCCACGGCCCACACGCCGAAGCCCTGTCGTGCTCCGTCGAAGCGCGACATCCGCCCCGCGACATAGCCGCCGGCGAAGTAGGCGATGAGCAAGCAGGCGAAGAGCAGGATCCCGCCGACGATCCCGATGGTGTCGGCCTTGTCGGTCGCCTCTCCGACGCTCTCGATCTCGGTGATCCCGATCGCCGTGCCGGCGGCGCTGAGGATCGCCACCAAGAGCACTCCGAGGCCGATGGCCACCAGCCAGCCGAAGAAGGCGGCGCCCCAGTTGAGGCCGCCGAATTTGCTGTGCTGGCGATCGTGACGGTCGGAGTGCTGGCGATCGTGACGGTCGGAGTGCACGTCATCCGGCCCCTGGGGCCTGGACGGCGGCGGCGCGGCGGCCGCCGTCCGGCCGCCCACGTTGGCGTTCGGGGGAGGGCTCCCAGGCGCGCCGCTCCGGACCGAGCCCTCCTGATTGCCCCTGCGCAGGTTCTCGAACATGGTCTCCGCTTGCTCCTAGTCCTCGGGTCGGCTCCTCACGTACCCGCGCTTCGACCATCTGAAGCGCGTCATGAGAGCACTCCCGGCGAGCGCGGAGAGAGCCCCGGCCGGCAGCCGGGGCTCTCGGGTACCCGAGAGCCCCGGTCGGCTACGCGGGCGCGGGGTCGTCGGGCTCGTCGGCCCCGACCGACCGGGCGCCCTCGCGCGCGGCCTCGGCCTGCGCGACCTGCCGATTGACGTGGTCCCAGTCGAGATTGCGGAAGAAGGCCTCGACGTACTCGCCGCGGCCGTCTGGCGTCGACCCGAAGTCGCGCGCGTAGGCGTGCTCGTAGACGTCGAGGGCCAGCACCGGGACCATGTTGTAGACCGCCCACAGGTTCTGGGTGTCCATGATGTAGTTGAACAGCGAGCCGTCGTTGAGGTCGTAGCCCACCATGACCCAGCCACGGGCCGCCTTTGCGGCCTTGCGGATCGCGTCCTTCCAGCCGGCGACGCCTCCCGGCTTGAACTCGGCCTCGATGATCTCGGCGAAGCGCCCGTCGGGCTCGCCGCCCTCGCCGCCGAGGTGGCCGAAGTAGAGGTCGTGGTTCTTGAAGCCGAGCAGCGCGAAGGTGTAGTCGATCGACACGGCGCGCAGCTCCGAGTAGACCTGGTTGCCCTCGATCTCTGAGTAGTCGAAGCCGTTGAGGATTCCTCGGCACTCGTTGACCTTCTTGCAGTAGCCCTCGTAGAGCTTGTAGTGGTCCTCCATCGTCTGCTTGGAGATGCCGTCGAGCTCCTTGTCGAAGGCTGCGAACTGGCGTGGAGAGATCTCGTCCCAGGGCATGGGGCTCCTTTTTGTCGCGTCTATGACTTGCCTTTGAACTTATCCGGTCGATCCCGGCGCAAACACGGGTAACGTCCGCGCCATGCAGACCAACGAGATCACTCAGGACGGGCTCCGCCGGCTGGCCGCTCTCAAACCGCCGGACGGCAAGGTGCTCAGCGTCTTCGTCAACCTCGATCCCTCGACGTTCGCGACCGCGCAGGCACGGTCCACCCAGGTGCGTTCGCTGCTCGACGAGGCCGAGCGCGCGATCAAGGCCTCAGGGCTCGCCCCCGCCGAGCAGGTCGCACTCCGCGAGGACGTCGAGCGCTTGCGCTCCTTCTTTGGCAACGGAAGCTTCTCGGCCAAGGGCGCCCACGGGCTGGCGGTGTACTGCTGCGGGCCGGCCGACCTCTTCGAGGTCATCAAGCTCCCGCGGCCCGTCGACGCGACGGTGCTAATCGACGATTCGCCCTACGTCGAGCCGCTTGTCGACATAGGGGTTGCCGGGCGCTGGTGCGTACTGCTCGTCAACCGCAAGGCCGGGCGCATCCTGCGCGGCTCGCCCGAGCGCCTCGAGGAGGTCGAGCTGGTGTGGGACGACGTCCACGGCCAGCACGACCAGGGAGGGTTGTCGCAGGCGCGCTACCAGCGCGGGGTGGAGAAAGAGGTCCAGGACCACCTCAAACGCGTCGCCGATGAGCTCTTCCGCCGCTTCCAGCGCTCCCCGTTCGATCGTCTGCTGATCGGATCCCCGGAAGAGCTGGCGGGCGACGTCGAAGCCAGGCTGCACCCGTATGTCCGCGAGCGCCTCGCCGGTCGTGTCGAGGTAGAGGTCGAGCACGCCGGCGTCGATGACGTTCGCGCGGCCGCCGCGCCGCTCATCGAGGCCGACGAGCGCCGTCGCGAGCGCGACGCGCTCGACCGCCTCGAGGAGGGGCTCGGCGCGGGAGGGCGCGCGGCTGCGGGGCTCGATGACGTGCTGGGCGTCCTCAACGAGCGCCGCGTCGAGTCCCTGCTGATCGCCGAGGGCTGGCGCGCCGGGGGCGTCGTCTGCCCCCGGGACGGCTGGATGGGCGTGGCGGAGGTCCGCTGCCCGCTCGACGACACCGCGACCGAGCAGCGCGACGACATCGTCGAGACGGCCGTCGAGTCGGCGCTCGCCCAGGCCGCGCAGGTCATGATCGTGCGCCGTCACGACTTGACCGGCCGCGACTCGATCGCCGCGCTGCTGCGGTTCTGAGCGCTGCCGCCTGCTGCCAGGACCGAGCGCCGCGGTCAGCTGCGAGGACCGAGCGCCGCGGTCCTGCCGGCCGCGTCAACGGCGGCGACGAAGGAAGGGGGAGTCAGGCGGCGGAGTCGTCCCTCAACGCTCCCTGGAGGATTCGGTAGCCCACCGCCTACCAAATGCTTCAGCGAGCTGCGTTTCGCGCCCGCTCCGGCTCCTTTCCCCTCGTCGCCCGCCGTTTCTGAGCCCTGGACGCCTGAGCGCGCGAGAGGTCGCTCAGGGCCCGTCGCTGAGCGAGAGGGTGAGGTACTCCCCGCTGCCGCCGTTGCGGTCGACCACGACCGAGTCGGCGAGCTGATCGAGCAGCCGGCCGATCCCGGGGAGGTCGGCGTCTGAGAGAAGGCGCTCGCTCCCCCCGTCGACGAGCGGGCCGAGCCTTGCCTCGAGCGTCCGGCTGCCGTCGCGGAAGGCGACCCGGAGGTCGTCGTCGCGCAGGTAGGCCGGCGCGTGGGCGCAGAGCGCGTCGCTCACGAGCTGGGCGTCGGAGAGCCGGTCGATGGAGAACCCGGCCCGGGCCGCGAGCATCGCGATGACCCGACTCAATACCGGACCGACGAGCCCTCCCTGGGCGATGGAGACCACCAGACCCTCCTCGGGGGCATCGGCCTCATCGGCGGAGGGCCGCCCGCCGGGCGGCTCGAGGTCCTGCTCGACTGAGAAGGTCATGCGCACCTCGGTGCCCTTCCCGACGCCTCCGCCGAACTCGACGCGGTCGGTGAGGGCCTGGATGAGGGAGAGCCCGACGCCGTGGACGGCCTGGTCGTTGACCACCGGCGTCGGGCGAATCCCCTCGCCTTGGTCGCGGACGAGGACGCTGAGCTCGTGCCCCGCGGTGCGCGCGCCGACCTGGAGCGGGCCCTCGCCACCGCCGTAGGCGTGGACGACGACGTTGTTACACGCCTCGCTGACGGCTGTCTTGACGTCGGCGAGCACCGGCTCGGCCAGTCCGACCGCGTCGGCGAGACCGCCGAAGGCCTGGCGCACGAGCGCTACGTTCTCCGCCCGTGAGGGCATGGCCAGCCAGAGGTCGCTCGGGGTGCTCATAGGGTCTCCCGGCTCGCCGCCTTCGACGACCGAGAGGTGCGGGGTGAACGGCACGTAGTGTGCATATCGTCCGCAAATCGAATCATGAAACCTCCAAACACCCCGGGCACACCAGCCCTCCGCACTTATAGGGACAAGCGAGACTTCGGCGCGACGCCCGAGCCGGCCGGCGAGGAAGGTGTGGGCGAGAGCCCGCGCCCGCGGTTCGTCGTCCAGGAGCACCACGCCCGCAGCCTGCACTGGGACCTTCGCCTGGAGCGTGACGGAGTGCTCGCCTCCTGGGCGGTGCCCAAGGGCATTCCCGACGATCCCGGCAAGAACGGGCTGGCCGTTGGAACCGAGGACCACCCGATCTCCTACCTCGACTTCGCGGGGGAGATCCCGCGCGGCGAGTATGGGGCGGGGACCATGAGGATCTGGGACCGCGGGACCTATGAGTGCCACAAGTTCCGCGACGACGAGGTGATCGTCACCTTCCACGGCGAGCGCCTCGAGGGCCGCTACGCCCTGTTCCGGACGGACGGGAAGAACTGGATGATCCACCGGATGGATCCGCCGGCCGACCCCGAGGCCGAGCCGATCCCTGATGCGGTTGCGCCGATGCTCGCGCGCCTCGCGGCGCTGCCCCGGAGCGAGCACGGCTGGGCCTACGAGGTCAAGTGGGACGGCGTGCGCGCGGTCGCCTTCGTCGAGGGGGGGCGCGTGCGCCTGCAGAGCCGCTCGATGCGCGACATCACCTCGCGCTACCCCGAGGTCGCGGGCCTCGGACAGGCGCTCGGGTCGCGCGCGGCGGTCTTCGACGGCGAGGTCGTCGCCTTCGATCCCGAGGGCCGGCCGGACTTCGGGCGCCTGCAGGGTCGCATGCACCTTGCCTCCGAGACGGCCGTACGCCGTCGGATGCGCGACACGCCGGTCGCCTACGTGATCTTCGACCTGCTTTGGCTGGAGGGCCGCTCGCTCATGGGCATGCCCTACGCGCAGCGCCGGGAGCGCCTCGACGCCCTGGCGCTGCGCGGCCGGGCGTGGCAGGTCCCGGCCTCCCACGAGGAGGGCGGCGCCGACCTGCTGGCCGCCAGCCGTGAGCTCGGGCTGGAGGGAATCGTCGCCAAGCGCACCGACAGCCCCTACGAGCCGGGGCGGCGCAGCGCCTGCTGGCTGAAGGTCAAGAACGTCCACCGTCAGGACTTCGTGGTCGGCGGATGGCTTCCCGGCGAGGGCGGCCGGACGGGCCGGGTCGGTGCGCTGCTGGTCGGCTACAACGACGAGCAGGGCACCCTGCGCTACGCGGGGAGGGTCGGGTCGGGCTTCACCGAGGCCGAGCTCCTGCGCCTGCGCGACGTCCTCGCGCCCCTGGCGGCCGACGCCTCGCCCTTCGAGGGCCGCCAGCCGCCCAAGGCGTCGCACTTCCTGGCGCCCGAGCTGGTGGCCGAGGTCGAGTTTCGCGAGTGGACGCACACCGGCACCCTGCGCGCGCCGACCTACAAGGGGATGCGGGAGGACGCCGAGCCCGGCGACATCGTCCGCGAGCCGATCGAGGCGCCGCCGGCGGCGGAGGAGGTCGTGGGAGAGGAGGGGGCGCCTGGCGAGGAGGCTCCCGAGGACGAGGCCGGCGGGGAGGAGGCGTCCCGCGGGGGCGCGCTCGCCCGCGTGCCGCTCGACGACGGCGCCGCGGACGCGATCGAGCGCGCGCGCCGCTCCCCCAGACGGGACTCCGCCCGCGTCGAGGTAGAGGTCGACGGCCGGAGCCTCTCGCTCTCCAACCTCGACAAGGTGCTCTACCCGAAGGCCGGCTTCACGAAGGGCGACGTGATCGACTACTACGCCCGCATCGCGCCCGTCCTCCTCCCGCACCTGCGCGACCGGCCGCTCACCCTCAAGCGCTACCCGAACGGCGTCGAGGCGCCGTACTTCTACGAGAAGCAGTGTCCGTCGCACCGCCCCGAATGGGTACGCACCGAGCGCGTCGGCGACATCACCTTCTGCGTGGTCGAGGAGGTCGCGACGCTCGTCTGGCTGGCCAACCTGGCCGATCTCGAGATCCACCCTTCGCTCGCGCGGGTCGACCCGGTGTCGCGCCCGACGGTGATGGCCTTCGACCTCGACCCGGGTCCTCCCGCGGGGATCCTCGAGTGCTGTCAGGTCGCGGTGTGGCTGCACGAGGTCTTCGACGCGCTCGGGCTGGAGAGCTTTGCCAAGACGTCGGGCTCCAAGGGCCTCCAGGTCTACCTCCCGCTCAACACGGAGGTCTCCTACGCCACGACCAAGCCGTTCGCCAACGGCCTCGCCGCCCTGCTCGAGAAGCAGCATCCCGAGCTCGTGGTCTCGCGCATGGCGAAGTCCCTGCGGGAAGGAAAGGTGCTCGTCGACTGGAGCCAGAACGACCAGCACAAGACGACCGTCTGCGTGTGGTCGCTGCGGGCCAGGGATCGCCCGACGGTCTCGACTCCCGTCGCCCGGGAGGAGATCGAGGCGGCCCTTTCGGCGGGCGATCCCGAGTGCCTGGTCTTCGATGCTCAGGCGGCGCTCGAGCGCGCGACGCGAGGCGACCTCTTCGCCCCAGTCCTCGAGCTCGAGCAGCCGTTGCCGGCGCTGGCGGGAGGGTAGGGGCCCGTGCCCGCCGCGATCGTCACCGGCGCCGACTCGGGGATCGGCCGCGCCACCGCGGTGGTCCTCTCCGAGCGCGGATGGGACCTCGGCATCACCTACTTCTCCGACGAGGAGGGCGCCCACGAGACGGCCGCCGAGGTCGAGGGCAATGGCGGCCGAGCCGAGGTGCGCCAGGTGGATCTCGGCGACCCGGCCGGGGGCGCCGGGGTGGTCGGCGAGCTGGCCGATGCGCTCGGCGGCCTCGACGCACTTGTCAACAACGCCGCGGCGGGGACGGTCACGCCGTTCCTCGAGCTCGACCTCGAGGAGTGGCGCCACGTGCTGAGCGTGAACCTCGACGCTTCCTTCGCGTGCGCGCAGGAGGCGGCCAAGCGGATGGTCGCCGCCGGGCGGGGCGGGAGGATCGTGAACGTGACCAGCATCCACGAGCACATCCCCCTCAAAGGGGCGGCGGCCTACTGCGCCGCCAAGGGCGGCCTGGGGATGCTCACCAGGGGCATGGCCCTCGAGCTCGCCGAGCACGGGATCCTCGTCAACTCGGTCGCGCCCGGCCACATCGCCACGCCGATGACCGGCGCGCACAACGAGGACCCGGGCACGATCGATCGCCCTGCAATCCCGCTCCAGCGTCCGGGCCACGCACGGGAGGTCGCCTACCTCATCGCCCACATCTGCTCCGAGGAGGCGAGCTACACGACCGGCGCCTCGTTGATCATCGACGGCGGCCTGACGCTCACGGCCGCCGTCGCCAACCAGGAGGACTGAGTGTCGTCGCGGCGAACGGGCCGGCTACGCGAGGAAGGCCAGATCGCGCTCTTTCCCATCGGGCACCTCACCGTGTTCGTCGTGGTCTCGCTGTCGCTGCTGATCACCCGCATCGGGACCGTCGCGTTCGCGTTGACCGGAATGTCACACGGCGAGACGCGCAGTCGGCCCCGGGACCGACTCGTGCTCTACGGCCGCGAGGCCCGCATCTGCGAGCTCGACCAGCGCCGAGGCGGCTCCGTCGGTGATCGCCCACGCGGCGAGGCGGTGGCCGAGCAGAAGCGCATCGAGGCCGACGAGGACCGGCTCGAGCGCGCCGAGGCGGCCGTCGCGCGATGAGCGTCGAGGCGGCCGAGGCCCGCGAGCCGGTAGACATCGCCAAGCAGGGCCTGGCCCGTCCCGCCGCCGTCATGGCGGCCGGGACCGCGCTATCGCGCCTGACCGGGCTGGGTCGCACGCTGGCGATGGCCTTTGCCCTGGGCGTGGCCGAGTCTCGGCTGGCAGACGCCTACAACCTGGCCAACACCCTTCCGATCGTCCTCTACGAGCTCGTGCTCGGCGGAGTGCTGACCTCGGTGTTCATCCCGGTCCTCGTCCAGGAGCTTCGCACCAAGTCCCACGACGACGCGTGGGCGGCCGCGTCGGCGATGGTCACCACCGCGGCGGTCGTCCTATGTGGCCTGACCGTCGTCGTCGTGGCGATCGCCCCGTGGGTCGTCGACGTCTTCACCGCCCGCGTGCCCGACAGCGCCGTCGCGGAGCAGCGGGACCTGGCGACGTTCTTCCTACGCGCCTTCGCCCCGCAGATCCTGCTGCTCGGCCTCGCGGCGATCGCGGGCGGGCTGCTCAACGCCAACGGGCGCTTCGGGCCGCCCATGTTCGCGCCGATCGTCAACAACCTGATCCTGATCGGCACCTTCGTCGCGTTCGCGGCGCTGACCTCCGGGGTGACCGGCAGTGCGCAGGTGGAAGGCGACACCGGCCTCAAGCTGCTGCTGGGCGCGGGCGCAACGGGGGCGGTGGCGACGATGGTCGCGGTCAACTGGGTCTATGTCATGCGTCTGCCAGGCCGTTTGCGCGCCCGCTTCGACTTCGGGCACGAAGCCGTGCGCAAGCTCGCTCGGCTGTCGGCGTGGACGCTCGGCTACGTCGTCACCAACACCGTGGGGGTGGCGGTCTCGTTCTACCTGGCCAACGGGGTCCAGGGCGGGCTGACCGCCTATGTGACCGCCTTCGCCTTCTTCCAGCTGCCGATCGGCATTGCCGCCATCTCGATCGTCACCGCACTGGTGCCAAAGCTCTCGGCCCACTACGTCGACGGCGAGCCCGACGCTTTCCGGCGCCGGATCGCCGACGGCATGCGCACCCTCGGCCTCCTCATGATCCCCGCCACGGTGGGCTTTCTGGTTCTCGCCGAGCCGCTGATCCGCACGCTCCTCGAGCACGGGATCGTCAGCGCGCGCAGCACCGAGCTCGTGGCCGCCAACCTGAGGTGGTTCGCCATCGGGCTGCTTCCCTTCGCGGCCTACCAGCTGCTCATGCGGGCGTTCCAGACTCGCCAGGACGCGCGCACCCCGGCGCTCGTCAACCTCCTCGAGAACGTGGTGACGATCGTCCTGGACGTCGTCCTCTTCGTGCTCATGGGCATCGAGGGCCTCGCGCTCGCGCACTCGCTCGGGTACGTCGCCGGGGCCATCGTGGCCGGGGTCGTCCTCGTCCGGCGGGTCGGTCCGGTCGTCGACCGGACCGCCCTGGTCGACCTCTTCAAGGTGCTGGCGGCGGCGGCGGCCACAGCCGGCGCCATGCTCCTCGCGGTGGTGGGGATGCGCGAGGTCGTCGACGACCTCGTGTGGCGGGCGCTGGCACAGCTCCTCTTGGGCGCGGCGCTCGGCGCGGCGGTGTTCCTCGCCGTGGCCCGCGCCCTCCACGTCCGCGACCTCGCCATGCTGCGCCGCATGGTGCCGGGCCGGTGAGCGACGGGCGCGCGAGCGCGTCGCTCACCCTCGCGGGACGGTCGCGGCGCGGCGCGGGCCGCGGCTCGTGAGTACGCCGCTGATTCCCGTCTATCCGCCGCTCGAGCTGAGCCTGCGTCGTGGAGCGCCCGGCTTTCCGCTGGACCGGCCGGGCCTGCGGTTGACGCACCTGGGCCGCGGCGCGGTGTGGCTCGCGCTGCGGGCTCTGGGAATCGGGGAGGGCAGCCGGGTGGCGATGCCGGCCTACCACTGCGGATCGGAGGTCGAGGCCGTGCGGCTGGCCGGCGCGCGGATCGACTTCTACCGCGTCGACGCCCACCTCGTCCCCGATCCCGACGACCTCGCGCGCGCCGCCCGCGGCGCCGATCTGGTCTATCTGATCTCGCACTTCGGCTTTCCGATCGCGCAGGCGCCGGACGGCCCACGGGTGCTCGAGGACGCCGCCCACGCCCTCTTTTCGCTCGACGCGCAGGGTCGTCCGGTGGGCTCGCGCGGCGACGTGGCGGTCTTCTGTCCGCGCAAGTCGCTCGGGGTGCCCGACGGCGGCGCGGTACTCGTCGACTCGCCGGTTCCCACCGGTCCGCGGCCGCCGGGAAAGCGTATCGCGCGCTCGACCGCGGCCCTCCTCGCCGGCCGAGCGGCGATCGCGCGCGCCTCACCCCTCCGGGCGGCCGCGACCCGCCTCATCGGCCGCGCAAGCCGCGGCGACGCCGCGGCGCGCGCCGGAACCGTGACCGAGACGATCATCGGCGAGTGGGACCTCGAGGTCGCCGACATGGAGAACGCCGCCCGCCTTCCTGCCCGCCTGACCGAGCTGTCCGTGCGCCACGCGGACGCCGCGGCGATCCGCGCGCGCCGTCGCGAGAACTACCTGCGCCTGCGCGACGAGCTCGCAGACCACGTCCCCGCGGCCTACCGCGACCTTCCGGCGGGCACCTGCCCGCTCTACCTCCCGGTCCGCGCCGGGGATCGCGCGGCGGCGGTTCGCGGGCTGCTGGACCACGGGATCCGCGCGCTGGAGATCTGGCCCGTCGCGCACCCGCTGCTCGACCGGCAGCGCTTCGCCGAGCTCGAGCCCGCACGCCGCGAGCTCCTCGCCCTCCCCACCCATCACCTCCTGTCGCCCTGGCACATGGAGGCCGTGGCGGCAGCCGCGCAGCGGGTGCTCCGCGGCCCGTGACGTCGCCGCGACGCCGTTACTCGCTTGGGGTGTGCATCGGCGCGCGCCCGTAGTCGACGGCGAGCGCGCGCAGGTGAGCGGTGACCTCGTCGTGGGCCTCGAGCGGAGACATGTGGCCCACGTCTGGGATCTTGATCATGGCCTTCGCGTTCGGGAGCTCCTCGAAGAGGCGCTGGGAATGGATGGGAGGGGTGAGGCGATCGTGCTCGCCGGCGATCACGATGGTGGGGACCGTGAGCGACCTGATCGCCTCGGCGAGGTCCATGCGCGAGAGCGATGCACCCGTTCGCGCGCGGATGATCGGCCGGGCGCTCAGGACCATGCGCTCGCTGAAGGCGACCTGCGCCGGGCTCGCCGAGGGGCTGAGCGCGACATAGCGGACGAGGCGGTTTGTGAGCGGCGTGGGCTGAGGCGGAAGGGGCGCCGGTACGGACAGGGCGATGCGCCCGACGAGCTGCCTGGCGCGGACCAGCACTGCCGGGAGGCGAACGATCAGCGCCTCGGTGATGAGATCGCCCGTCCCCATGTTGATCAGGGCGGTGGCGGCGACGCGTCCCTCCACCGCCTCATGGTTTGCGGCCGCCCACGCGAGGATCGTCATCGCGCCGAGCGAGTGCCCGACTAGCGTGACTCGCTCGTCGGCCGGCACGAGCTCGCGCAGCACCGCGTCGAGGTCGACCGCGAATGCCTCGGTCGAGTAGTCGCGGGACGGGGCGCTGTCGCTGCGACCATGCCCGCGCAGGTCGAAGGCGACGACGCGGTGGCTCTCGGAGAGCTCGGCCAGTTGGAAGGCCCAGAAGCGAAGCGAGCACGTCCAGCCGTGAACGAGGACGATCGTGGGCGCGTCGTCGGGCCCGAAGACCTCGGCGTGCAGGCTGGGCCCGGTGCCGGCGCGGACGGTCACGGGCCGGCCCTCGGGCGGCGAGCTCAGGAGACGATGATCGGGGTCGGCCTTGATCCGCCGAAGGTCGCGCCGGCGCTGCACCTCCCAGGAAACGCCGAGGGCGGCGGTGGTCAGGGCCCCGGCGGCGAGCAGGCCGCGTCGCTGGGCCGGCCCGACGCGCGGGGCCCGCCGGCTCGCGAGACCCGGAATCGGAATGTCCTCGAGCTTCACTGCGCGGCCGCTCCCACCGGAGAGCCGGTCGCGGCGCCGTCGCCCGCGCCGATGCGACGAACGAGGACGACGGGTGTGCCCTCGTCCTCGTTTCCGGCCGGGTTGTCGGCCAGGGCCGCAGTGAGCCAGCGGCGGTCGACGTTCGGCGTGGCGCCAACCACCCATGCGCCCGACAGGTGGTTGGCGTCGACGATCGCCACCTCGCAGCCCAGCTTCGCCGAGAGGGAGCGGGCCAGGCCGTCGGGGTCGCGCGGGCCGAAGAGGACGTGGTGGTCGTGAGGCGGCATGCACGCCGCGACGTCGTCGATCATGGCCGCCTCAGGGCCCGCGACCCGGTAGAACCATCCGCGCTGCTTGAAGAGCTTTCCGGCGGCTCCCGCGACCGCGCCGAGCAGCACACGAGGGCGGCCGGCTTCGAGGATCGCTCCCTCCATGCCCTCGGGGCTGTGCAGCGGGCCGATCTCCCCGACGAAACGGGAGAGGAGCCGCGCGACACGACCCGGCTCGACGAGCTCGAGCGGGACGATCTTTCCCTGCCCCGCCGCCGCGGCGCTCTCGGCGAGCACGAGGACGTCGCCGGGCTCGCGCACCGCGGCCGTCGCCTCGTCGACGAGACGGTGCAGACCGGTGCGGGCGGTGATGAACGGCGTCTTGACCGGGATGCGATGCGCGCCGACCGACTGCTCGGAGACCCTCGGGATACGAGGCGCGCCCGGCGGACCGTCGTCGCCGAAGTGCTCGGCGAGCAGCGCCCGCAGGCCGTCGTGCCGAGGGTAGATGCCGGCGCCCCGCCGCCAGATCTCGCGTGCGCCGTCGGGATGGCCTGCCTCGAGCTCGAGGCCGCCCGAGGTCACGTAGTCAGAGGCGTAGACGAGGTAGTCGGGAGCCAGGTCGAGCAGCTGGGCGAAGAACCGCCGGGCGCGGTCGCGGTCTCCGCGCTCGACCGACAGGCGCGAGAGCCGCGTGAGCGCGTGGCGGCGCAGGGGCGGACCGGCCGCCGCGGCGTCCTCGAGCAGCGCCTCGGCCTCGGGCGCACGCCCGGCCTCGACCAGCGCGTCGGCGATCGAGAGCGTGTACCAGGGCACGCCGGGGTTGCGCCGCTGCGCCTCGCGAAGCGCCTCGACCGCGGCGTCGCGCTCCCCGCGGTTGAGCAGCACGGCGGCGAGCGCCGCCGACGCGACCCGGGCGGGGCCGCCGCCGCGCAGCGCGAGGCGCGCCGCGCGTTCGGCCTCGGCTTCCTCGCGCTGGTAGGTCAGCGCGAGCCACGCGTAGAGCGAGAGGGCGTCTGGATCCCCGTCCTCACCGGCCCTGGCGTCGGGTGCGAGGAGCGTCAGCGCCCGCGCGGGAGCGCGAAGCCACACCCGCTGTGCGCGCCAGCGCCGATATGTCGCCGCACCCTTCATCCAGACTCAGCGAGGGACTCTATTCCCGTCGAGCGAATCGCCGCAGCCCGTGACCGGCGAGCTGCCGGCGGCGCCGATGTCGGGCCGGGGGGCGCGCGCTCGCGCCGGCTGACAGCACAGGGCTTCGTAGAGGGCCGTGGTCTCGTGCTCTGCAGCACCGACCGCGACTTCGCGCGCTTCGACGGGCTGCGGTGGATCGATCCACTCAGATCCGCAGCGTGAAAGCCTGGGCGCCTCGCCTCGCCTCGCCTCGCCTCGCCTCGGGCGACCGTCTGGCGTGCCGGAAGCCCCGGGTCAGGCGTCGAAGCCGACCTCGACCCGGCCGAGCGGGCCGAGCTCGAGCGCGATCGTCTCTCCGGGATGTGCGGCGAGCGGCGGCACGACCAGCGAGCCGCAGATGACGCGGTCGCCGGCCCGCAGCGCGGCGCCGTGGGCGTCGAGGAAGCGCGCGACGCCGAGCAGGAGCGTGTCGAGGTGGCCGGCGGCCTCGACGACGTCTCCTTCGGCCTCGGGCTCGGAGCCGCGCAGGACCCGAAAGCCAAGGCCGGCGAGCGAGTGCGCGCCCTCGAGCTCGTCCCCGAAGACCACCGCGCGGTGAAAGACGTTGCCCGCGAGGACAGCCTCGATCTCCGAGACGTCGCGGTCGAGGTCGACGACCTCGAGGGCCGGCGCGAGGGAGGCGATCGCCGCGGCGCCCGCGCCCGCATCCGCACCCGCGTCGAGGTCGGTGCCCAGGCGCACCGCGACCTCCGGCTCGACGCTTACGTCGGCGCCGTCGATCGTGTACCGCCCACCCGAGGCGAGCACCGTCGCGTCGGTGAGGAAGCCCGTCACCGGGGCAGAGATGCCGGCCTTCTCCTGCGCCGCCGGCGGGTTGAGGCCGATCTTCCAGCCGATCGGCTCCTCGCCCGCCGTCAATTGCTCCTGGCGGCGCGCGAGCTGCGCGGCCATCCCGCGTTCGACGCGCTCGTCCATCACGCACCCGCCCCTTCGATCCGGCGCGCGATCGTAGCCGTCCACTCCCCCTCGAAGCGCTCGCGGACGGCGGCGGCGCTCGCCGCGTGGTCGTAGGGGAGCCGGCGGTGCTCCACCGTGGCGTCGGGGGCGATCAGCGCGTAGGCCGCGCGCGGGTCGCCGTCGAAGGGCATCCCGACGCTTCCCGGGTTGACGAGTTCGATCGGTCGGTCACCGCGCATCGCGATCCGACGGAAGGGTAGGTGGGTATGCCCGAAGATCAACCTGCTCTCCTCCACGCCCTCGAGCAGCTCTGACTCGTCGTCGTCGGGGGTGGGCATGAACGACCGTACGTCCGAGACCGGAGAGCCGTGCCAGTACCGGGTGTCGCCCTGCGCGAACGTCTCGGGCAGCCCGGCGAGCCGCGCGACCGAAGCCTCTCCCAGCGCCTCGCGGCAGGCCGCGGCGGCGCCCTGGATCACCGGATCGTCGGGCGCCTTGTCGGGCGCCGCCGTCCAGCGCTCGCCGTTGCCCCGGATCCAGTCGGCGCCGAGCCCGTCCAGGCGGTCGACGACCTCGACCGGCCACGCCCCGAACAGCGCGTAGTCCCCGCCGAGCACGAAGCGCCGCGCCCCCCGGGAGCGCGCGTCATCGAGCACCGTCTCCAGCGCGGGGAGGTTTCCGTGCACGTCGTAGAGGACCGCGAGCACGGCGCGATGTCTAGCACGACCGCGTTGCGGCGCGTATTCCCACGCGGCTCCAGCAAAGGTGGGCCAAGGCGTTGCGGGCTCCGCTCGCGGCCCGGAAGGCGGGGTTACGGCTCCTCGGAAACCGGGTACCTTAGTATTCGGAGGCGTTGCCGCTGTCAGGCGTCGTCGGGGCTCGAGGAAGAGAGCTCGACGGTGCCGGCGGCGGTCTGCCGATCAGCTTCTCCGCGCCTCCCACGAGAAGCCTCGCACGGCGAGGAAGGCCCCGATCGCTCCCCACGCGGCGACGACGGCGAGCGCCGTCAGATTGCTCCCGAGGCCGCGACCGGTGACCATCGCGCCGGAGAGTCCGTCGATGACGTGCTTGAGGGGGAGGATCTCCGCGACGTCCTTAAGGGCGGACGGGGCGTTGTCGGCGTCGTAGAAGACCCCCGAGATGAAGATCGCCGGGAGGAAGATCGCGTTCACGTAGGCGGGCGCCGAGTCGAAGTTCGGGATCACGTGGGAGAGTGCGACGCCCAACGAGGCAAAGCAGCTCACCCCGGCGGCAGTGAACACGCAGAGCTCGAGCCAGTCCTTCGGCCACTCCACCCCGAAGAACAGCCGTCCGGCGAGCACGATGATCGCGATCTGAATCACCGTGTTGGTCACGGCGTTGAGCGCGATGGCGCCGAGGTAGGCGCCGCCGGGAAGCGGCGTCCCGCGGATCCGCTTGAGGACGCCCGACTCGCGCAGGAAGGTCATGTTGAAGGCCAGCGCGGAGAAGGTGGTCGACATCACGCTCATGCCGGCGATGCCGGGCACGATGACGTCGAGCTGCTCCTGGTCTGAGGAGACGACGGCCCCGAAGAGCGCGAGGAAGATGAGCGGCAGTGCGAAGTTGAAGAACGCCGCGCTGGGGTTGCGCCAGAACATGCGCCGCTCGAGCCGGTATTGCCGCCAGGTGAGCGTCGCGGCCCCGCCCATCAGGTGACTCCCTCCTCGGTTGCGGCTGCGGCCGCGGCTGCGGCCGCGGCCGCGGAGGCGGAGATCGGGGGCAGCGTCTCGAGGGCGAGCGGCTCGTCGGCGGTCAGGTCAAGGTAGACGTCCTCGAGCGAGGGGCGGCTCACGGAGAGGTCGGCGAGGCGCTCGCCGCGCGCGAGCGCGGCCTCGGTCGCCTCGCGCAGCAGCGTGGTCGGGTCGTCGGTCTCGTGCTCGACCGGCGTCCCGTCGGGCTCGCGCCACGCCACGCGGTAGTGCGAGGCGCCCGCGCCGAGCTCCCCGGGCGCGCCCTCGGCCAGGATGCGCCCGTCCTTGACGATCGCCACCCGGTCGGCGAGCGCCTGGGCCTCGTCGAGGTAGTGGGTGGTGAGCAGGACCGTCTTGCCCAGGCGCGCGAGCGAGCGGATCGTCTCCCATGCCGCCCGGCGGGCGGCGGGGTCGAAGCCGGTCGTCGGCTCGTCGAGGAAGACGAGCTCGGGGTCGCCCACCAGCGCGAGCGCGAAGTCAAGCCGCCGCAGCTGGCCGCCCGAGAGCCGGCGGGTCCGTACGTCCCGTGAGCCCTCGAGGCCGACGAGGGCGATCACCTCGTCGACGTCGCGCGGCCGGGGGTAGAAGCCTGCCCAGTGGCAGAGCGCCTCGTGCACCGTGACCTGCCGGTACATCCCGGTGCTCTGCAGGACGATGCCGACCCGCTCGCGCAGCGCGCGGTCGCGGCGCTCGGGGTCGCGGCCGAGCACGGAGACTTCGCCCGCTGTGCGTGCCCGGTAGCCCTCGAGGATCTCGACGGTGGTCGTCTTCCCGGCGCCGTTGGGGCCCAGCAGGCCGAACACCTCGCCCGCCTCGACGGTGAAGTCGACGCCGCGGACGGCGTCGAGGTCTCCGTAGCGCTTGGTCAGGCCGCGAACCTCCACGGCGGGTGCGTCGCCGGTCCTCATCGCAATGATCATGCCAATATCGGTACGGTGCCCGGCCCTCCTCCGGGGTGCCGGGCCCCCATGCGCTGCGCCTGTATCGACATCGGCACGAACACCACCCGGCTGCTCGTCGCCGAGGAAGGTCCCGGCGGGCTGCGCGTGCTGGCCCAGGAGCGCGCCTTCACGCAGCTGGGCGACCTGTCCGTCCTGCCCGCCGCCAAGATCGACGAGGTGACGCGGGCGATCGCGCACCATGCGGCGCTCGCGCGATCGCTCGAGGCGGCGAGGATCCGGGTCGTGGCCACCGGAGTGGTGCGGACGGCCGCCAATCGCGAGGCGCTGCTCGAGGCGGCGCGGGAAGCCGGCGGTCTCGAGGTCGAGGTACTGGATCCGGCGCAGGAGGCGACGCTGGCCTTCCGGGGGGCGCTGGCGGCCATGCGTCCAGGGTGGGCGGGGTGGGCGGGGCCGGAATCCAGGGTGGCCGTGGTCGACGTGGGCGGAGGCTCGACCGAGCTGGCGATCGGGTCGGCGGCCGGCGGCGTTGGCTACACGGCCTCCATGGCGATCGGCTCCGGTCGCCTGACCGACGCGTTCATCGAGCACGATCCGCCCCGGCGCGAGGAGCTCGACCGCATCCGGGCGCGCGCCGGCGCGGCGTGGGAGGAGCTCGGCGAGCTTCCCGAGGCCGACGTCGCCCTCGCGGTCGGCGGGAGCGCCGCTTCGCTGCCCCGGCTCGTCGGAGAGCGCCTCGACGAGGGGGCGGTGGGCCAGGCGCTGGACGCGCTGAGCACGGCGTCCGCCGCCGAGGTGGCCGAGCGCTTCGGGCTCGACGCGCGCCGCGTGGCGCTGCTTCCCGCCGGCCTGATCGTCCTGGAGGCGGGAGCGGTCCGCCTGAACCGGGCGCTCGAGGTCGGCCGCGGGGGCCTGCGCGAAGGCGTCGTGCTCGGGCTCCTCGAGGCGGGGTGAGCCCGGGGCCGACGGGCTACCATCGTCTCGACGGAGGGTCCTCGCACCGCAAGCGACGCGAGAGGGAGGCCATGTCATCCGTTGAGCAGTCCGAAGCGGCCCCGGAGGTGGAGGCCACCGACCTCGATGACAGAAAGCTGTTCTTCAACCGCGAGCTCTCGTGGCTGGACTTCAACGACCGGGTCCTGCAGTTGGTCGAGAACCCGGATCTCCCGCTGCTCGAGCGGGTGAAGTTCGCGGCGATCTACACCTCAAACCTCGACGAGCACTTCATGGTGCGCATCGCGGGCCTCCACGACCAGGTCGAGGCCGGCATCGACGCTCGAGGGCCGGACGGGCGGGCTCCCGGGGAGGTCTTGGAACGAGTCCGCGAGCGTGTGCTCGAGCAGGCCGAGCGGCTCTCGCGCACGGTCGAGCATGACCTACATCCAGCCTTGGCCGAGCACGGCATCCGCATCGTCGATTGCGAGGCGGTCTCCGACGACCAGCGCGAGGTGCTGCGCGAGCGCTTCCGCGACCAGATCTTCCCCGTTCTCACCCCGCTCGCGGTCGGGCCGGCACGGCCCTTTCCCTACATCTCCAACCTCTCGCTCAGCCTCGGCGTCCTCCTGCGCGACCCGGTGAGCGAGCAGACGACCGTCGCGCGGGTCAAGGTTCCGAAGGAGATGCTGCCGCGCTTCGTCGAGCTGAAGGACGAGGGCTCGATCCTCGTGTCGCTCGAAGAGGTGATCGCCCGCAACCTCGACGCGCTCTTCCCGGGCATGGAGATCCTCGACTGGTCCTACTTCCGGGTCACCCGGGACGCCGACTTCACCGTCTCCGACGAAGCAGACGACCTCCTGGCCGCGGTCGAGGACGAGCTGCGCCGGCGCCGCTTCGGCGAGGTCGTGCGGCTCGAGATCGAGAGCGGGATCAACGACGCGCTGCGCGCGCGGCTCGTCGAGGCCCTCGGGCTCGAGGAGTCCCAGGTCTACGAGGTCGAGGGGCTGCTCGACCTCACCGACCTCTGGGAGATCGTCAAGCTCCCCGGCCACAAGGAGTTGCGCGATCCCCCGTGGACGCCGGTGACCCAGCCGCGACTGCAGCACGAGGAGAGCGACCACAACGACTGCGACATCTTCGCCGTGATGCGCGAAGGCGACCTGCTCGTCCACCATCCCTACGACTCGTGGTCGACGTCGGTCGAGCATTTCGTCGCGCAGGCCGTCTCGGACCCCGACGTGCTGGCCCTCAAGCTCACCGTGTACCGCACCTCAGACGACTCGCCGCTTGTCCCCGCGCTCATCCGCGCGACGGAGCGCGGCAAGCAGGCGGTGTGCCTCGTCGAGCTCAAGGCGCGCTTTGACGAGCGGGCCAACATCCAGTGGGCGCGGGCCCTGGAGGAGGCCGGGGTGCACGTCACCTACGGCATTCCCGCCCTCAAGACGCACGCCAAGGCGCTGCTCGTCGTGCGGCGGGAGGGTGACCGCGTGCGCAACTACGTCCACATCGGCACCGGGAACTACCACGCATCCACCGCCCGGCTCTACACCGACTTCGGTCTGTTCACCGCCGACGAGGAGCTCGGAGCGGACGTGGCCGACATGTTCAACTTCCTCACGGGCTACGCGCGACCCAGGCGATACCGCAAGACGCTGGTGGCCCCCATGCACCTGCGCGACGGGATCCTCGAGGAGATCGAGCGTACGATCGAGGCGCACGACGAAGACGATCCCGCCCGGATCGCCTTCAAGATGAACTCGCTCGTCGACCGCGACTGCATCAAGGCGCTCTACCGCGCCTCGCAGGCCGGCGTGACGGTGGAGCTCAACGTGCGCGGGAGCTGCTGCCTGCGCCCGGGGGTGCCCGGGGTCTCGGAGAACATCCGGGTCGTCTCGATCGTCGGGCGCTTCCTCGAGCATTCGCGCATCTACGCCTTCGAGCGAGGGGGCGAGGCCACGGTTCTCATCGGCTCGGGGGACCTCATGCCCCGCAACCTGGACACCCGCGTCGAGCTGGTCGCACCCGTTGAGGACCCGGCCCTGCGCGACGACCTCCTAGATGCCATCCAGCGCTGCCTCGACGACGAGGTCAACGCCTGGGAGCTCGACGCCGAGGGCACCTGGAAGCACCGCGAGCCCTCGGAGCCAGAGCCGCGCGACGTGCACCGCGAGCTCATGCTCGGCCACAGCCGCCGCGCCTCCGAGGCGTCGGCGACGGCGTGAGCGAGGAAGGGGCGGCGAAGGAGGGGGCCGAGGAGCTTGCGCCTGCGGCACTCCCTCCTCGCGAGGCCGTCGCCGAGGCGCATGTCCGGGCGCCGGCGCGGGGCAACCGGCGACTCGAGCGCCTGCTCGCGGCTGCGAACGAGGATCTCCAGGTCAAGGCGTGGTGGCACGCGTCGGCGGTCAACGCGACCCGCCGGCTGGGGATGTCCGACCATTCGTGGGTCCACATACAGGTCGTGGTCAACATCGCGTTGCGGCTGAGCCGCCTGCTCTTCCGCCGGGGGGTGGTCCCAGCGTGGTGACCGACCACGGCATGGCCGAGAGAGACGCGGAGATCGTGATCGCAGCGGCATGCCTCCTTCACTGCGTCGGCATGTCGGTGCACCGAACCGACCACGAGGCGTTCAGCCTGTTCCTCGCCGCCGACAAGCTCCCGCATCTGCTCGAGGGGATCTACGAGGAGCCCGAGCGCACCGTCGTCGTCTCCGAGGCCCTGCACGCGATCATCGGCCACCGCCGCAGCGGCGAGCCCTTCACCGTCGAGGCGGCCATCGTCCGGGTGGCCGACGCGCTCGACATGGCCAGGGGCCGCTCGCGCGTCCCCTTCGAGTCCGGGCGCCTGAACATCCACTCGCTCTCGGCCTACGCGATCGAGGAGGTCCGCCTCACGCCCGGAAGCGACAAGGCGGTCCGCGTGGAGATCGCGATGTCCAACAGCGCCGGGATCTACCAGGTCGACGAGCTGCTGGCCACCAAGCTCCGCGGCTCCCCGATCGAGGACCACGTCGAGGTCATCGCCCGCATCGACGCCGACCACGAGAAGCGCCTCATCCCGGTATTCCGGATCTAGCCGAGCGGTAGGTCATAGCGAAGCCCGAAGGGCACCGCGGCCCCTACTCCCATTGCCAGGAGCCGAGGGTCTGCTCGAACTCCTTCTGCTCCGCCTGGAACGTGCCGGGGGGTGCGGTGAAGGTGACGGTGTAGATGCGCCCGTCGTGGATCGAGAAGACCTGCCGCTGCTGCGTTCGATTCCGCGTCATGTAGTCGCGGCCAACGGCTCCCTCGCCGTCGAGCTGCCGGTCCCGCGGGGGGGTGAGGGCCCGATTGCCCAGCCCCTCGAGCAGGCGCTCGTACTGAGCTTTCACGTCGTCGAGACCGGCACCCTCGGGCGCAGGCTCGCGGATGACGTTGACATTGGTGGCGAATCCGTTCTTTCGCCTCTTCGTGAAGAGCCGATCGATGCGGATCGGGCTCTCGGCTAACTCAGGCCGATCGGTCACGTCGGACCAGCCGCCCGGTAGGGCGACGCTGTAGCCGGACCCGGAGGCTCTGCCCTCCTTGTTCGAGGATCCGTCGTCGCCCCCGCAGCCGGTCAGCAAGGCGAGTACGGCGAGGACAGGGACGCAGAAACGCATACGAGCACTGGGCTTGTGCCTGTCGCCAACGAGCGGCCTTCCGCCGGGTCGAGGCGGGGCTCGCTCGGCTGAGCTGACGGCCCAGAGGGGCCAGAATAGCGCTGGAGTGCGATCCGCGGAGGTGGCTATCCAGCTGCCGCGCTGCGCGCGAGAAGGACGGCGAGTCGGCGGGCTTCGAGGGCGGGGGCGTCCTCGAGGCGACGCCAGGTCACGCGAAGCACGGAGTAGCCGGCCGTGAGCAGGTCCGCGTCCTTGTTGCGGTCGCGCTCGAAGGGCTGTTCGCTGTCGTGGTAGGCGCGGCTGTCGAGCTCGACGACGAGCTTGTGCTCTGGCCAGAGAGCGTCGACCTCGTAGCCGGCGACGTCCTCGTTGACCAGCGGGCGCGGGAGCCCGTACCGGTCGACGAAGGAGAGGAACGCGTCCTCGAACGCCGAGCGCGTCGGAGCTTCGTCGCGGTCGACGAAGGTCCGCAGCCGGCTGGTGGTCCGACCGGGTGAGCGGGCGATGAGCGCGGCGAGATCTTCCAGGCGGAGCCGGCACTTGAGTTGTGCCTCGTTGACGGCCCGTGCGAGTGCCTTCTCGTCGAGCACGCCAGCGAGGTCGAGCAGCGTGCGCGCCACCGTGGTCACCGGAATGCCGTAGTGGACAGTGACGTCGCGGCGGGTGAGCGTCCGCGTGCGGTGAACGCGCACTCCCCGATGGCGGCGCTCGGTGGACGCGCTGACGTCGATCGGGCTGCGCCAGCGCGAGTCGATCCCCCACAGCGCCGCGGCGGAGCGGTGGCTGAGTGCGCCGGCGGGCCCACAGGCCAGCACGGCCGCCATGGCAGGCGCAAGGGGCGACGGGGGGCGGTGCCCGACGGCATAGACGCCGCGATGCACACGGAGCAGCCGGCCGACCCTCAACCGGTAGTCGATCGCGTCCACGTCCAGACCCAGTTCCAGAAGCTGGCAGCGGGTAAGGATGCCGTGCTGGGGCGCCGCCCGACGGGCCATCTCGCTATCGGCGCTTGGGAAGCTCCTCTCGCCCGTCGCCGCTGGGGGTTTCCTGACTTCTCCGCGAATATGGCGGGTTTCTCCGCCCACCCCTGAAAGGATCGCCCGACATCGTCCCAAAGCCGGCCGCGTGGGGTGTTTCGCGCTTGATCCGCGCGCGCCTCGTGACAAAGGCCGGCCGTCGTGTAAACAGAGGACGGCGCTCCAGCACGTCCGATCCCTTCGCCGATGTCTTTTCGCTGCACGACCGCGACCGAGCACCCAGCGCCCCCGGGGCTCAGCTGCCAGCCACCGCCCGCCCGGCGTAGTAGCCGGCCGCCGCCGCACCCACCCCGACGACGGTCGAGGCCACCACGTACCCGGCGGCCTCGAGGCCCTTGCCGGCTTCGAGGTCGCGGAAGACATCCACGGAGAACGTGGAGAACGTCGTGAAGCCGCCCAGGAGGCCGACGGCGAGGCCGGTGCGGACCTCGGGCGAGAACCAGTCGCCCACGGAGACGAGGAAGCCGAGCAGAAGCGATCCGGCCACGTTGATCGCGACGGTGAGCCAGGGCAGCGCGTCGTCGGAGACGGTCATACCGAGGCCGTAGCGGGTAAGCGCGCCCACCGCCCCGCCGATCGCAACGTAGAGCGCGGTCACCGCGCGCCATGATGCCGCAAGCGCAGGCGGCGGAGGGGCTGCCCCAGCCGACGATCGCGATCTCGCGCTGACGGTGCTCGCGCGCGAAGGCGCTCGTCACCGCCTGCGAGCGGGCGAGGAAGCGGTTGAGGGTCCTCGAGGCCGTCCTCGCCGTAGGCGACGAGCTCGAGAGCGGCGCGGCGGACGCCCTGCCGGATGAGCTCCAAGGCCTCCCTCACTTCCTTCTCATCGAGGCTCTCCGGGCTCTCCACGCCGGCGCCGACCGCCGACGTAGTCGGACTCGAGGTCGGTGAACAGCCGGTGCGGCGCGGGTTCGTAGCCAGGCGCATAGGCCCCGGCGGCGGGCACGCGGGCAGGGTTCATTCCCCAGCGCAGGACGAAGGAGGTCGCGCAGCCGGCGCGCAGCAGCCGGCTCAGCGACTCGTTCTCGTCGCCCGACTCGAAGTAGTAGAGGATCTGGAAGCGGCGGAGGTGCTCGTGACTCTCGATCATCGCGCGCAACTGGTCGGCGAACTCGACCGAGCCGCCGGTGGCGATGACCCGCGCCGCTCCCTCCGGCCCGTCGATCCCCAGGTCGGCGACGCGCAGCGCATTGGACAGGATCGCGGTCACGAGCGGATAGACCGACAGGACGTAGGCGATCGCTGCGGTGAAGGCGCCCAGGCCGGCGCCCGACTCGAAGGCGCTGATCGCGCGAAGCGCGTCGGCTTGCGCCACGATGTCGCCGAAGCCGACCGTCGTGAGCGACTGCCCGCTGATGTAGAGGGCATCGTAGGCAGCCTCGAAGGGCAGGTAGACGAGCGCGAAGCCCAGCAGAGCACCGATACCCACAGCACGACGTTGGCGCCCATGGCCAGCGGACCGGCGAAGGACAGGAGCCGCCGGCTGTCGACCCGCACCGACATCGCGCGCACGAGGGCCCAGGCCGCACGGTTCGCGCGGTAGCTGAGCGGGCCTCGGGCGCCGGGGTGAAGCACGGTCAGCGCGATGTCCCAGCCGACGGCGCCGACGAGGACCGTTCCGCCCGCGACCGCCGCGGCGGTCAGGACGATCACGGCCCGGGGGCCGGCTCCATGTGGACGACCTTGGTGTAGGTCACCTCGTCGAGCAGCTCGGGCCCATGGCCGAAGCCGAGCCCGCTACGCCCCTGGGGCTGCGCCGAGCCGCCAGGGGCGCCGCCCCACACGGCGTTGATCTTCACCGTCCCGGCGCGCAGCTCGCGCGCGGCAAGCTGTGCGTGCTCCTGGGAGGGGGTGAGAACGGTCGCGGCGAGGCCGTAATCGCTGTCGTTGGCCGCCTCCAGCGCGGCGTCGAAGGACTCGACCACGCGTACCGCCGCCACTGGCCCGAAGGTCTCCTCGCGCATGAGCGCCGTGTCCTGGGGGACGTTGACCACGACCGTGGGCGGATAGAAGAACCCGGGCCCGTCGGGGGCCTCGCCGGCGCACAGGACGCGGGCCCCGTGGGCGCCTGCCACGCGGACGTGCTCGTTCACCCCTGCACGCTGGTCGTCGTCGATGAGCGGACCGATCTCGGCCTCGCGCGCGATCGACGAGGGCTGAGACGAAGGCGTCGGCGACCGCCTCGTGCACGTAGATGCGCTCGACCGAGGTGCAGATCTGGCCGGCGTTCGCGAACGCGCCGGAGGCTGCCTGCTCGGCCGCCCATTGGGGGTCGACCCCGGCATCGACGATGAGGGGATCCTTGCCGCCCAGCTCGACCACGGCCTTCTTGAGCGCCTCGCCGCACGTCCGCGCGATCTCGCGACCCGTGCGCACCGAGCCGATGTGGACGACGAGGTCGACGCCGGGATGAGCTACCAGCGGACGCCCGGCTCGCTCGTCGCCCAGCAGCAGGCTCAAGACGCCGTGGGGCGCCATGAGCTCGGTGAACACCCGAGAGCGGCGTCTTCTCCGAGGGCTTGAAGACGACCGCGTTGCCGGTGACCAGGCACGCCGCCAGGCCCTGGCAGGCGATCGCCACCGGATCGTTCCAGGGCACCAGCAGCGCGACGACGCCGCGCGGCTCGTGGACCATCACGTCGGTGGCCGCGAAGGAACCCGCCAGCGAGCGCCCGCGGTGAAGCGGACCCAGCTCGGCGTACTGCTCGATGGCGCCGATCCCGGCCTCCACCCCGCCACGCGAGTCGTCGAGCGGCTTGCCGCCCTCACGGCTCTGAAGCTCGGCGAGCTCCTCGACGTGGTCGCGAAGCCGGCGGGCGCCGTCCTTGAGAAGCTCCGAACGCTCGGCGGCCACGCGGCGCGCCCAGGCCCGTTGTGCGTGTTCGCCTTGCTGCGAGAGCTTGGAGTCCCCGCGCTGGCGGCGGCCCTCGCGGGCGCGCCGACGCTCGTCTTTCCCTGGACTGACTCGGTGCGGCTTTGGGCGACCGCGGGGCTCAACCAGATCGCCGTGTGCCTCTATCTCGTCGCGGTGACGCTGGGCCTGCGCAGCCTCGGGGCGAGCCGCGCGAGGGCGCGAGCGCTGAGCCGCTGGGCGCTCGGGCTCTGCATCGCGAGCATGCTGACCTATCCGATTGCGATCGTCGCGGTCATCCTGACTCCGCTCCTCTATCGGCTGCGCGCGTCGTGGGGGCGCGCGTGGCGAGCGGGAGCGCCGCCTGCGGCCGCCGGGGGGGCGGCCCTGGCCTACGTGTCGCTGGCCACGACGAAACCGAGCCAACCTCTCGAGGGTCAGCTTCGCCACGCGGGGACGATCGCCGAGGAATGGCTTTCGCTCCTGGCCAAGGCCGTCCTTCCGATCGACGGGCCTCCGGCGCTCGCCGTCCTTGGGGCGGTAGCCGGTGGCACAGCGTGGGGCCTGGTGGTCGCACACCGGAGGGCCGGTCGGGGTGAGACGGTCAGCGCGGGGGCTGTGCGCGCCGGCGTCGCCATGACGTGGGTGGGCGCTTTGGCGGCGCTCGCCGGCTACCTGGTCTTCGTGCCCGGAGACGCGAAGTACTCGCCGCTGGCCGAGGGCATCTACAACCGAGCCGGGCTCCTGGCCGCTCCGGCGGCCGCGGCCACGGCCCTCGGCGTAGCGATTCTGGTGTCAGAGCTCGCGCTCGGCCGGGCCTCGAGGCGTGGAGTCGCGATCGCGACGACGCTTCTGGCCGGCACTCTGCTCGCGGGCTGGAGCGTGCGGGTCCGCGACGATGCCGCGCGCTGGGATCGAGCGGCGACGCGCTCGCGCGAGGTCCTCTCGGTGCTCGATGCCCGATTGCCGACGCTCGCGCACGGGACCACCGTCTACACCGTCGGTCATCGACGCTACGAGGCGCCGGGGGTGCCGGTGTTCAGCTCGTCCTTCGACCTCGACGGCGCGATCAAAGTCCGGCGCGGCGACGCGTCGCTGGCGGCCTACCCGCTCACCGGGCCCTTGCGCTGCGGGGTGAGCTCCGCGGCGCCGGCGCAGCCGCCCTACGACCGTCTCGAGCGAGCGCGCTACGGGCGGCTCTACGTTCTCGACGTCGCGCGGCGGCGGGCATTGCCGATCGCCGGTCGCGCGGACTGCCAGAGAGCGCGCGCAGGCCTGGGGCTTGGAGGCGGGTCGGGTTAACCGCCGCGACCCCGGGCAGGGAGCTCCGGGGTCGCGAACCAACGAGGAGGGACTCGTTCTGTGCAAGGAGAGTGTTCCCTGGGTCTGCCCAGGCAGTGTGAAATGTCTGAGAAGGTCGAGCGAGAGCGCCGCTCGGGGCGGTGAGCCGGCCGTGCTCGTCGGCTACCAGCCGGCGTGCGCCTCGCGTGCCTTGGCGGCCTTCTTGCGGGCCTCCTTGCGCTTGTCCAGGCGCCACTGCACGAAGCTCATCAAGGCGACGAAGAGCGGGAAGAAGGCGATGACGATGAAGCCCGCGTTGGTCACGACCAGGTCGTTGGTCTCGCCGTACCAGCCCTCGCCGTGGTCGCTCTGCTGGGCCAGCGCCACGGGCGCGAGCAGGAGCAGGAAGAGGGCCGAGGCGGGGACGGCGGCGAGGAAGCGGAGCATGAGGCGAACTCTAACCGACCCTACGCCTCCCGGCCGACTGTGGCTCAGCGTTGCTTGCGAGCGTTGCGGTCACGGGTTCTTCACGCGCGGCGGGGGAGGCGATGGAAGGGTCCGCGCGTGCAGATCGTCATTCGTCGCCAGGTCGAGCGGCTGTTCCCGGGGCTTCCCTGGCATCAGGGCGTTGCCGTGCTGACCACGGTCTGGCTGATCGTCGTCGCCGCGGTCGCCATCGCGCTGGCCGACGTTCGCGGTGAGCGGGCCCTCGCCGGGCGCCAAGTGGTCGTTCAGATGCCTTCGCCGGGCAAGGACGCGTCGGCGCCCCCGGCCTTGACGGCCACCCCGAGCCCGCCGGCCGCAGGAGGCGCCCCCGCCCCGGCCGACGCCGGTACCGACGACGCCGCGCCCGCGGATACCGCGCCTCTCGAGGAGTCGCTTCCCTCGGCGCCCGCGGTCGACTCGCTCCCGCCGCTCGAGCCCGAGCCCACCGACCCTGGCGCCGCCGGCGACCAGCCCGAGGCGACCACGTGGAAGACCGGCGCCGAGGCCTACACGGTCGCGCTCGAGAGCTTTGTCAAGGAGGCTGAGGCCGCAGGTGCAGTCGATGCCGCGCTCGCCTCCGGAATCGAGGCCGGCTCCGTCGCCTCAGACGGCTTTGCCAGCCTACGCGACGGGCTCTTCGTGGTCTTCAGCGGCTACCACGTCACGCTCGCCGAGGCGCGCAAGGCGGCCGACGACCTGGCCACGAGGGGCTACACCGCGGCCCAGCCCGCCTACCTCAGCGAGAAGCGCGCGCGCCGGTGCGAAGACGGCGAGCAACCGCGTCCGGCGGTCCCCGAGGACGCGAAGCCGCCCGGCGCGGGTGGGAGCGGCGCCGCGCCGCGGGCGGCCGGCGGCGATACCGCGGCGACCGGCGGCGACTCTGACACCCCGACGACCGGCGGGGCGGACGATCAGGCCGGCGGCCAGGAAGGGCAGCTTCCCGTCCTCGAGGTGCCCTGCGAGGTTCGTCCCGCCGACGCCGCTCCGGGCCAGGGCGGCTCGAGCGACGACGCTGGGGGCGGCCCCGCCGTCAAGCCGTAGCGCTCCTGGCACCAACCACCCAGCTCCGCATAGTTCACTGCGCCCGTGTGAGCGCGCTCGTCCGAGCCGTCGCTGCTTCCTTCGACTCCCGAGGCCGGTGCGCCACCGGAGGCGCGCGGGCTGGCCCGCCACGGGGTTCGCCTTCTTGTCGTCCCATTCCCCGGCGGCGCGCTGCGACACGCCCGCTTCGACGAGCTGCCGCGCCTGCTGACGAAAGAGCGACCTGGTGGTGGTCAACACCTCGGGCACCCTGCCGGCGGCGCTCAGCGCCCGGCGCACCGGGGGCGCGACCGCCACCCTGCACCTGTCCACGCCGGTCCCGGGCGAGGAGGAACGGGGCGCACGAACCCTGGATCCCTCCAAGCCCGCACACGGCGACGAGCCGGGCCTGCGCTGGGTGGTCGAGCTGTGTCAGGGCGACGAGCCGCTGCGCCACGCACGGATGGGCGAGCGGCTCGCGCTTCCCGCAGGCGCGGTAGCGCGCCTCGAAGCGCACTACCTGGGATCCCGGCTGTGGGTCGCCTCGCTCTCGCTTCCCGAGCCGCTGCCGGCCTACGCTCGCCGGCCCTGCTGCGCTCGAGCGCTCCTACCGCAGCGCCGCGCGGGCCGGGTACCTGAGCCACGAGTTCGGCGACCTCGCCCTCTTCCTTCCCGCCCGAGGACGCGGACGTGAGACATCCTTACCCGAACGAGCCGCCCGGCTCTGGCCTGGGGCTGCGCTCGAGCGCCCCGGCCTCCAGGAAGTCTCGGCGCATCTGGGCCAGCGCGGCCCGGTCTTTCTCTCTCCCGGCCGCCTGCTTGGAGCGCAGGATGTCCTCGGGTGCGGCCACGACGATCAGGCCCTCCTCGATGTCCAGATCCGCGGTCGCCCCCAGCCACCCGTGAACCTGAGCCCCGACGTCTCCGACGACGACGAACTCGACCCCATGCCGCGCCAGCGCGCGCAGCAGTTCGACTTGCTGGTCGCCGACGCGGCTCACGTCGTTCCAGCGCCGTCGGCCAGCTGAGCCCAAAGAGCGCTCAGACCGGGTACCCGCGACCGCTCGCTGTCGCGGGGCGATGCGTCGGCCAGGCGAAGCAGGTCTCTCGGGTGCGCTACTGCGACGCTCGTCCCGTCGTCTAGGACGACCTTTCGGGCGCCACGACGCAGGTCGGCGTAGTCATTCGCGCCAGGCAGGCCGCTGGCCAAGACGATCGTGCCCCCCTCCGGGAACGTCCAGGGGGCGCGCCGGTCGCTCTCGCTCCAGCGCTCGTCGGTTTCCACGGGTGTGAGCCCGGCCTTCCGTACCTCTGCGTCGGTGGCGTAGGCGTCGTCGCTGACGAACTCGACGTGGCCTTCACCGGGTTGCTGTGGGCCGCCCTGCAGGACCGCGGCGATGCCGCCGATCACGATGACGGGGGTCCGCGCTGCCGCGAGCCAGCGCAGGGCCCGCAACGTCTCATCCCGCGCCGCCGCTGGCATGAGGCGGCTCAGGCGCTCGGTCGGCGTGAGCGCGAGCTGGTCGGCGACGAGCTCATCTAGGCTGGAATCCCTCTTGGCGACATGGATGATCAGGTCGAGGTCACAGGCCGCCACGACCCCTTGCAGCGTCGCCAGCGACGGCTCACGCGCGCCGGCCTCCCAGCGCGCGATGGTCTCGCGAGGATGTCCGCTGCGGCCGGCAAGCTGCTGCTGCGTGATCCCGGCTCGCTGACGGGCGATCCGTACGATGTCGCGGCTCTTCATGTACGGCGCAGTGTAGCCGTTGCGGCACAACACGTGTAACCGTTTGGCTACGGTCATTGTGTCGGATAGGTCACTAAGAGTTCTGACGTCACGGTTCCCCTCTGCTCGCTCAGCGCTATGCGGCCCACGCCCTCCCGTCGTTCGTAAGGTGGTGTGGCTCGGAAGTCCGCGCACGTTTCGGTGCGCTGGACACGCTTGCATCTCCCGGGAAAAGCAGGCGCGCGCCGGGCGCTGGCCCGGGCGACCGCGTTTCGTCCGGAGCAGGCGCCTGGTCTGAACCGCTGGGGACGCCCGCATCCGTCGGAGTGCGGGCGCGGAGTCCCGTAAGGGGATCCCTCAGCGGGACACAATCAGAAATGGCTCGTCGTCGGAGCTGGCGAACGTCGGTCGACCGCTGTCGCAATGCGCGAAGAGCAGCGGCCGGCCGCTCGGCATCCGCTGCTGGATCTCTTCTGCTCCGGCACCGCTCCGGCACGCATGCCGCGATACTTCGCGCGTAGATCCGCTTAGCGTGCGTTCCTGTTCCGTTCCTACCGCGAGGCCGGAACAGCAACGCACCGGCGACCGCCATCTGCAGCTCATAGCCCGACGTGCTCGGCCGCCTCATCAAGCTCCGCGCCAGTCGGCTTGTGCATCTGGACTAGTGTCGTGATGCATTAATTCGTTGGTGGGCGGGCATGCTTGGTGTATGCCAAGTTCTCAAGCGGTGCAGATTGTGCTCAGCGAGGCTGAGCGTGAGCAGTTAGAAGCGTGGACGCGGCGGCGGACCAGTGCGCAGGCGGTGGCGTTGCGTTCGCGGATCGTGTTGGCGGCCGCCGAAGGGTCAAAGAACGCCGAGATCGCGGGGCGTCTGGGGGTCAGCCGGCCGACGGTGACCAAGTGGCGCTCGCGGTTTGCCGCCGAGCGCCTCGATGGGCTGGTCGATGAGCCGCGGCCGGGGCGTCCACGGACGGTCACCGACGCCCAGGTCGAGGACGTGATCGTGCGCACGCTGGAGACGACGCCCAAGAACGCGACGCACTGGTCGACGCGGTCGATGGCCTCAGAGGTCGGGCTCACGCAGTCAGCGGTGCACCGCATCTGGCGGGCGTTCGGGCTACAGCCCCACCGCCAAGAGGTCTGGAAGCTTTCTAAGAAGGTGTTTTGGAACCCGCGGTGGTCGCGAAGTGGCGGCTGTGCAGGGGAATATGGTTCTGGTCGCGAAGTGCGGGCTTATGTCGACCATCAAGCGGTACCCCACCGATCTGACCGACGCCCAGTGGAAGCTGGTC
>JBBPZA010000065.1:0-28788 GCA_038199375.1 Solirubrobacterales bacterium | reverse complement strand
GTAGACGTCGGCCATGTCCTGCTCCTCGAGCAGGCCGCCGGTCATGAGGCCCGCATTGTTGACGAGCAGGTCGATCCGCCCGAGCTCGTCCCCGAGCTCCGCGCAGCTCGCGTCGAGGCTCTCGCGCGAGGACAGGTCCATCCGCACCGGGCGCACCTCCGCCGCGCCCTTGATCGCGACGAAGCGCTCCGGGTCCCTGACTCCGGCGAGCACGAGGCGCAGGGGATGCCCGGCGAGCGCTTCGGCGAGGGCGCGGCCGATCCCGCGGTTGGCCCCGGAGACGAGGGCCGTAGCGCCCGCGAGATCCATCAGCAGTCGCGCGGGGAGCGCCTGAGCGAGAACGCGAACATCTACTTCACGAACAGTATCTCCGAGTACTTCGGGAGCGGCCAGAGGTCGTCGGCCACCAAGCGCTCCAAGCGGTCGGCGACCCTGCGCACCGCCTCCATCGCCGGGATCTGGGTGTCGCGCGCGTACTTGGCGAGCTCCAGGCCCTCGGCGCCGTCGGGGTAGAGGTTTGCCTGCTCGAGGGCGCCGATCGCCTCCACGAACCGCTCGATCAACTCGTCGAAGTCAGAGAGCACGGCCAGCGCGCCGGGCCCGCCGGCCTCCACCTGGGCGCGGTAGCGCAGGGTCGCCGGGAGCAGCATCGTCCTGGCGATGTCGGACGCCGTCTCGGCTTCGATGTTGACCCGGATGGCGTACTGCTCGACGAAGACCTCGAAGCGCGACTCGAGCTCGCGCTCGGAGAGCACGCCGTAGTCGCCGAAGGCCTTTACGGTGTTCTCCTCGAGCAGGACGGGCAGGGCGTCGGGCGTCGTGCGGAGGTTGAGCAGCCCCCGACGCTCCGCCTCGGCGTGCCACTCTTCGTCGTAGTTGTCGCCCTCGAAGACGATCCGCTTGTTGGCGGCGTAGCTGCCCTGGACGACCGTGCGCACCGCCGTCTCGATGTCGCCGCCGGAGGACATCGCCTCCTCGAGCTTGTCTGACAGGTCGTCGACGGCCTGCGCGACCACCGTGTTGAGCACCGTGTTGGGGAGCGAGAGCGACATGTTCGAGCCGGCCGCGCGGAACTCGAACTTGTTGCCGGTGAAGGCGAACGGCGAGGTCCGGTTGCGGTCGCCGCCGTGCATCGGCAGCGGCGGCAGCACAGGGGTGCCCAGGCCGAGGAAGTCGCCTGGCGCCGACTCGCCCGCCTCCCCCTTCTCGATCGCCTCGAGGACCCCGGAGAGCTCGGCCCCCATGAAGATCGAGATGATCGCCGGCGGCGCCTCGTTGGCGCCGAGGCGAAGGTCCTGGCCGGCGTAGGCGACCGACGCGCGGACCAGCCCCTGATGCTTGTTGACGGCCTGGATCACCGCGGCGGCGAAGAAGAGGAACTGGAGGTTCTCGTGCGGGGTGTCGCCCGGCTCGAGCAGGTTGTGGCCGGAGTCGGTCCCCATCGACCAGTTGTTGTGCTTGCCCGAGCCGTTGACCCCGGCGAAGGGCTTCTCGTGCAGGAGGCAGATCAGCCCGTAGCGACGCGCGACGCGCTGGAGCATCTGCATGGTCAACTGCTGGTGGTCGGACCCGACGTTTGAGTTCTCGAAGATCGGGGCCACCTCGTACTGGGCGGGGGCCACCTCGTTGTGGCGCGTCGTGATCGGCACCCCGAGCTTGGCCAGCTCCTGCTCGACCTCGAGCATGCAGGCGAGGATGCGCTCGGGGATCGAGCCGAAGTAGTGGTCGTCGAGCTCGTGGCCCTTGGGGGGCTTGGCGCCGAACAGCGTGCGCCCGGTGCTGATGAGGTCGGGCCGCTCGTAGTAGTACTGCTCGTCGATCAGGAAGTACTCCTGCTCGGGCCCGACGGTCGTGAACACGCGCTGGGCCGCCTCCTCGCCGAAGAGCCGCAGCGCGCGGATCGCCGAGCGGCTCAACGCATCCATGGAGCGCAGCAGCGGGATCTTGTGGTCGAGCGCCTCGCCCGTCCACGACGCGAACGCCGTCGGGATGCAGAGGACCGCGCCGTTGGGGTTCTCGATGACGAAGGCCGGCGAGGTCGGGTCCCACGCCGTGTAGCCGCGTGCCTCGAATGTGGCCCGGATGCCGCCCGTGGGAAAGCTCGAGGCGTCGGGCTCGCCCTGGATGAGCTCCTTGCCCGAGAACTCGCTGATCGACGTGCCGTCGCCGGCGGGCCCGAAGAAGGAGTCGTGCTTCTCGGCGGTCGAGCCCGTCAGGGGCTGGAACCAGTGGGTGAAGTGCGTGGCGCCCTTCTCGAGCGCCCAGTCCATCATCGACGCCGCGACGGCATCGGCGAGCGCGGGATCGAGCGCTTCGCCGCGCGCGAGCGCCTTCTGGAGCTGGGCGTGGACCGCCTTGGGAAGCCGCTGGCGCTGCACGGCGGAGCTGAAGACGTCGTCCCCGAACACGTTGTTCGAGGCGACGGTGAGGTCGATCGGGCCCATGGCCCCGCCGTTCGGGGTCCACTGGGCCGCGGAGAGGTTCTGCCGGCGGGTTCGGGCCATGGATGAGCTTCCTCCTGCGAAGGGGGCGAAGCGCGGCAGGTTGACAGCCCGGCGCCCGCGCGTGTTTATCCCTGTGTCCAAAGGTCGCGCGCTCGCTTTCGCCGTCCGGTCGGCGTCTCGACCGAATGGCGAACAGCGGGCGGCGAATCTTCGACACAGGGACAAACACAGCCGGTCGGCCGGTCCACACACTGCATCGGTGCATTCCAACCGAGGAGGACGTATGCGCAGTTCCCTGCTGGCCAGGATCGGCCGGCCTCACGTCAAGATCGGCCTGATCCTCAGCGGGGCGCTGGTGGGTCTGCTCATCATTCCCGCTCTCGCCCTCGCTGACGGGGAAACGCTCACCCGGCTGACCGACGAGAAGAACGCCGACCTCGCCCAGCAGGTCGCGATCAACTCGATCTGGGTCCTGATCGCCGGGATCCTGGTCATGTTCATGCAGGCGGGCTTCGCCTTCCTGGAGATCGGCTTCTCGCGCGGGAAGAACGTGGGGACCGTCGTCGCGAAGATCCTGCTGAACTTCGGCATCGCCGCGCTGGCCTTCTGGGCGGTGGGCTTCGCCTTCGCATTCGGCGAGGGCAACGACCTGATCGGCACCAGCGGGTTCTTCCTCGCCGGGGAGAACACGGGCGCCAACTTCCCCGTGCTCGCTCAGAACCCCGACGGCATCGCCAACATCACCCCCGAGACGCTCTGGTTCTTCCAGTTCGTCTTCTGCGCGGTCTCGCTGGCCATCGTGTGGGGCACGACGCTCGAGCGGATCAAGTTCGGCGTCTACGCCATCTACGCCGTCATATTCGCCGCCGTGCTCTACCCGATCGGGGCGCACTGGATCTTCGGTGGCGGCTGGCTGCAGGTGAACATCAAGATGCAGGACTTCGCCGGTTCCACCGTTGTCCACCTCATTGGCGCCAGCGGTGCGCTCGCGGTGCTGCTGCTGCTCGGGCCGCGCAAGGGCAAGTACGGTCCTGACCGCAAGCCGCGGGCCATTCCCGGCCACAGCATGCCGCTGTTCGGCCTGGGTGTGCTCATCCTGTGGCTTGGCTGGTTCGGGTTCAACCCGGGCTCGACGCTCGGCGCGCTCGACGGTCGCTTCCCCGAGGTCGCCATGGTCACCCAACTCGCGGCGGCCGCCGGTGTCATCACCGCGGCGCTGACCGTGTGGCTGAAGTCAAGGACAGTCGACATCGGCATGGTGGGCAACGGCGCGATCGCCGCGCTGGTGGCCATCACCGCGCCGTCGGGCTACGTCGAGCTGTGGGCGGCGCCCATCATCGGCGGCGTGGCCGGCGGGCTCGTGGTGGTCGGGGTCTACGCGATCGACAAGCTCATCGACGATCCGGTCGGCGCGCTGAGTGCGCACGGGCTGGCCGGCATCTGGGGCACGCTCGCGTGCGGCATCTTCACCTCGCCGCGGCTGGCCGAGTTCAACGGGGTCGGCGATGCCGGGCTGGCCTACACCGGCTCGTTCACCCAGCTCGGCCGGCAGGCAGTCGGCGTGGGGGCGGCCTTTGCGTTCGTCTTCATCGCCAGCTTCATCGTCTTCTTCGTGATCAAGAAGACCTACGGGCTGCGGGTGAGCGAGGAGCAGGAAGACGCCGGCCTGGACATCACCGAGCACGGCATGTACGGCTACCCGGAGCAGTTCATCCCGTCGCCCGAGCTGGTCGGCTACACGCCGGGCGCGACGGCAACGAGGGGTCGAGCCGGCGAGCCGGTCGCGACCCAGAAGGAGGTGCCGGCATGAAGATGATCATCGCCTACATCCGCCACGAGGCGTTCGAGCCGATCCGCAACGAGCTGCTCGCCCTCGGGTTCCCCTCGCTGTCGATCAGCGAGGTCAAGGGCTCGGGGCGGCAGAAGGGGATCACCGAGCGCTACCGCGGCGCCGAGCTGACGAACTACCTGCGGCCGAAGATCAAGGTCGAGTGCGTGGTCGAGGCCAAGGACGTCGCGACGATCATCGAGTCGATCCTCAAGCACGCCCGCACCGGCGCGGTCGGGGACGGGAAGGTGTTCGTGACGCCCGTCGAGGAGGCCTACCGCATCCGCACCGGCGAGTCCGGCGAGGACACGCTGCAGGCCCACCGCGATCCTGCGGGAGGCACCGCGTGAGCGAGCCAAAGCCACTCGACGCCTCGCCGCGCCGTCGCGCGGTTGGGGTGGCGATTGCCTGACCGCATGCGGGGAGGGGCGGTGGACCCTGGTGGGTCCCTGCCCCTCCCCGTGCCGTCCCGCGACATGCCCGGACAGCCCGAGTCCACCCAACCCCCCGCCGGGCTCCTCGTCGAGCGCCTACGAAGCCTGCATCTCGAGATGGTCGACGCCGTCCTCGCCGGCGAAGGTCTCGAGCGGGTCGCCGAGCTGACGGCCGGCGCCGCCGGAGGCCCGGTGGCCATCGTGATCCCCCGCCTGGGGGCGGCGGTCCTCGCGCCCGAAGCGGAGGAGGGCACGCTCGCCTGGGTCGAGCACTACGTCGCCGACCGCCTGAAGGACCGCCCGACCAGGGTGCCCGACGGCCTTGCCGCGGAGGCGCCGATCAGCGCAGGGGACGAGATCGTCGGCTCAGTCATCCTGCTCCGAGGCGGGGCGCCGGAGGCGCTCGCGCCCGAGGCGGCGGAGTTCCTCCATCTCGCGGCGGTCGCCTCGCTGACCGAGGTCGCCATCGCCGAGGCCAAGGACGAGGTGGAGCGAAACCTCCGCGGCTCGATCATCGAGGACCTCCGCTCGCGCGAGGCGCAGATCGACGCGACCGAGGTCGTGCGGCGCGCCGCGCGCCTGGGCTGCGACATCTCGGGCGGCGCCGTCGTGCTGTGCGCAGAATTGACGAGCGATCGCCCGCGCCACTTCCTCGCCACCATCGCGGGGGAGGTGGCCGGGGCGCTGGCCCAGCACCTCGACGGGCGTGTCTACGCTCTGGTGCCCGCTTCCCCGGACACCGAGGCGCCCGGGGAGGATGCGCTCGCCTCCGCCCGGCGCGTGGCGACCCGCCTCCAGCGCCACGGCACCGTCGGAGTGTCCTCCTTCTACTCCGATCCCTCGGAGCTCCCCCGCGCGATGCAGGAGGCCGAGCTCGTGCTCGAGGTGCTGCGCCAGTCAGACGCGCCGATCGCGCAGGAGATCGGGACCGGGACCTACCGCCTGCTCTTCCGCGTACTCGCCTCGCACCCCGAGGAGGTCCGCAGCTTCTACGAGGACACGGTCGCGCCTATCGTCAAGTACGACGACCAGTACGCTACCGACCTTGTCGGCACGCTGGAGTCCTACCTCGAGCAGAACTGCAACATGAACGCGACGGCCTCGGCGATCTACGCCCACCGCCACACGGTTGCCTACCGCCTGGATCGGGTGAAGGAGCTCACGCGGCTCGACCCGATGCAGTCCGAGGACCGCGAGCGGCTCGGGCTCGGCCTCAAGGCCTACCGGATCATCGCCCCGCGCCTGCCGAAGTAGGACGGCGCATAGACCGGGTTCCAACCGGGCGAGGTGACGAGCGCCCGCGCGCTACGCGATAGCGTTGGGGAAATGTCAAGCGACTGGCCAGGCCAACCGCAGCGCGGAGCGCGCGACGTTCCCGGCGCCACGCCACCGCCCGCCCAGCCGCTCCCGGGTCAGGGGCCGCCGGGCCAGCCGCTCCCGGGTCAGGGGCCGCCGGCCCAGCCGCTGCCGGGTCACGGGCCGCCGGCCCGGCCGCTCCCGGGTCACGGGCCGCAAAGGCGCGAGCCGCCCTCCTCGAAGTCGCCGATCTCGGACAACCGGTTCGCGGTCGTGCTCCTTGCGGTGATCGGCGTGGTGCTCGTGCTCGGGATCGGGGGGTGCGCGGTGTTGAGCGCGGTCGTCAACAGTTCGGTGCAGGACAGCACGGACGAGCTCAACGACAGCCTTCGCAAATCTCAGGACCGCAACTCGATCACCGACGAGCAGGCCAAGACGGTCAGAGTCGGCGACGACCGCAACGAGGTCGTCAAGCGCTTCGGACCACCGGCCTTCGGGCCCGCGAAGCAGCCCGTCCTGCCCCCCGACGTCAGGGACTGCATCTCCTGGCGCATGCGGGGCGGGCGCATCGGCTCCGTCTGGGAGCTCTGCTTCCGCGCCGGCAGGCTCGTGGAGAAGGAGAGCGACCTCGACCCGTCGCCGCGCGGGCGCAGGCCGCCCCCCGGCGGAGGGACGCCTCCAAGCCAGCAGCAGTAACTGCTTACCTGGAGCGGATCACGCTGCCAACGCGTTCTTCTCCAACACGGTCGCCGCGACGCAGGCGACCAACACCCCGCCCGGCGGCACCTCGACCCGCCTGCACTACCTGCGCACGACCAACCCGGTCAACCCCGAGAACCTCGCCCTGTATCCGCGCCGCATCGGCTCCAACCGGCCCAACCCCTACTTCTTCCCGGAGGCCTTCCGCGGGCTCGGACAGGGCCTGCCGGTCTTCGAGGACCGCCAGTGCGGCAACGGCGTCCCGACGCTGCTCTCGACGACCGCGATCGCCGACGCCGTCTCGGGAGCCGTCGCGCTTCCGGGCGGCCTCCTGCCTCCCGGCCTGCTGCCCAGCCAGCTCGGCGAGGTCTTCCCCCCGCAGCTGCGAGCGTTGGTCGAGCAGTTCATCTTCAAGGGAAGCTCGGCCATCCCGGCGCCGCCGTGCAAGAAGCAGGCTCCCTTCCCCTCGCTGGGCAAGGGCTCGACCACGGCCTCGGATTATCCGCGGGTCTTCCCCGACCCACGCCCCGGTGGCCGCTGACCTTCCCCTGGCCGCTCGCTCGCGCCTCTGCTCCGGAGGAGGGCTCAGACGGCGTAGGGGTCCGGCACGGCGATCACTTCGAGGTCGTCGATCCCGCTGAAGTCTGCCGGGTTGCATGTGTAGACGGGAAGATCGTTCGCGACCGCCGTCGCGGCGATCATCGCGTCGTACGCGCGCGCGGTCGTCTTGCGGCCCGCGCGGCGAAGCGACGCCGCGACGCGCCCGAATGCGCGTGCCGCGGCGGCGTCGAAAGGCAGTGGGTCGAAGTCGGCCTCGGCCTGCTGGAGGTGGGCTTGACGGGCGGAGCGCTGGTGTTCGTCGTTTGCGAGGAGGGGGCCGACCGAGAGCTCTGCGAGGGTGACCGTGGTGATGAGTGGTTCGCTGGGGAGCGCGGAGGCGTCGGTGAGGCGCCCGAGCGCGATCACGGTCGACGTGTCGAGTACGCCTCGTGTCGAGCGTGACGGGGCGGTCATAAGCCTGCGTGCATGATCTCGTCGATGTCTGCGCGGAGGGCGACGGGATCCACGGCGGGGAGTCGTCGCCTCCGCAGGAGCAGGGTCTGCGCCGAGAGCGGCGGAGGGGCTATCGGACGCAGCTCTGCCACGGGTCGTCCGGAGCGCGTGATGGTGATCTGCTCTCCGCGAGCGGCGCGATCGACGATGTCGCCGCCGTGGTTGCGTAGTTGCCGGATGTTGACGTCGGCCACGGACCCATCGTATCACGGGTGATACATCCCGAGGTGGGGGAGTGGACGGTCAACGCCTACGCTTCAACCTAAGCACGGTCGCGTCGTAGCGCGCATCCCAGCCAGCGATCTCCAGCGTGCACGCCGGTTCTATGCCGAGAGGCTCGGTCTCGAGCCCGACGATGAACGCCCGGGCGGCCTGCTCTACCGCTGCGCAGCAGGCGAGTTCGGGCTCTTCGAAGCCGATGGGACCGCGTCGGGCGATCACACGCAGATGTCATGAGGTGTTCGTGCGGCTGTAGCGGTTCCGCCTCTGATAACGGCTATCGAGTTTTCCGCAGCGTTGCTTGGATCTCGGCGGTCAGCACGTATAGATCAAGCTGATCAGGGTCAGCGGGTTCAAATGGATGGAACCCAAGCCGCTCCCACCAAGCCCAGGCGTTGAGGTTGAGCGCCGTGACGACGACTGCGCGGCATGCAGCCTTCTCGTTCAGTTCGACCGCCGTGGCAAGAACGTGAGCTGTGAGGGCGGTCCCGATGCCAAGGTTGGCGTAGCGATGGTCGACGGCAAGTCGGCCGAGGAGGAGCGCCGGCACCGGATCGGGCGCGCCTTTCCCCAGGGTCTCTGGCGCAGCTGACCGGTCGATGCCGGTCATCGCGACGCTGGCATAGGCGACGACGACGTCATCGGCGTCGGTCATCACCCAGGTCGCGGCCGTGTCGCGTCGCCGGTTCTGACCCGCGTAGCGTCGCAGCCACTCGTCGAGGACCGGCTCGCCGCTGTCGAACTGCTCGCGGTGGTGTCGGCGCGGATCCAGTGGCGCCGGGCGGTGCAGCTCAGTCAAGCCAGCTGAACGTACGCTTGCGCCGCATCGTGCTGGCGAGCCGGTCGTTGACCTCGGCCGGTCGCTCGAGCGCCTCGGTGAAGGCGATCACGGCCTCGCGCGATAGCCGGATGCTTGAGCGCTCGGCCAGGATCTCCTCGGCCTTCGACGCCGCCGCCTGGACCACGAACACCGACACGTTCAGGTGCGACGCAGCAGCCGCTCGCACCAATAGCGCCTTGTCGGCCGGACCGACCCGGATCTGGAGGCGTTCTTCCTTGACCGTTGACATGTGCTCACAATGGCAGTACAGCAGGGTAGTGTCAACCACCACCTACTCGAGATCCGCCGCCAAGAGCGTCTACCTCCAGGGAATTGACAGCAGCGAGATCATCGACACCGTCCACGGACGGCCGTCGCCGACGATCTCCGTCAACGCCGGGCTCCAGATGAGACGATAGAGCGAAACGCGACCTCGGGTGTGGTTTGCGTCTGAGCTTGCGATAGAGCTGCCGCTGTCTTTCAACCTAATCCTGGGAGGCTTGCGGCGGGCGATTATGCGGCAGACCCAGGGCTCTAGATGCTGTCGCCGGGCTCGGCCGCTCGCGCGGGCCGTGTAGCCGTGTAGCCGTCGCTAGGGTTCCGGAATGGGCCGCCGCAGTCGCAAGCGCCGCGCGACCGCACCTGAACAGCTGACGGGCGCAGACGGGGTTGCGCGCTCGGGTGCACCTGAGCCCGCTCGGAGCGCGGTCGCGGAGCCCGCTCCGCGGGCGACCGGACGGCCCGCTCCCGCGCACCGCGCGCACTCCGCCGCAGCGCGCCGCCCCCGCCGGGGAGAGCCGCCCCGCCCGCCCTGGCACCCCTTCCCGCTCGCCGAGCTGTGCATCCTCGCGGCCCTGATCACTGGCGTCGTCGGTTTTGTGGTCTGGGGGTCGCGGGGCCATCTGCTGGTGGCGGGGGCGATGATCCTCGCGTCGGCGGCGACGCTCGAGTTCACCCTGCGCGAGCACCTCACCGGCTACCGCTCGCACAGCACGCTGCTCGGCGGGGTCGTCGCCGTCGCCTCGGCGGCGGCGCTGTTCGCGGCGGGCGTCGCGCGGCCGGCGGTCGCGGCGCTTGCCGCCGCCCTGTTCCTCGGCGGGATGGTCGCGTTCCGCGGGGTCGTCAAGCGACGCTCGGGCCGGCTCGCGTGGCGGGGGGCCTGAGATGAGCGTCCCGGAAGGCGAGGCTGGTACGCCGCGAGTACCCGCCGCGGGGGAACCCGCCGGTGCCCCCGCCCAGCGCCGCATGGCGCTCACCGGCCTTCACCACGTAACACTCATCTGTCGTGGTCTGGACCGGACGACCGCCTTCTACCGCGACCTCCTCGGCCTCACCCTGGTGAGTGCCGCCACCAACGACGACGACCCCGACGCCCGCCACTTCTGGTTCGGCGACTCGGCCGCGCGGCCGGGAACGCTGGTGTCGTTCCTCGAGTATCCGACCATGCCCCAGGGGACGGTCGGCACCGGCTCGACGCACCACCTCGCCTTCACGGTCGAGTCGGGCGAGGAGCAGGAGGCATGGCGCGACTACCTGCGCTCGCACGGGGTGGAGTGCACCGACGTGCTCGACCGCGAGCAGTTCCGGTCGCTCTATCTGCGCGACCCCGACGGCCACATAATCGAGATTGCGACGCGCGGGCCCGGCTTTGAAGCCCCGGGCCCGCCCGCCCCGCCGCCGTTGCCGCCGGCCTAGCCGGAAGGCCGGCGCTCAGCGGGAGCGTCCTCGAGCTTGGCCGCGAGCACCGTGCGCTGGCGGTCGGTGAGCTTCCCGATCTCCTTCCTCTCCGGGATCGGAATCGAGGTGAGCACCCGCCGGCTGCGCTCCTCTCCCCAGCGCCGCTGGCTGATCAGCAGCTCGGACACGGACATGCTCGACGCCTCCCACGGCGTCGGCGTCTCGCGGATCACCTCCGCCGCCGTCAGCTGACCACCCGCCACCAGCCGCTTGAGCTTGGCGCGCGCCAAGCGGACGCGGTTCGCGTGCTGGAGGGCCTGCAGTCGTTGTGGCGTGGCCTCGCGGCCAGGGGCGATCGTCGCGATCCCTGTCATGTGACCTCCCTGCTGCCGGCTCGGGCTCAGGAGCGAGCAGTGTCGAGTTTTTGAACGTACGCTCGACGCCGAAGGGCGGGCGCGAGGGGGCCCCATGCCAGCCCGCCGAAGGCGATCACACCTTCCGGCGGGGCGACCCCTCCAACGGAGGAGATCCCTCGTCGCCGACCCTCGTCAGCGTCCGTCGGGAAGCTATGCCAGGGGCCCTGGACAGGTCAACGAACGAATGTCCACCGCGACTGCACAGAGCGGCCTTTTTCTGGTCGAAGCCGCTTGTGCGGAAATGGACACGGCTCGCCCCCCCTCTCAGGGATGCCCCGGGCCGGGCAGCGGCCCGTGCTCGGCCTCGAACGCGCGCTTGACCCTTGCGAAGGCCCCGAGTGCGCGGTCGAGGGTCGCTGGGTCATGGGAGGCCATCACGCTCGTGCGCAGCAGGGCGCCCGCGGGCGGGACGGCGGGGTGCAGGGCGACGTTGACGTAGACGCCGGCGTCGAAGAGGGCGCGCCAGAGCAGGGCGGCCTTCCAGTCGTCGCCGACGACGACCGGCACGATCGGCGTCACCAACTCGCCGCCTCCAGGCAGCGCCTGCGGTCGGCCGACGGCGAAGCCGAGCTCCGCAAGCCCGCGCCGCAGGTGGCGCGCCGCCTCGAGCACCCGGGCGAAGAGCGCCGGGCCCTCGGGCGAGCGGCAGATGCGCAGCGCCTCCAGCGCGGCGCCGATTGCGGCGGGGACGCCCGAGGCGGTGAACATGAACGGACGCGACTGGAAGCGCAGGTACTCGATGACCTGCGCCGGACCGGCGATGAAGCCGCCGCAGGAGGCCAGCGATTTCGAGAAGGTGCCCATGCGCAGGTCCACGCGCTCCTCGACCCCGAGAAGCTCCGAGGCTCCCGCCCCGCGCGCCCCGAGGACGCCCACCGCGTGGGCTTCGTCGACCATCAGCCGGGCGCCGTGGGCGCGCGCTAGCTCCGCGATCGCGGGCAGCGGCGCGATATCGCCCTCCATCGAGAAGACGCCGTCGACGACGACCAGCACGCCGCCGCCGTCGCCCGCCGCACGCGCGAGCATCCGCTCGAGCCGGTCGAGCCGGTTGTGGCGGAATGCGCGCAGCTTGGACCGCGAGAGGATGGCGCCCTCCATGATCGACGCGTGGTCGCCCGAGTCGACCACCACGGTGTCGCCGGGCTCGAGCAGCGTCCCGATGGCGCCCAGGTTGGCCTGGTGGCCGGTCGTGAACACGAGCGCGTCCTCGGTGCCCATCCACGCCGCCAGCTCGGCCTCGAGCTCGAGGTGGAGGTGCAGGGTGCCGTTGAGGAAGCGCGAGCCGGTCAGGCCGGTGCCGTAGCGCTCGAGCGCCTCGCGGGCGGCGGCCTTGACGCGCTCGTCGCTCGTGAGCCCCAAATAGTTGTTGGAGCCCAGCATGATCCGCGGCGCTCCCTCCATCTCGACCACGGGGCCCGCGGCCGACTCCAGGACGCGAAAGTAGGGAACGATGTCCGCCTCGCGCGCCGCGGAGAGGAGCTGGGCACGCTCGTGGTCGCGGGCCTTGGCGAAAACGTCGGGGATGGTCCGCATATAGGGTGGCCGCGTGTCCGGCGAGGTCGTCGTCCGCCCGGTGGCCTCGCGCCGGGACAGGCGCGAGTTCGTCGAGCTTCCCTTCCGCCTGCACTCTAGCTCGCCGAACTGGGTGCCCCCGCTGCGCCTGGAGCGCCATCTCTTCCTGAGTCCGCGCGTCAACGCGTTCTTTCGCAGCGGTGAGGCCCAGCTCTTCCTCGCCGAGCACGAGGGCCGCGTGGTCGGGCGCATCAGCGCGCACGTCGACCGTGCGCTCAACGACTACCACGCAAACCGCTGGGGGCTGTTCGGCTTCCTCGAGCTCGAGGACGACCGGGAGGTCGCCGCGGCCCTCTTCGACGCGGCGGAGGGGTGGCTGCGCGAGCGTGGGCGCGACCGCATGGTCGGGCCGATGGACTTCCGGATGAACGACGAGAGCGGGATCCTCATCGAGGGCTACGGCCAGCTGCCGATCGTCAAGCAGCCCTGGCACCCGCCCTACTACCGCGCGCTGTGCGAGGGCGCGGGCCTCGAGAAGGTCGTCGACCTCTACTTCTGGGGCCTGGTCATGGCCGACCGCGCCGAGATGCTCCCGGTGCTCGTCGAGCTGGCCGAGCAGCTCGGCCCCAAGCACGGGATCACGATCGAGCGGATGTCGCGCCGGCGGCTGCGGCGCGACCTCGACCTCTTCGCCGAGATCTACAACCACGCGTGGCGGCGCAACTGGGGCTTCGTTCCCTACGGCAAGGCCGACCTCGACCATTACGCGCAGGAGCTTCAGCTCGTCTTCGATCGCAAGTTCTTCATGATCGCCCGCAACCGGGCCGGAGAGGCGGTGGCCATGGCCATCACGATCCCCGACGTCAACCAGGCCCTCAAGCGCATGAACGGCCGCCTCCTGCCGTTGGGCTGGTGGCACTTCCTCTCTCGCAGCCGCTACATCGATCGAGCCCGGATCGGCTTCCTCGGGGTCAAGCCGGACTACCAGCACACCGGCGTGGCGGCCGCCCTCTACGTCGAGAACTTCGACGTAGGGGTGCGCATCGGGATGCACAAGGGGGAGGCCGGCTGGATCCTGGAGACCAACACCGCCATGAACCGCGGGATGGAGGCGATGCACAGCCGGATCGTCAAGCGGCTGCGGATGTACGAGCGCCGCTTCGAGCTCGACGCGGAGCCCGCCATGCCCGAAGGCGCCGCACCCGCCTGAGGCGGCCTGGCCAGGGTGTACCCTCCGGCTCCAATGGCCCAAGCCACGGACCAGCTTCCCGTTCCCCTCGCCGAGGTTCGGGCCATCGAGCGCGAACCGGAGGGCGGTGGCGCGCTCGCGAGGCGGATGGCGGTGTCCCCGGCCATGCAGGCCGCGGCGGTGGGCGCGACGAGCTTTGCGGCCGGCACGGCGGCCGTCTTCGCGGTCAAGCATTACCGCGCGATGGCGCTCGCGCGTCGGCGCCGTCGGGCGCGCCGGGCCGGCGGCGAGTTCGTGAAGATCCTGTCGTCACGCTCGTTCCTGGTCGACGTATCCTTCGTCGACCGCGGTTGAGCACGGCACGCGCTGGGTTGAGCGTCACCGTGCGGGTGGAGGCGCGTCCGCGCTGGCCGCTGCGTCTGCAGCGCTTCTCCGGAATGGACGGGGTGCTGCGCTGTCGCCGCGGGGTGCTCCACCGGCTGTTGAGCGTGGAGGGTGCGCCGGTGCTCCTGCGCGCGGCGCAGCCCGCGGGCGACCGGGTGGTGCTCGACGCGCGCGCGCAGACTTCGGCGGCGGCGGAGTACGGTCTCGAGCGGTGGCGCTTCGCGCTCGGAGTCGACGACGACCTGCGCCCCTTTCACGAGCGCTTTCGCCACGACCCGCTGATCGGGCGCTCGGTCCGCGCGGCTCCGCACCTGCGCCCGGGCCGGCGACCAGAGCCCTTCGAGGCGCTCGCCTGGGCGGTGTGCGAGCAGCTCATCGAGGTCGAGCGGGCCGCGGCGATCCAGCGGCGCATCGTCGCGCGCTGGGGGCGGCGCTGCACGGAGACCGGACTGCGCGACGTTCCCGCTCCCGCCGCGCTGGCCGCCGCCGCTCCGGCGCAGCTCGAGGCGTGCGGGCTGAGCGCGAGCCGCGCGCTGGCGCTCGTGCGGGCCGCCCGCGAGGTCTCGAGCGGCCGGGCCGACCTCCATGCCTCTGACCACGAGCGCTCGTGGCAGCGGCTCGCGCGGATCCCCGGCATCGGCTCGTGGACCGTCGAGATGCTCGCGCTGCGCGGCCAGGGGCGCTTGGACCAGGTCCCGGCGGGCGACCTGGGCTTGCGTAAGCTCGTGGGGCGCATGCGCACCGGGCGGCCGCGCGACCGGGTCGAGGAGGACGAGGTGCGCGACTTCTTCGCGCCCTACGCGCCGTGGGCCGGCCTCGCGGCGCGCCACGCGCTCGCGGCGATCTCGCCCGACGCGCTGCCGGCGATCTGACCAGCGGCCGCGAAGCCTTTACGGCCCCTCCCCGGGCAGGAACTCGTTGGTCAGCGCCCGGGAGGCGTCGGGCGGCTTGCTCAGCAGCCCGTTGGCGAGCATCCAGCGGCCATAGGCGTCCCAGGCCGCAGCGTCCTGCCAGCCGAAGGGCTTGCTCGAGTCGGTCGGGAAGAAGACGGGCATGGTCGCCTTCACGCTGGCCAGCTGCAGGTCTGACTCGAGGTCGCGGTTGGCGGCGACGAGCGCGTCGACGGCCATGCCGGGGTTCTCTCGCGCCCGGGCGTAGCCCCGGCCCAGGGCGGCGAGGAAGCGCCGGAGCTCTGGCCCGCGCGTGCGCAGGTCCTCGCGGCGGGCCACGAGCACGAGCTCGTTGTAGGTGGGCACGCCGAGGCGCTCCATGCGCAGGATCCGGGGCCTGCGGCCCTCCTGGGCGAGCTGGACCCCCTCGTAGTTCCAGAAGGCGCCCAGCGTGGCGTCGACCTTGCGCGAGAGCATCGCGGGCACGAGGTTGAACCCGACGTCGACGCGCTTGACCGAGGCCGGCGGGACCCCCGCACGGCGCAGGATCGTGTCGAGGTAGGCCGCCTGGTAGGGGATGCCCGACGTGCCGACGGTCTTGCCCCGCAGGTCGGCCGGGCTCTTGATCCCCGCCGCCCCGACGGACACCAACGACGTGAGCGGCGCCTGGACGAGCGCTCCGACCGACACGAGCGGGGCGCCCTTGTCGCGCGCGAGGAGCAGCTCGGGCTCGTAGGAGATCGCCAGGTCGGCCTTGCCGGCGGCGAGCAGCTTGAGTGGCGCGGAGGGGTCGGGCGGGGTGCGTGGGCGCACCTCGAGGCCGACCTCCGCGAACTCGCCGCCCGCGATGGCCGCGTAGATCCCGACGTGGTCGGCGTTGGGGAAGTAGTCGAGCACGAGATCGAAGGGCTCGCTGCTCTTGGAGCGACTCAGGTCCTCCTCCTTCTCGCCGCAGGCGGCCACCGCGAGCAGGAGGGTCGTGGCGAGGACGGCAAGGAGGGGGATTCGGATCACTGGGACGCTCCTGAGGCTCGGGTTCGATGGGCCCACGGCAGGGCCAGCCGCTCGAGGAGCGAGAGGCCGCCGAAGAGGGCGATGGCGAAGGCGGAGAGGAGGACGACGGCCGCGTAGGCCCGGGCGGTCTCGAGCTGCGGCGTCGCCTGAAGGAGGAGGTGGCCCAGCCCCTCGCTCGAGCCCGCCTGCTCGGCGAGCACCGCTCCGATCACGGCGATCGCGACCGCGATGCGCGCGCCGGAGAGGAGGGACGGGAGCGCCGCGGGAAGCTCGACGAGCCGGAAGGTCCGCCACGGGCCGGCGTCGAGCGTGCGCATGAGCTTGCGCAGGTCGGGGTCGATCCCGGCCAGCCCGTCGAGCCCCGTAACGACGATCGGGAAGAAGCAGATCAGCGCGATGATCGCGAGCTTGGGCGCGAGGTCGTAGCCGAACCAAACCACCAGGAGAGGCGCCACGACGACGATCGGAACGGTCTGGGAGGCGACCAGCAGCGGGTAGACCGCGCGACGGACCGCCGTGGAGAAATGGAGCGCCGAGGCGAGCAGTGCGGCGGCCGCGAGCGCGAGGAGGAGGCCGAGGACCACTTCGCCCGCGGTCACCGCGAAGTTGTCGGCCAGCAGGTCGCGATCCTCCCACAGCGCCTGGCCGACCTCGGTGGGGGCCGGGAGGATGAGATCGTCGACGTCCCCCGAACGGGCGTAGAGCTCCCAGGCGGCCAGGAGGGCGAGGGCGAGAATGGCCGCGGCGTGGAGCCCGCCGCCGCGTCGGGCTCCGCCTGCGCGCGTGCCTCCCGAGCCCGACGCTTCGCGCCCTCCCGCCACCCTCATTCCAGCGCCTCCCTTGCCGCCGCGCGGAGCTCCACCACGCTCGGGTCGGTCCGGTCGCGGGGTCGGGGGAGGGGAACGTCGAGCGTCGCCACGGCCTGACCCGGTCGTGGCGACATGATCACGACGCGGTCGGCGAGCACGACTGCCTCCTCGACGTCGTGGGTGACTAGGAGCACCGTGCGAGGCTCGCGGGCGAGCCCTGTCGCGAGCCAGTCCTGCATCCGTTCGCGGGTCAGGGCGTCGAGTGCGCCGAAGGGCTCGTCGAGCGCGAGCACGGGTTTTCCGGCCAGGAGCGTTCGTGCGAAGGCGACGCGCTGGCGCATGCCGCCCGACAGCTCGTGGGGTAACGCGCGCTCGAAGCCCTCCAGACCTGCAGCGCTGAAGGTCTCCCGCGCGCGTGAGCTTGCCTCCTGGCGGCCTACGCCGCGGGCACGGAGTGCGAGCGCGGCGTTGTCGAGCGCGCTGCACCACGGCAGCAGCAGGTCGCGCTGGGGCATGAGTACGGCCGGATCAGCCTCGATCCGTCCGGTGTCGGGGCGCTGCAGGCCGCAGACGAGCTCGAGCAGGGTCGACTTGCCGCACCCGCTCGGCCCGACGACCGCCACGACCTCGCGAGGAGCGGCCACCAGCGACATGCCGTCCAGCGCGACGACCGGCCCGTCGCGGCCGACGAAGGCTCGCGTGACCGCTTCGACGACGACGCCGCGCTGGCCGCCGGGCTCCTCGCGCACGCGAGGCTCCTCGACGGGAGCCTCGATCCTGACCACGTCTGCTCCCTCCGCGGGCATTACCCCACAGGTTCGAAGGGTCTGCACCGGGCGGGATCTGCTCCCTACAGGCGCTATCTCAGCCGGCTCACCCGCCAGCCCCCCTGGTTGTCGGCGAGATGCTACCGCGTGGCGGCACTGTCGGGCGCGACGGCGGGCAGCGCGGGGGACGGAGACTCGAAACGCGTCGGCGTGCCAGCCGCCGACTGGGCGCCCGGCGGCTTGATCGGCGCGGTGTTGCCCACGAGCTTTCTCGGCGGGGCGTATTACCAGCGCCTTCGGAGCCTCGTTGCTGACAAGGCACCGCTGGCGCGGCTGGTTTTTGGTGAGCAGCGCTCTGGCGTGTTCGCAGGGAGCGTCCTCCAGGAGACCTGTCTCGCCGTTTTCCGCCGAGGCGCTGCGCCGAGCGCCATCACGTGCTCAATGCAGTCGGTGAATGTTGATCGCAAGCGACGCCCTCTCGGCAGCGCCAGGGTCGCGCCGGAGCGGGCGGAGCTTCCTTGGCTCGTTCCCCGAGCACCGCGAGACGCCGCGCTGCTCAACCGAGTCAGCGGACTCGTCGCGAGGCTGCCCGACTACGGCTGGAAAGCGAGCACGGGGCCGCTGGTCTGGAACCGGCATAAGCCGCAGATCGCGTCTGAGCATACGCAACGAGCGTTGCCCATTGTCTGGGCATCGGATCTCTCAGCAGGCCGCGTCCAGGTCTCTTGCGCCCGGGCAACGCACCACGGCGCCCGAGCAGCCGCGGAGACTGGTCGCCTCACTGCTCGACACTGCCACGCTTGTCGAGGTGTGGGGAGGCAGCGTGGTCGTCGAGAACCATGTCAACGTGCTGCGTTGCACAAACCGCGCCAGCCCGCTGACGCCCGAGGTCTCGGCGCTCTCGACCCCTCTCGAATCCACGACCAACCAACCACGGGTGGGCCGGCGCGTTTGAGAAGCACACGGCGATGTCCACGGTTGGACGCGCGAACACGGTCACGGAGCGACCGAGCACAGAGAGAAGAGGTCCAGGCATGCTGTGGTTGATCGTAGGAGCCGTATTGTTGGTGATCGCAATTGCGGGTGGGGCGATCGTTCATCCCGTGCTGTTTGTGCTGGGCGTGTTGGCGCTCATCATGTTCGCCATGCACTTCCGCGGTGGAGGACGCAGAGCCCGGACGTATTGACGCCCCGGTGGAGGTTGATCTCGCCGGCCGGGTTCGCGCCCGGCCGGCGAGCCTGACCTCGTCATGCTGACTTCGGTCAGGCCATCTGTGGCAGGATGCACCCCGCCACGCTCGCCTCTCACTCCCACGGCTCGCTCATGACCGAATCGAGTCCGACGGCTACGCCGCGGCGGAGAGCTTGTCCGCGGGCCCGAGGAGGTAGAACAGGTCGCTGGCTAAGCGGCGCATGCACGGTGTGGATCTCGAGGGCGCGCGTTGCGGCCTTCGTCTTGACGGCGAGGTAGCGCTCCGGCCAGGGGACGCACGGGCGCAGTAAGGGCTCGACGTTCAACTCAGGAGGACCGGCACCTCAGTCAGTCAGGCAAGGTCTCATCGCCGCGGGCGATCGGTCTCATCAGCTCCTCTTCGTGCGGAGGACAGTTGCGCGACCAGTCTGGGTTCGGCTCGACTCCGATGGTGCGCATGGGCTTCCCAATCGGGTTGACCACAAGGCTGGCGGACACGAGCTACCGCGGCGTATCGTTGTCGATCGCGTGGGGTGGCTCGGTCCGAGGGTCCCCGGCGAGCGGTGCTGTGGGCGCCGCCGATGCGCTCGGCGGCGGCATGGGGGCACGCCGCTCGCGGCCAAACCCCGCACTTGGCGCGGGCGTGCCCGGCGGCTGGTCAGCGAGGTTTACGGCCACCGAGATCCGAGCGACCGAGAGCACCAGCCCGGCGAGCATCAGCACGGAGGCCGCGAGAGCGAGCCAGGTGCCGATCATCGGGTCGTCGCCGGTCCCGGCCGTGCCCGGAGGATGGTTGACCAGGGAAACGACGACAACGACCACCGCTACGACTGCTGGAACGATCAGCCAGGTATCGGGGCCGCGGGCGACCGATGCCCCATGCAGCCGGCAATCGCGACGAGCGCCGCCAGCGAGCACAAGGTCCCAAGTCTCGAAGACGTCCCAGGCGCTGAGATCTGGCTGATACCAGTCCAAGAAACAGGCCTATCAGGAGCAGGACCGCTCCTACACCGAGCACTATCAGGCCCGCTTCGAACTTCCTCACGCCGCGAGTCGCTACCCCCGGGGTTGGGACTAGCATCTGTCCCTTTCCTAGATCGAAACCGGGCGGCCCGTGCGGCGTGATCCTCATCATGGTCCGCCTCCCGCCCGCCGCCTGGCGAACGCAAGCGAATGCACGCCCAGCGTCTACCCGCCCGCCTATGTCCGTCCCGCGGGCCGAGCGCACACTTCGCTACTGAGATGACTTATCGTTAGCGATGCGGCGCCGATCGGGCGCTCCCGTCGACCGGCCTAACGGCCAACTCCCGGTAGGCCGCTAGCGTTAGAGGGGATAATGGAGACATGGCGGCGATGGCACGGCCACGGCAGTCCAGCAGGGCCCCCATGCCGGCGCGGTTGCTGCGCATGGCGCCCGACGAGCGCTTGGTCACGCTGGTCCGCGACGGCAGCGAGCCTGCCTTCGAGGCGCTCTATGAGCGCCACCACCGAGGCATACTGGCGTTCTGTCGGCACATGCTGGGCTCGGCGCACGAGGCCGAGGACGCCGTCCAGCACGCCTTCCTGGCCGCCTACCGAGACCTCGTTGCCTCCGAGAAGCCGATCGTGCTGCGTCCCTGGCTCTACGCGGTCGCGCGCAACCGCTGCCTCTCGATCCTCCGAGGCAGGCGCGAGCGCCCGGCCTCCGATCAGGAGGTCCTCGAGGTCGCGACCGAGGGTCTGGGGGCGCAGGTCCAGCGGCGGCAGGACTTGCGCGAGCTGCTGGTCGATCTCCGGCGGCTGCCCGAAGAGCAGCGTGGCGCGCTGGTCCTCGCCGAGCTCGGCGATCTCTCCCACGAGGAGATCGCCGCCGTGATCGGGGTGCGCAAGGAGAAGGTCAAGGCGCTCGTCTTCCAAGCGCGTGAGTCGCTCGCCGTCGGACGCCAGGCCCGCGAGACGCCGTGCGCGGAGGTGCGCGAGGAGCTCGCCACGGCGCGCGGCGCCGCGTTGCGGCGCGCCGCGCTGAGGCGCCACCTCAGCGACTGCGCGGGGTGCCGAGAGTTCAGTGACGAGGTCAAGCGACAGCGCCGGGCGATGGCGGCGATCCTTCCGGTCATTCCGACCGCGGGCCTCAAGGCCGGCGCGCTTCCCTGGATCGCGGGGGGCGGCGGCGCGGCGGGTGGCGGGCTGGCCGGAGGGGCGGCTGCCGGCGGCGGTCTCGCCGCGGGTGGGGCGGCAGCGACCGGCGCGGGCGGGCTGCTTGCCGGCGCCACTGCCGCAAAGGTTCTCGCCGTGTTGGGGCTCGCCGGCGCTACTGCCGGAGGCGTGGCGACGGTGCACGCGAGTCGCTCGACCGCAGAACGCCCCACCACCGAGAGAGCGCCACAGCCCGCAGCGGCCCTACGACCGCCCGTCAGCCGAGGGGCTCCGGGCGCCATTCCCGTGTTCGGGGCGCCCGGGGCGGCCCCAGCCCCAGGGCGCAACGGCACACAGCAGAATGTGAGCGCCGCTTCAGACCAGCGTGCCGTCGGCGGCAAGGCCGGCACGGAGCGCGACAAGCAGCCGAAAGGCAAGCGCCCGAAGGCGGAGCGCGACCGCTCCGACACCGCGCCCGGTCAAACGAACTCGAAGAAGGATCGCAGCAAACGAGCGAGCGGCCGCGGCGCCAAGGGCGGCCCAAAGGGGGCCGGCGGTTCGAAGGGCGGCGGCCAGGCCGACGCTAGCAATGGCGGCTCCAAGGGCGGCGGCTCCGGATCGGGCGGCCAGGGATCGGGCTCCGGCTCTGCCGGCCAATCGCAAACGCCGACTCCGGCCCCCGCGCCAGCGAGCGACGGGAGCGCAAAGCCCGACAAGCCCGCGAAGGACTCCGGCAAAAGCGACGCGGGCGACGCAGACTGACGCAGTGCCTCCCGCCACGTCGACGTCCATGGCGAGCTGCGCGCCCTTCGGGTAAAGCTCCCGGGCCATGTGTCCTCATCGCTGGGCGCGCCGCCTCCGATTGGTGATCGAGTCTCCAACCTTTGGTGAGTTTGGCGTGTTAACGCAGAGATCATGAGGTTCTCGTTGGCGAAGTTTTTGTTGGCGAATGTCCGGTCGGCTCACCGGCCCCAATCCCGGGTACTGGCTGATCGGACGCGTTGTGGCGTTGGAGATCGTGAGGGCAGAGGCGTTGTCGAGCGCTCCACGCTCTTTGGGCGGGCGCTGGGCCGCTCGCGGCGGTCTCTTACGCTGATCGGGCTGCGGGTCGCCTGGATGGGCGAGTCGCAGCGTGTCTGGGTTGAGGGGCGGGTGCATTGAGCGTGTCGGGCAACGGCCAATGGCCCGAGGGTGACCAGGAGTTGCCGCGGGCGCCCGGCCACATCGACCTCGACGAGAGCGACGAGCAGGCCGGGGGCGAGGCCGAGCAGACGCTCTTAGAACTGGACCAGACACTTTCCGATTCCGATCAGACGGCTGCTGATGTCGATCAGGGCGCCTCGTGGGCTGATGAGGCGGGCGCTGAGGCCGACCAGCGGGGCGCCGACTCAGACCAGCACGCTTCGGATCGAGACCAGGCCGCAGCCGACCGCGACCAGTCCGGCGCCCCAGCGGCCTCCTCGCAGCGTGCCTTCGAGGCTTCGCGCGTGCAACGTGCCGAGGCATCTAGCGAGCGTGCGGCGACCGCTGTGACGCGCTCGGAAACCTCGTTGGCGCGTAGTCGAGAAGCGATGGCCCGAGACGCGACCGCCCGTCTGCGCGATCTCTCAGCCGAGGCGCGCGACCGCGCCGCTGAAGCGCGCGACCGCGCCGCCGAGCGCCACGCCCAGTCGATTCCCAACGGGGGACCGCCGAGCAAGACCATCCGGGCTCTCCAGCAATCGGTGGCGGCTCTTCGCGCGCAGGCGGCCGCCGATCGCGCGCGGGCGGCGGCCGACCGGCAAAAGGCAGCCGCCGACCGGCGAAAGGCAGCCGCCGATCGTGTGCAGGCGCGCCTTGATCTCCAGCGCGCCCAGATCGACGATCTCACCGGCGTCCCCACACGCTCGCGGGGAAAGCTCACCCTCCAGCACGAGATCGACCGCGCGCATCGCTCGGGCGAGCCCTTCGTGCTCGCCTTCATCGATGTCAACGGCCTCAAAGACGTCAACGACCGCGACGGACACGCCGCCGGCGATGCGCTGCTGCGGGCCGTCGCCGTTGCTATCCAAGCCAACCTGCGCTCCTATGACCCGATCGTCCGCGTCGGCGGCGACGAGTTCGTCTGCGGATTTACCAACACCCAACTCGCCCCCGCCACCCGCCGCGTCAAAGAAATCCAAGACGCCCTCAACCACAGCCAGCCAGCCGGCTCGATCAGCGTCGGCCTAGCCGCACTAGCGCCCCGGCGACACCCTCAAAGACCTCACCGCCCGCGCCGACGCCGACCTCTACCGCCACAAACACCGCAACCAGCCAGCAGCGCCGCCGACGCGTCTCAAAGGAGCGGCAACCATCCGCGGTGGAAGGGGTCGCCGGTAGGCGGTGGGCTCTACCGTCGGCCAACAATCAGAAGCACGACCGATCACGCAGCGGACGGACGCTCCCCAAGAGGGGCTTCCTGGCCGCGATCAACCAGCGGTCCCGCGCGCAGCCGTCGCCGCGCGTTACCCGCGCCCCACTGCGACAAACCGCCAGTCAACCGCCAAAGCGTGCCGGGCCCGCGGCGACCGTCCGCTATTTACAGCGTCCACGCAAGGAGTTGAAGGAGGCGTCTCAGCTCAGTGCCCACGCCCGACACGCTCGTTTTGGACGATGCGCAGACGCAGCTTCCAAACCGCGACGGCAGGGATCGTCCAGGACTGCGCCCCCAGTCCGGTTCCACGTCCCCGCGTTGGCTTGTCCGCGCGCGAGCCGATCCTGTCCCTGTATGCGATCCAGTGCCCGCCCGGCCGGATTACGGATGTGAGCAACGGCCTCACAGCACGGGCTGCGTGCGCTCCTCGTCGGTCCGTCGTGCGCTGCCGCCGATGGCCGGGAGCGTGATGGTGACCGTCGATCCCGCGACGCTCGCCTCTCCCGCATGCCGCCGGGCCGTCGCGCGGACCAGGGCGAGACCCAGGCCCGAGCCCGGTTTCCCCGCAGCCTCGGAACCGCGCCAGAAGCGGTCGAAGGCGTGCTGGGCCTCGGCCGGGTCGAGCCCTGGCCCCTCGTCGCTCACCGTGAGCATCGCCTCGCCGTCGACCAGGCGGAGGGCAACGACGATCTCGCCCTCCGCCGGACCGTGGACCTCGGCGTTGTCGAGCAGGTTGTCCAGCGCCCGGCGCAGCGCCTCGGGCTCGCCCATGACCGTGACCGGCTCGCCGGCCTGAGCGCGGGCGCGCGAGCGGCCGGCGCTCGCCTCGGCGACGATGTGATCCAGGCGCACCGGTTGCCGGGGAGCCGGCGCGGCGTCCTCGCGCTCCAGCGCGAGCAGGTCGTAGACGAGGCGCTGGAGACGGCGGCTGTCGAGCTGCAGGTCGCCCAGCACCTCCGCGTTGGCGCCGTGGCGGGCCAGGAGTCCACGTTGCCGGCCAGCGAGGTCAGCGGCGTCCGCAGCTCGTGGCTGGCGTCGGCGAGGAAGCGGCGCTCGCGTTGACGCGAGGCGTCGAGCGCGGCGAGCATGCGGTTCAGCGTGCGGGCAAGCTCTGAGACCTCGTCCCCGCTGGCGGGCTCGGGCAGCCGCCGCGCGGAGTCGCCGCTGCGCTCGATCTCCGCGGCGGCGCAGGAGAGCCTGCCCAGCGGGCCGAGGCTGCGACGGGTGAGCGCCGCGGCAGCGGCCCCGCCGATGACCGCCGCGAGCAGGCCGCAGAGCGCGAGCAGCAGGCGCAGGCGCCGCAGGGTGTCGTCGATGTCCGACGTGCTCGAGGCCACCAGCACCGCCCCGCCCGCGACCGGTCCGGCGTCGGTGGGCAGCGGCGCCGCGTAGAGTCGCAGGGGTTCGCCGCCCAGCGTCGCGTCGGCGAACCCGGGCCGCCCGCTGGCCAGCGCGATCCGCGCCGCCGCGGTCTCCGGGAGGAGCTTGGCCCCGAGGGCCAGCGAGCGCGCTACGAAGCGCCCCCGTCGGTCGAGCACCTCGACCGAGAGCTGGCGCCCTGACGCCAATCCCTCGAGTGCACCGGGTGAGCTGATCACAGCGGGCGCCGAGACGCTCAGCCGCGCGACGTCGGTGGCCCGCTGACGCAGGCTGCGGTCGAGCGAGGAGCGCAGCTGGTGGGCGACCAACAGGTGGGCCGTCACCCCCAGGAAGGCGACGGCGACCGCCACGGCCAGCACGGCGGCGGCCATAAGGCGACTGCGCAGCGTTCGCGGCGTCATGCACGGAGTGTGAAGCCGACTCCCCGGACGGTGTGGATCAGCGGCGGCTCGCCGAGCTTGCGACGCAGGCGCATGACGTAGCGGTCGACGACGTTGGCTACGGCCGCCTCGCGCCAGATCTCCTCGAGCGCCCTCTCGCGCGGCACGACGGCGCGCGCGTTGCGAAGCAGCAACTCCAGCAGCGCGCTCTCGCGGGCGGTCAGCGGGATCTCTCGCCCTGCGCGACGGGCGATGCGGCTGGCGAGGTCGAGATCGAGGTCGGCGAAGGCGAGGCGGTCGCTCCCGTCGCGCCCCCGGCGCGTGAGAGCGTGCAGGCGCGCGATGAGCTCTTCCATCGCGAAGGGCTTGACGAGGTAGTCGTCGGCACCCGCCTCCAGCCCGGTTACGCGGTCGGCCACGGTGTCGCGTGCGGTGAGGATGAGGATCGAGCCGCTCAGGCCCTTGGCCCGCAGGCGCCGGCAGACCGCCAGCCCGTCGAGGCCCGGCATGCTCACGTCGAGCACCACGAGATCTGGGGCGCGGCGCTCCGCGAGCGCCATCGCGGCGCCGCCGTCGGGCGCCGCCTCCACCTCGAAGCCCTCGGCCGCCAGGCTGCGGGCGAGCATCCGCCGCACCGGCGTGTCGTCGTCGACCACCAGTACGCGCTCGGGCATTACCTTCTTTCCCCCGGCAATCGCGGGCACGACCTCACCCTCCGGCGACGTCGCGACGCATGAAGACCAGGAAGGCGGCTCCCAGGGCGGGCAGTCCGTAGAGCGAGCAGACCCACGCGGCGCGTCCGATCGGCGCCCAGTCGGCCGGCTGGCGAAGCAGGCCCTGCCAGGCGTTGAATTGGGTGCTCAGGAGGTAGGGGCTCAGGAAGTCCAGGCCGGGAAGGATCCCCACGAGCTGGAGGAGCAGCGAGGCCATCAACGTGCCGACCACCGCCGCGGCGCTGTTGCGAAACACCGTCGAGAAGAGCAGCCCGATGGCGGCGATGGCGAGGATCGGCATGAGGTAGACGAGCAGGCTGCCTCCTACGAGGAGCAGTCCGCGCGAGGCCGAGACCGTGGTCCCCGACAGGGTGGGGATCGGGTTGAAGCCCGAGACCAGCGACCCCGCGCCCACCGCTACGGCCCCGGTCACGGCGATCGCCGCCACCGCGTAGCTCATCGCGGCGAGGATCTTGGCGGCGAAGATCTGGTGGCGCTCGACCGAGCGGGTGAGGATCGTCTTGAGCGTGCCGTTGTGGTCCTCGGCGGCGACGATGTCGCCCGCCACCAGAGCGGTGATCAGGGGGAACATCCAGACCGAGCCGAAGAGGAGCAGAACGAGCGGGATGGCCAGCCCGGTCTGGTGGATGTAGCGCCCGAAGGCAACGTCCTCGGGCTGGCCGCTCTGGGTGGCAACCGCTATCGAGAAGATGATCGGCACCCGCGCGGCCAGCCCGAGGCCCAGGTAGGTCCGCTTCTGGGAGCGCAGCTTGACCAGCTCCCAGCGGTAGACCGCCAGCACGCCGGGCTTCACGCTGCCCGCTCCGCGCCGGTCCAGACCATCGGGCCGTCCATACGGCCGGCGGCGTCGACAGGGGCGGCGCCGTCACTCTCGGTCAGGGAGAAGAACAAGTCCTCGAGGGTCGCGTGCCGCGGCGCGAGCTCGAAGATCAGCGCCCCGGCTTCGGTGAGTGCAAGCGACAGCTCGCCGATCGCCCGCTCGGACGCGGCGCGGAAGGCGAGCCCTCCTCCGGGCGCTGTGGAGACCTTGTCGATGCCCGTCTGGGCAGTGGCCACCGCGGCCGCGCGGGTGTCGTCGGTGGTCCGCAGGCTGTGCGTGGAGCCGGCTTCGCGGCGCAGGTCGTCGAGGGCGCCCTCGTAGGCCACGCTCCCGCGGCGCACGATCGCCACGCGATTGCAGAGCTCCTCGACCTCGGCCAGCAGGTGGCTTGAGAGCAGGACGGTCATGCCGCCGTCGGCCAGGCGGCGGATGAGCAGGCGCATGTCGCGCATCCCCGCCGGATCCAGGCCGGTAGCAGGCTCGTCGAGGAGCATGAGGCGCGGTCGGCGCAGCAGAGCCGCCGCGATCCCCAGCCGCTGGCGCATACCGTGGGAGTAGCCGCCAACCCGGTCCTTGGCCCGGTCGGACAACTCGACGACGTCGAGCGCCTCGTCGATGCGCCCGGGCGCGCCGGCGCCGTCGAGCGCGGCGCACAGCTCGAGGTTGCGCCGGCCGGTGAGGTAGGGATAGAAGCGCGGGGCCTCCACGAAGCCGGCCACGCCTTCCAGCGCGGACACTCCCGCCTGAGGATCGCGCCCGAACAGCGCGACCGAGCCCTCCGTCGGGCGGATCAGCCCGAGCATCATGCGCAGCGAGGTCGTCTTGCCGGCGCCGTTGGGGCCGAGGTAACCGAACACGTCGCCGGCCTGGACCGTGAGATCGACCCGGTCGACGGCGACGAGCTCCCCGTAGCGCTTGGTGAGTCCGCGGACCTCGATCGGGGCGCCTGAGGCCATCGTGCTCAGAGGTCGCGCGCCGCGGCCTCGGCCGCCGCGGGGGGCACCGACCCGAGGACGGTGTACTCGACGCCGGCGCGGCGGAAGCGCACGACGGTCCCCAAGGCGGTGTCGAGCTCCTCACCCGAGGCCCCGTTGATCGAGATCTTCGGGAGCGTCTGCCCCGCGCCTTCCGGGCCCCCGCCCTTTTCCGGCCGGGGCTGGGCCCTGCTCTGGAGCACGGCGATGCCGCCGAGGCCCTTGCCGTAGGTCACCAAGGCGCCCGCGGTGCCGTCGAGGTCGACGAGGCGAACCTCCCGGCGCGGCAGCCCGACCAGCGTCTTGGGCGCGGTGAGAGGAAAGCCGAGCTTGGCGCCGACGGCGGCCACTCCGGTCACGCCCTGCTTGCCCGAGTCCGTCTTCGCGCCGGTCCTTCCCGAGCCCGTCTTCGTGCCGGCCTTCGAGCCGGGGTCGAGGTCGACGGTCTTGGCTCCGGACGGGATGGCGACGGTCAGGTCGGAGGCGGCGACTGGAGCGAAGGCGATGTCGGTGGCCTCGAGCTCGAGCACCGGATCGCCGGAGCCCGAGGCGTACACCGCGGCCCGTAGGGGGACGCCCCGGGCGGAGTCCCAGGCGAGTCGCACGCTGCCCAGCAGCCCGCCGTCGTTGCGCGGGGCGACGCGGACGGTGTAGGCGGGGCGCCCGGCGACGTCGGAGGGAATCGCCCCCGACACCGTGGCGCTCTGCCCCAGCCGCGCCAGCGTCTTCTCGATCCGGGCCAGCGAGGGCGGCGACTCCGCGGGCTCGGGCCTGTCAGCGCCCTTCAGGACCGCGCGGTAGACGGTGTTCGAGCCGCTGTCGTACACCGACAGCCGGTCTCCGTCGAGCAGGACCTGGACATCGCCCCCGCCGCGTTCGGGCGAGGCCTGCAGCTCGAGCCGCACGCGGTCGGAGGACGCCCACAGCCGGCCGGTCGCGCCGGTGAGGATCGGGTTGGAGCCCTGGAGGCTGGCCGCGTCGATGAGCCGGTTCTTGAACTCGATGCGCGCGCTGACACCCGGTGGCGCAGGCGCCGTGAGCGCGTCGCGCACCGCCTGTGCCAGCGGCTTGCGCGGCGGCCTCGGGCCGTCGTTCCCCGTGGCGAGCGCGATCGCCGTCACCGTGCCGGCGGCGATCAGCACGGCGGCGCAGAGAGCGAAGATTCGGCGGGTGGAGATGCGGCGCAGGTAGGACATGACGACGACCCTAAGAGCGTGTTTGAGAAGGGGTTCATGCGGTGGGTGGGGTGCTCCAGGGTTGGCGGCCTGGCCCGGGTGCCAGTCGTCGGGTCATCAGGCCGATCATGGCCCACTTGACCATCGCCTCGGAAGTCTCAGGGAGGCGTTC